>CBFIGD010000008.1:0-90392 GCA_965662065.1 uncultured Porticoccaceae bacterium | reverse complement strand
GGTATGGTGGCTGTTGATCAGAAGACCATTGATTACTGTGAAGGTCGTCAGTTTGTGCCTAAGGGTGATATGTGGGTTCAGGCGGTTGAGTACTGGAATGGTTTAGTTAGTGACGGGGATGCGGTCTTTGACACAGAGGTTGTTCTGCATGCGGATGAGATTGCGCCGCAGGTGACCTGGGGAACGTCGCCAGAGATGGTGTCTGCGGTTACGGCTTCTGTGCCTACGTTAGACGAGCAGCCTAATGAGGAGAAGCGTAAGGGGCTGGAGCGCGCTCTTGAATATATGGGTCTTGAGGGCGGTCAGGCGATTGAGTCGATTGCTGTGGATCGCGTGTTTATTGGTTCCTGTACTAATTCCCGTATTGAAGATATGCGTGCGGCGGCGGCTGTGGCTAAGGGTCGTCAGGTGGCCAGTTCGGTTAAGCAGGTGTTGATTGTGCCCGGTTCGCAGATGGTTAAGGCGCAGGCAGAAGCTGAGGGTTTGGACAAGATCTTTATAGCGGCGGGTATGGATTGGCGTGAGCCGGGCTGTTCTATGTGTCTGGCAATGAATGCAGATAAGTTGGGAGCGGGGGAGCACTGTGCTTCTACCTCGAATCGTAACTTTGAAGGTCGTCAGGGCAATGGTGGGCGCACCCATTTGATGAGTCCGGCGATGGCGGCGGCTGCGGCGGTGGCGGGGCCTATTGTTGATGTACGAAGCTTTTTATTACAAGAAGTAGGAGGGGCCGTTTAATGAAAGCATTTACTGCACACCGTGGTTTGGTTGGTCCTATGGATCGCGCTAACGTAGATACTGATATGATTATCCCCAAGCAGTTTCTTAAATCCATTAAGCGCAGTGGCTTTGGCCCGAACCTGTTTGATGAGTTGCGTTATATGGATGAAGGGCAGCCGGGTGCGGACTGTTCTAATCGTCCGGTTAATCCAGATTTTCCTCTGAACTCCCCACGCTTTAAAGGGGCTTCAATTTTATTGGCACGCAAGAACTTTGGCTGTGGTTCGAGCCGTGAGCACGCGCCCTGGGCGTTGGAAGACTATGGCTTTAATGCGGTGATTGCGCCGAGTTATGCGGATATATTTTACAACAACTGTTTTAAGAACGGTCTGTTGCCGGTGATTTTGACTGAAGAGCAAGTGGATATTCTCTTTAACGAGATGAATGCGGAAGAGGGCTATCAGCTTTCTATTGATCTGCCCGCGCAGACGGTGACAACCGATTCTGGCCATGTGTTTAGTTTTGAGTTGGATGAGTTTCGTAAGGAGTGCCTCCTAAACGGTTTGGATGAAATTGGTTTGACGCTAAAGGAAGCCGATGCGATTAAACAGTATGAGGCTAAGCGTGCGGCTCAGCATCCTTGGGTATTTGGAGCGATCAAATAATGGTTAATGGTATGAAGAAGGTTTTGGTGTTACCCGGGGACAATATTGGCCCTGAGATTATTGCTCAAGCAGTACGCGTGCTTGAGACGGTTAATGAGAAATTTGGCCTAGGTATTGAGTTGGATTACGCCCATTTGGGTGGTGCGGCGTTGGATGCGGTGGGTGAGCCTTGCCCTAAGGAAACGCTTGATAAGGCCCGAGCTGCTGATGCAATTTTGTTGGGTGCTGTTGGCGGCCCGCAATGGGATGATGTTGAGCGTCATCTGCGTCCAGAGAAGGGGTTGTTGACCATTCGTTCTGAGTTGGAACTGTTTGGTAATCTGCGTCCGGCAATTATGTATCCGCAGTTGGCGCATGCCTCTTCGCTGAAGCCTGAGTTTGTCTCTGGTTTGGATATCCTGATTGTTCGCGAGTTGGTAGGTGGTATTTACTTTGGTGAGCCGCGCGGTATTCGCACGTTGGAGAATGGTGAGCGTGAGGGTTACAACACCTATAAGTACAGTGAGTCTGAGATTCGCCGTATTGGTCGTATGGCGTTTGAGGCGGCGATGGTGCGCGGTAAGCGTCTCTGTTCTGTGGACAAGTCGAATGTGCTGGAGGCGACAATTTTGTGGCGCGAGGTCATCAGTGATATGGCGGCGGATTACCCTGAGGTGGCGCTGAGCCATATGTATGTGGATAACGCGGCGATGCAGTTGGTTAAGGAGCCCAAGCAGTTTGATGTGGTTGTGACCGGCAATATGTTTGGTGACATTCTGTCGGATACGGCGGCGATGTTAACGGGGTCGATTGGTATGTTGCCTTCGGCGTCTCTGGATAAAGATGGTGGGGGTATGTATGAGCCCTGTCATGGTTCGGCGCCGGATATTGCGGGGCAGGGGGTGGCTAATCCGTTGGCGACTATTTTGTCGGTGGCGATGATGTTGCGTTATTCGTTGGATGGGGTTGAGGCGGCGGATGCGATTGAGAAGGCGGTGAGTGATGTGCTGGATCAGGGGTTGCGGACTGGGGATATTTATACGGATGGTATGACGCGGGTTGGTACGGTTGAGATGGGTGATGCGGTGGTTGCGGCGCTTTAGTCTGCAATGCCGTCATACTGGCTTTCCACCGGCATACTAGCATTCCAGCGTCATACCAGCATTCCAGTGTCATGCCAGCATTCCAGCGTCATGCCAGCATTCCAGTGTCATGCCAGCGAATGCTGGTATCTGTTTGGAAGTGGGCGTAGTGGTTTTTGGTGCGGGCGAAGCCATGGCGATCCTTTACGATCGGTCCCATGGGTTGAGCATTTTCAGCGTTCGCACAACTCGCTGCGCTCAAACAAGTGCTCACTCGACCTGAAAATGCTCAACCCATAAGCGGGCCCTGATTGATCGTAAAGGATCACCATGGCTGCGCGGAGATACCGAGTGAAGGCGGATGTTTATGGATTCCCGCCTTCGCGGGAATGACGGTGTTGGAGGACGGTGCCCGTCAGTTGCAAGCAATGCAGCGTCACCCCAGGAATGGAACGTTACCCCAGGAATGGAACGTTACCCCAGCGATGGAGCGTTACCCCAGGAATGGAGCGTCACCCCAGCGAAGGCTGGGGTCCACATGACAATAGATACCAGCAAGGCCTGGTATCCATAAGAATTAATTAAATTGAGAGAGTTTAAAGAAATGAAAAAAACAGGATTTGTAGGTTGGCGTGGCATGGTTGGTTCTGTGCTGATGGACAGAATGCGTGAAGAGAACGATTTTGCCGATATTGAGCCAATATTCTTCACCACCTCTCAGGCCGGTCAAGCGGCTCCGGATGTGGGGGTGGAGACACCTTTATTGCAGAGTGCTTTCGATATCGATGCGCTGGCGCAGATGGATATTATCGTTACCTGTCAGGGCGGCGACTACACCAAGAAGGTTTACCCACAGCTGCGCAGTGCAGGCTGGGATGGCTATTGGATTGATGCGGCTTCGGCGCTACGTATGGAAGACAGTTCGATTATTGTTCTCGATCCAGTAAATATGAATGTGGTTGAAGATGGCCTGGCCAATGGCGTTAAAGACTATATCGGCGGTAACTGCACCGTAAGCCTGATGCTGATGTCTCTCGGCGGTCTGTTTAATGCCAATCTGGTTGAGTGGGCTTCGTCGATGACTTATCAGGCGGCCTCTGGTGCTGGTGCGCAGAATATGCGTGAGCTGATTAATCAGATGGGTGTGATTAAGGGGTCGGTTGCGGATGCGCTTGCTAGCCCGGGCTCGGCGATTTTGGATATTGATCGCCAGGTAACGGATACCTTGCGCAGTGATAGTTTTCCGGTGGACAACTGGGGCTATCCGCTAGCCGGTAGTCTGTTACCTTACATTGATTCTCAGCTGGAGAACGGTCAGAGCCGTGAAGAGTGGAAGAATCAGGCGGAGACTAACAAGATTCTCAACCGTGAAGGCAATCCTATTCCTCTGGATGGTCTCTGTGTGCGTATTGGCTCTATGCGTTGCCACAGTCAGGCGTTAACAATTAAGTTGACTCAGGATGTGCCCATGGATGAGATTGAATCCATGCTCGCTGAGGCCAATCCTTGGGCCAAGGTTATTGCCAATGATAAAGCGTCTTCGGTTAAGCATTTAACGCCAGCTGCGGTTACCGGTGGCTTGGATGTGCCTGTTGGGCGCTTGCGCAAGATGAATATGGGTGAGCAGTATCTGTCGGCCTTTACTGTGGGTGACCAATTGTTGTGGGGTGCTGCTGAGCCATTGCGGCGCATGCTTAGAATTCTTATCGACTAAGTATTTGCTTTGTCAGGGGCGCGAAGGGGCTTTTTGCTGAAGAAATTCAGTATTTGGCCCTTTTTTTATGGGTTTTCGCATCTATTCAAGAAAATAATGTAACTATGACTAGAATATTTCTCTGCAATCTCTAGAATTTAGCCGTAGGCTAATCAAAGGGAATTCTGAGCCTCTACTTTTGAGTCGTACAGGCATCCGTTACTGTGGACTTTGGGCTGTAATATCAGAATGGAAAAGCGAATCGTGCTTAACAGGAAGAAAACTATGATAACCCGCCAATGGTCGATCAAACTGGCAGCATCAGCGCTAGCAGTGTTGTTGTACGCAACCACAGCTGTTGCAGTCGGCTTTGGAGATATAACCGTTAAGTCAGTGCTCAATGAACCTCTGGATGCAGAGATAGCGCTAACTAATATAGAAGGCGTTGAAGAAGGGCTGCTTCTGGTTCAGTTGGCACCTGCGGCGGCGTTTGCGCAGGCTGGGGTTACTCGCGATTACTATCTGACCCAGTTAGCCTTTTCTGTCGACACCAATGCGGCTGATGAGACGATTGTTAAAGTCACCAGTAAGGGGCCAATTCTTGAGCCCTATCTCGACTTTCTGGTGCAGCTCGAATGGCCAGCGGGGCGCATTGTTAGGGAATATACCCTGCTGTTGGATCTGCCGCTGTATAGCGGTGAAGAAACCGCTGCTCAATCAGTGAATGTTGCTGCGCCACGTTCTGCTGCCCCCGCTAGGGCAGCTAAGCCAGCGCTGGCAGAGGGAGCACATAAGGTGGTGGTCGGTGACACGTTGTGGAATGTCTCCAAGCGCCTGCGGCCTCGTGGCTCAACTATCCTACAAACCATGGATGCGCTTTACAGCCAAAACCCAAGCGCGTTTGTTGATGGCGATGCCAATAAAATGAAGGAGGGCGCCATTCTGCGCCTACCTTCCAACGATGAAATTAAACAGGAAGCTGGCGATATTGTTGCCGTGCAGATTGGCCTGACTGAACAGCAGCCGGCCGAAGCCACTCAGCTGGTGGATGATTTAGGTGAGAGTACTTTCGATAATCGCCTTTTTGAGGAAAGCACCGAAGATGATAGCAGCGGCCGTTTAGAGCTCGCCTCGGGGCTGGATACCAGTGCAGGGTCTGACGATGCCAGCGGGTTTGCCGGTGACGATATTGGCGCAGCGGAGACTGCGGTCAGTAGCGGTGATGATGTCGAACAGTTAGCCTCGGATTTGGCCGTTGCCCAGGATGAAAAAAACAGAACAGAGCTGGAAAATATTGAACTGCGCGAGCGTATGGTGCTATTGGAAGCCCAGGTCGACCTGATGAGTGATTTGGCCGCCGTGTCTGAAAATCAAGCGGCTGCTAGCGACGCTGAGGTTGCCGCGGCAGCCCCGGTCAAAGCGCCCACGCCGAAAAAGCCAGCGACTCTGGCTGAGCGCTTAGAGAGTCAGCCATGGTATATCTGGGCCGCGGTGGCGCTGGCTGTTTTATTGCTGGTGCTATTGTTGCGTCGGTCAAAAAATACCAAAGAAACTGATCTCGACCAGCCTTTGGGTGATGAGCCTATTGTTGATGGAGATGCGCAGGGTTATCAGGATTATGATCAAGAGTCGACGGTTAATACGGGTGCAAATTTGTTGGTCGATGATCTCGACGGCCTGGAATTAAACCCGGAAGATAATCTGTTTGACGAAACCGACAGAGAAATCTTCCCTGTAGACGATGATGCGGTAAGCCCCGAGATTTTTGATTCCATGGTTGAGGCAGTGGCCGAAGCTGAGGTGTATCTCTCGCTGGGTAATCTGGAGCAGGCAGTGGAGATTCTTGAAGAAGCCCGTGCCGCTGATCCCGCAGATACAGCGTCGCGTTTAAAATTGATGGAAATCTTTTTCAGAGAAGCGCGTCGTGATGAGCTTAACGTTATTTATGACGAAATTGAGCAGACCGGTGATGACGTAGCCACAGCCATGGCTTCGGTAATTCTGGGCCCTGCAGAACCGGTGGTTGAGAATATTGTTGAAGAGCTGCCTGAATTAGATAAAGAATCAGATGAACAGCCGCAAGCGATCGCTGATGTTCCTGAGGCGTCTCTCGAGGTAGAGGAACCGCTGGAGACGGAATTACTCGAGGATGCTGAAGAGCCTTCAGCCATGGAAGAGCCTTCAGCAATGGAAGCGCCTTCAGCCATGGAAGCGCCCTCAGCCATGGAAGAGCCCGCAGCCATCGAAGAGCCCTCGGCAATAGAAGAGCCCTCAGCCATCGAAGACGCCGAAGACCAGCCTGCCGCGCCAGAGCGCGCCGTAGACATTGATATTTCAGATTTACTGGACGATGCCTTGGCGTCTGGTGGTGATATTGAAACTGATGCTCTGGACGAATCGGTGCTTGCTGGCGACTTCCTTGATGACACCTTCTTGGATGGTGGCATATTTTCCGATGAGCCCAGTCCTGACGGAGAGATTGACCCAGGCGTAGACTTGCCTGGTGCCGCTGAACTGCAACAGACGGTTGGTGAAGGTGTTTCGACTGGCCTAGATGACTTTGATGACTATGACTCCACGGAAGATATCAACGCGGTTGACGTGAAGCTAGATTTGGCCAACACCTATGTTGAAATGGGCGACCCGGAAGGGGCGCGGGAAATTCTTGAAGAGATTATTGAGGAATCAGACGCAGAGGGGCAGGCCAGGGCCCGGGCGGTATTAGAGAGTCTATAAACGTGTCTGAATGGGTCTATACCCCCAATTGTATGATTCCCGAAGATCAGAGTCTTCCCCCAGGAATCAAACGTTTTGCTGCCGTCGTTCAATACGACGGCAGTACTTTTTGTGGCTTTCAAAAACAGAAGCACAGCCCTTCGGTGCAGGCAGAATTAGAGCGCGCCCTGAGTTATGTTGCCAATGGCCCTTTGGTGCTGAGCTGTGCCGGGCGTACCGACAGTGCCGTGCATGCTAGCCATCAGGTGATACATTTTGACAGTGCTGCAGATCGCACTGGCCGCAACTGGGTCAAGGGCGCTAACAGCCAGCTGCCGGACAGTATTTCACTGGTTTGGGCCGGGCAGGTGGGCGCTAATTTTCATGCCCGGTTTAGTGCCACCGCGCGAACCTATCGCTATGTGATAGCGCCCAGTGAAGCGCGCCCCGGTATCTTCTCGCAGGGCGTGACCTGGGTTAAATATCCCTTAAATGCCGCAGCGATGCAGTTGGCCTGTGCCCATTTACTCGGTGAGCAGGACTTTTCTGCATTCCGTGGTGCTGGCTGTCAGTCACTGTCGCCATTTCGCAATGTCACCAGCGCCAATATTTATTTATTCGGGCAGTTGCTGGTGTTTGAAGTGACTGCCAATGCTTTTGTTTTGCATATGGTGCGCAATATGATCGGGTCATTGATGGAAGTTGGTTTTGGCCGCCAAGAACCAGGCTGGATTAACCAGCTACTGGCGCAGGGCGATCGCTGTAAAAGTGCAGCAACCGCAGCACCCAATGGTTTATATCTGGTGGATGTGCGCTACCCCAAGGAGCTGGGTATTCCGGCTCTGCCCCGCGGTCCGCTATTTCTGCCGGACCAACTTTGCCACCCTCAATAGAGTAGACTTATCAGCATGTCAGTACGCGTAAAAATTTGTGGTATTACCTCGCCCGAGCAGGCGCTTATGGTCCAGGAGGCTGGCGCCGATCTGCTGGGCCTGGTGATCTATGCCAAAAGTTCCAGATATGTGGATATTCAGCGCGCTGCGCAAATACGCCAGGTTATTGGCCCTGATGCTCAGTGTGTGGTGTTGCTAGTGAATGCTGAGGCCGAGCTGGTCTATGAGGTGATTGCGCAGGTGAAGCCGGATTTGCTGCAATTCCATGGCGACGAGAGCGCCGAGTTTTGTCAGCAGTTTAACGTTCCCTTTATCCGCGCCATTCGTATGCGCGAGGGGTTGGATATTGATGCCGAAGTCAGCTGCTACCAGGCCGAAGGTGGTTTCTTATTCGATGCCTGGCGTGAAGACCAATACGGTGGCACCGGCCATCAGTTTGATTGGAGTCGACTCCCAGTCAGCAGAGACTATCCACTGATATTAGCCGGCGGTTTAAACCCTGACAATGTGGCCGCTGCGGTGACTTTGGTTAAGCCAGATATGGTGGATGTCAGCGGTGGTGTTGAGTCATCGCCGGGTATTAAAGATGCGGCCAAGGTGGAAGCCTTTGTTCGCCGCGCCAAACAAGCGACTATCGTTAATAAATAATTAGCGCAGGTCTTATCCATCATCAAATTGTCATGTTAGAATGCGTTTTTCTGGCACTACAGCGTTTGCACATACCCGCTGTAGCCATTGGTTAGCTGAAGGGAAATAGATGAACTGGCTGAACAAAATTAGACCCAAAGGACCCTCAAGTAGTGCAGAGCGGTCGAATTCCGTGCCAGAAGGGCTATGGAAAAAATGCCCCAAGTGTACCTCCCCACTTTACCGCCCCGAATTAGAACGCAATCTCGATGTGTGCCCAAAATGTGAGCACCATATGCGTATCGGTGCACGCCGTCGTCTGGATGTTTTTCTCGACGAGCAGGGCCGTACCGAAGTGGCCGAAGATGTAGTGGCCATCGACCGGCTGAAGTTTCGCGATGTTAAAAAGTATAAAGATCGCCTGACCGACGCGCAGAAAAAGACCGGTGAAAAAGACGCACTGATTGCTATGAGCGGCAGTGTTAAAGGCTTGCCTGTCGTGGCAGTAGCCTTTGAATTTGCCTTTCACGGCGGCTCTATGGGTTATGCCGTGGGTGAGAAGTTTACCCGCGCTGCTAACCTGGCGCTGGCTGAAAATCGCCCGTTTATCTGCTTCTCTGCCACCGGCGGTGCGCGCATGCAAGAAGCCTTGATCTCATTGATGCAAATGGCCAAAACCAGTGCTGTACTGGAGCGTTTGCGTGCTGCAGGCGTGCCCTATATTTCGGTGATGACTGACCCTGTTTACGGTGGTGTATCGGCCAGTCTGGCGATGCTGGGTGATTTAAATGTTGCCGAGCCCGGTGCCCGCGCAGGATTTGCAGGCCCCAATATTATTGAACAGACTATTCGTCAAAAACTGCCCAAAGGTTTCCAGCGCAGTGAGTTTTTATTGGAGAAAGGTCATATTGATATGATCATTTCTCGTCATCAGATGCGCGACCGTCTCGGTAGCATCCTGTCCAAGTTAATCAACGTGCCCGAACCCGCCGATGCCTAACCGCTCTCTAGCGGACTGGTTGACCCTGTTGGAGAACAGACACCCCAGTGAAATAGAGCTGGGGTTGGGCAGGGTCAGCGAAGTTTGGCAGCGACTGCAAGCCCCTCAAAAAACCAAAACACCGATTGCGATTACGGTCGCGGGTACCAATGGCAAAGGCTCCTGCATTGCCAGTATGCAGGCGTTATTACTGGCCCACGGCTATTCGGTGGGTATGTTTACCTCGCCGCACTTTTTAACCTACAACGAGCGCATCTGTATTGCTGGCAAGCCGGTATCGGACCAGATTATTGTTGCTGCATTTGAAGAGATAGAGGCGGTGAGTGCCGATATCTCACTGACCTATTTTGAGTTTGGCACATTGGCCGCGCTGTTGGTGTTCATAGATGCCAGCCCCGATGTCATGTTGCTGGAAGTAGGTCTGGGTGGCCGGTTAGATGCGATCAATATTATTGATGCCGATGTGGCCGTGGTCACCAGTATTGCACTCGATCATCAAGACTGGTTGGGCGATACCAGGGAGGCAATTGCGCGGGAGAAACTAGGCATTGCCCGAGCTAATCGCCCGCTATTAATTGGTGAGCAGGATTACCCTCCAGGCTTTGAGCAGATGGTGTTAGACACCGGCGCTGATGCGCTCTATATCGGCCGCGATTTTTCCTACAGCGAAGAGCCGCTTTTTTGCGCTCAACTTATTGTTAATACCGGATCTATGGCAATTGATCAGCTGCCGAGCGCAGGTCTGTTGCCAGTGAATAAAACGCTGGCCCTGCAGGCGCTGTTGTCTGCGGGTTTATCCCTCAATGCAGCGGACAGTCGTGCGGCGCTTGAGTCGGTGCGTTTAACCGGCCGCCATCAGGTTCTCAGCTACAGAGGCACAGAGGTTATTTTAGATGTCGCTCACAACCCTGCGGCTGCAGGTGCGTTAGCGCAAAACCTGGCGGCATTTGAGGGCCGCACATTGGCGGTTGCCTCGGTGCTGGCAGATAAGGACTGGGCCGGAATAGTGGCCGCCATGGGCAATGTTGTGGATGATTGGTTTATTGCAAAAATAAGCGACAGTCCGAGGGCTAGCGAGGGTCAAACTCTGCTCGAAGTGTTATACAATGCAGGCCAGTCAGGACAGTTACTCGAATCCATTGGGCAGGCGCTGGACGGTGCGCTTGAACAGGCTACCGCAGTAGATAGAGTTGTGGTGTTTGGCTCCTTTCATACGGTGGCAGCAGCGTTAAATATTATTTTGGCAGAGGTCTCTAGTGAGTGATGGTTTAAAACAGCGAATTGCCGGTGCACTGGTATTGGGTGCTCTGGGATTAATCATACTGCCAGTGCTGTTTGATTTTGCTGACCCGCTTAAAATCGACCGCACCAGTAAATTGCCTGCGGCACCCGAAATAGAATCTGTGCAGGTGGTGAAAGCTGAGCGCCCAGTAGGGGTGCCAGAAAAATCACTGCTCTCCGCCATCTTCGATATAGAAAAGTCCGAGCCCGCAACTGACAGCAGCGAAAAACATTATGGGCTTAATGCCAGCGACCTCCCCAATGCTTGGGTGATTCAGGTGAGTAGCTTTGCCCGCCAGGACAAAGCCGAAGAATTTATGAACCGGCTGCGCAAGGAAAAACACAAGGCGTTTATTAAAACCGCGGTGGTTAAAAACAAACCCCGCTATCGTGTCTATGTGGGCCCTAAAATCGATAAGCGCAGAGCGGTCAAAGAAAAAGTAGCCATTGATGCGACCTTTAAGACCGATGCAATTGTTTTGCAATACGCACCCTAGACTCAGCAGCATAGACGGACGTAATAACCATGGACATAGCGACAGCAGATTGGGGAATCGTTGGTATTATCAGCATCTCTGGTTTGATTAGTTTGGTGCGCGGATTTGTTAAAGAGGCGATGTCTCTGGTGATTTGGATTGCGGCCTTTGCCGTGGCCATGAACTTTAAGGAGCCGGCGGCAGATTTACTGGTCAACTTTATTGCACTGGCATCGATCAGGCAGCTAGCCGCCTGGGGCGGGTTGTTTATCGGCACATTGTTACTGGGTGCCGTGGTGAATTTTTTATTGGGGAAACTGGTCAGCTCAACTGGATTGAGTGGCACAGACAGGACGTTAGGGTTGGTTTTTGGTGTGTTCAGAGGGCTATTGATTGTGTTGGCGCTGGTAATAATATTACCGCAAGCGGTGCCGGTAGATCAGGATCCCTGGTGGTTAGCCTCATCGCTAATTCCGCTGTTTCAGGGCTTCGAAGCCTGGGGCAGGGAAGCGGCAACAGCGGTCACAGACTTTATTACGGGTTGGATATAACAGATGTGTGGTGTAGTAGGAATCTCCGGAACTTCAGACGTTAATACGCGGCTTTACGATGCCCTCACCATGTTGCAGCATCGCGGACAGGATGCAGCGGGCATTGTGACCGAAGCCAACGGCGAACTGCATCAATGCAAAGGCGAAGGCCTGGCGCGTGATGTATTCCATCGGCGTCATATGTTGCGCCTGGTAGGCAATGTCGGCATTGGCCATGTGCGGTATCCCACCGCTGGTAGCTCAGGTCCGGCATTGGCACAGCCAATGTATGTAAACTCGCCCTACGGGATATTTATTGCCCACAATGGCAATCTCACCAATGCGGCCGAGTTGCGCCACAATATTTTCCGTGACGATTTACGCCACCTGAATACCGACTCCGACTCCGAAGTACTGCTCAATGTATTTGCCCATGAACTGCAGTCGCGCAGAAAACTGGCGCCAACCAGTGAAGATATTTTTGCCGCTGTTACCCATGTGCACGAACGCTGTCGCGGCGCCTATGCGGTAGTCGGCCTGATCGCCAACTACGGCATGTTTGCCTTTCGCGATGCGTACGGCATTCGTCCGCTCTGTTACGGCAAGCGAGAAACTGAAACTGGCGTTGAGTACGCCGTGGTATCTGAATCCGTGGTGCTGGATAGCCTAGGCTTTGAATTGATTCGTGATCTGGAACCAGGTGAAGCATTGTTTGTCGATAAATCTGGTCAGATTCATGTGCAGCAATGTGCTAAAAAACACGAGCTGGCGCCCTGTATTTTTGAGCATGTTTATTTTGCCCGTCCAGATTCTCTTATCGATAATATCTCAGTTTACAAGTGTCGTTTGCGTATGGGTGAGAAGCTCGCCGATAAGCTGATGCGCGAAAAACCGGACCACGATATTGATGTGGTTATTCCCATTCCGGATACTAGCCGTGTGGCGGCTCAGGCGATGGCTGAGCAGCTGGGCGTAAAGTTGCGCGAAGGCTTTATGAAAAACCGCTATATAGGTCGCACCTTTATTATGCCGGGCCAGACCGAACGTAAGAAGTCAGTGCGCCAAAAGCTCAATGCAGTTAAGTTAGAGTTTGCCGGTAAAAATGTTCTGCTGGTTGATGACTCTATTGTGCGTGGCACTACCTCGCAAGAAATTATTCAGATGGCGCGCGATGCCGGGGCTAACAAAGTCTTTATGGCATCAGCGGCGCCGGGTGTTCGCTACCCAAATGTGTACGGTATTGATATGCCATCGGCAACAGAGCTTATAGCTCATGGTCGTACCGACGAAGAAGTGGGCGAGCTTATTGGTGCTGACTGGATTATTTATCAGGACCTGCAGGATTTAATTGACTCAGGGATTGAGGGTAACGAGACTATCAAACGTTTCGAGTGCTCTGTATTCGATGGTAACTATATTACTGGCGATGTGGATAAAGCCTATCTTGATCGTATTGAAGCCCAGCGCAGTGATTCTGCCAAGCAAAATAATGACAGCTCAGGCGAGTTCAAAAAAGGGCAGGTTATAGGAATTCATAATAACAATTCACTCGCCTCACGGTAGCGGGCGAGATAGAAGAGGTAGCGACAAACAGCATGGCTAATCAGGACGATAAGTGGCAACAGGATACGACGGCTATTCGTGGCGGTTATCAGCGCACCCATGAGAATGAACATGCGGAAGCGATGTTTCTGACCTCTAGCTATGTTTTTGAAAATGCCGAAATGGCAGCTAAATATTTTAGCAATGAACTGCAGGGCAATGTGTATTCCCGCTATACCAACCCAACCGTTCGTAGTTTCGAGCAGCGTCTCGCCGCGATGGAAGAGGGAGAACAATGCGTCGCCACCGCGTCGGGTATGGCAGCGGCACTCAGCGTCATTATGGCGTTCCTGCAAAGTGGCGATCATGTGGTTTGTTCCCAGGATGTCTTTGGCAGCACTAGAGTGATGATGGATAAATACATCACCAAATTTGGTGTGGCTGTGACCTATGTGCCACTGGCCGATCTGGATGCCTGGCAGGCAGCCATACAGGCGAATACCAAAATGCTATTTTGCGAGACGCCCTCAAATCCGCTTTCAGAAATAGCTGATCTTGAGGCGCTGGCAACTATTGCAAAAACCGCAGATGCACTGTTTGTGGTGGATAACTGCTTCTGCACGCCTGTGCTGCAAAAGCCGCTGCACTGGGGCGCTGACATCGTGGTTCATTCCGCCACCAAATATATTGATGGCCAGGGCCGCTGCCTCGGTGGAGCTGTGGTGGGACGCTCAGAACTAATGGAGCAGGTGGTCGGCTTTTTGCGCGCTGCAGGCCCGACCATGAGCCCGTTTAATGCCTGGGTATTCCTTAAGGGACTAGAGACATTACGTATCCGTATGCAGGCCCATTCGGCTAATGCAGCCGCGCTTGCCACTTGGCTCAATGATCACCCAAAAGTGAAGAAAGTATTTTATGCTGGCCTTGAAGATCATCCCGGCCATGGGCTGGCTAAAAAGCAGCAGTCTGATTTTGGTGGTGTGGTATCTTTTGTTGTCGAGGGTGGACGCGAGTCTGCCTGGCGTGTAATCGATAGTACCAAAATGCTATCGCTAACGGCTAATTTGGGTGACGCTAAAACAACGATTGTACATCCGGCGACGACGACGCATGGCCGCTTATCGGATGAGGCGCGAGCGGCGGCTGGTATTGTCGATGGTCTGGTGCGCGTGGCGGTCGGTCTTGAGGATATTATTGATATTAAAGCTGACCTAGAGTTGGGTTTAAGCGCTTTATAAAAAAAGGGTTTTTATGTTTTCTAATACGCCAGATATGCCGACTGCCGATAACGCCTTGCCGGGTCGCAGTGCGCAAATGTCAGTTAACAATAGCAACTTTATTAATGGCCAGCCTATTCAGGCACCTTTTGCTGAGGGCTTGGAAGTCGCGTATTTTGCCATGGGTTGTTTTTGGGGCGCCGAGCGCCGCTTTTGGGAGCAGCCTGGTGTGATGACTTCGGCGGTTGGCTACGCTGGCGGTCATACCCCAAACCCAACCTATGAAGAAACCTGCACTGGCTTAACTGCCCACACTGAGGTGGTGCTGGTGGTGTTTGACCCCAAGCTCATTCGCTATGAGCAGTTGCTGGCGGTTTTTTGGGAGGCTCACGATCCTACGCAGGGTATGCGCCAGGGCAATGATCGTGGCTCGCAGTATCGCTCTGCGATCTATTGCACTAGCCCGGAACAGTTGGAAGCTGCCAATGCCTCTGCCAAGTCTGTGCAGAAGCAACTCACTGATCTTGGTTTCGGTGCGATAACCTCGGAGATTATGGCAGCCCCAACGTTCTATTATGCTGAGGATTACCATCAGCAGTATCTCGCTAAGAATCCTGCGGGTTACTGTGGCCTCCGTGGCACAGGTATTAGTTGCGGCTAAACGCCTACCCTTGAATTGCCATCTTGAGCGGAAGTAAAGGGTCTCTATACGGTGGCAGACAATCTGAGGTTGGCACACGCAAGCCTGACTATCCAGGGTAATTCTGGAAACTTGTGCATGACGTGTATTTTGAGTAATTGCCAAGCTTGGTTCTAGGGTAGGTGAGCCCAAAAAGAATCGCCCCCCCTCAACCTTTCCAACCACCGCTCAAAAAAACCTAACTACAAAGCCTTGCTCTCTCCGATATGGGGTCAGCCAGCGGAATCGCCTTCAACAAATTCTTGGTATATTCCCGCTGAGGATCAGCCCACAGTTGCTCCGTATCACCCTGCTCAATCAACACACCATGATGCATCACCATCACCCGGTCAGAGATATAACGCACCACCGATAGATCATGAGAGATAAACATCATCGTCAGATTATGCCGCTCAACCAGCCCTAGAATCAGATCAAGAATCTGCGCCTGAATAGTCACATCCAGCGCCGACACCGGCTCATCCGCAATAATTAATTCAGGCTTAGTCGCAATAGCGCGACCAATCGCAATGCGCTGACGCTGGCCGCCAGAAAATTCATGGGGGTACTTGCGCATATGGGCGCGGGCCAGGCCCACATCATCCATGAGTGCCTGCACCTGCTCGGTAATAGTGTTCTTAGTGGCGATACCGTGATAGAGCAGCGGCTCAGCCAAGGTTTCAAACACAGTCATGCGAGGATTTAGCGAGGCATAGGGATCTTGAAAAATCATCTGCATCCTGCGACGCCAGGGCACCATCTGTCCTTGGCTCAGACTGCTTAAGTCAGTGCCATCAAAGGTCACAGTACCTTTTTGCATAGGCACTAACTGCAGAATAGAGCGCCCCAGTGTTGATTTTCCCGAGCCGGATTCACCCACCAGCCCAAGAATTTCACCGCGCTGGATGGTCAGTGAAATATCGTCGACCGCTTTTACAGTGGTGGACTTAGAGCCAGAGAAATCTTTAAACCAGGTGCGTATATTCTTCGCGTCAACCAAAATGTTATTTACCTGAGCACGATTTTTTATCGTTTTAGCACCCTCGGGAATCGCATTTAGCAGACGCTTGGTATAGTCATTCTTGGTCTTGTAGAAAATATTATCACTGGTGCCAGACTCCATGGCGACACCATCACACATGACCAGAATCTTATCAGCGATACCGGCAACCACACCGAGGTCATGGCTGATGAAGATTACCGCCACATCGCGAGATTGCTGAAGCGTTTTAATCAGCGCCAGTATCTGCGCCTGGATAGTCACATCCAAAGCAGTGGTCGGCTCATCACAGATCAGCAGTCGCGGCTCATTGATTAGTGCCATTGCAATCATCACACGCTGACGCATACCGCCAGAAAACTCATGAGGGTAGCTATCGAAGCGTCGTTCGGCATCGAGAATGCCTACTTCCTTAAGCAGTTCAATTGCGCGAGCTTTTGCCCTGGCACGATCCTGGCGACGTTCCCCGTTCGGGTGATAGATCAGCGGCTCAATCAGCTGCTCACCAACGGTCAGATTGGGGTTTAGCGAAGTCATCGGATCCTGAAAGATCATGGCAATATCATTGCCACGGAAGTGCCGCATGCGATCCTTGTCGCAAGTCAGGAGATCCTCACCGTCGAATAGGGCAGTGCCACCTTCAATGTTTGCAGGTGGTTTGGGTAGGAGATCCAGCAGGCTGTAACAGGTGACTGATTTGCCAGAACCGGATTCGCCCACAATCGCCAGCGTCTCACCGGCATTCACCGAAAAGCTAACATCGTCTACTGCCTTGATCAGACCATTTCTGGTATGGAAATGGACCTTTAAGTTTTTAACGTCGAGTAGTGCAGTCATAGTGATAACTCATCAGTCCTTTGCAGTGCGTGGGTCCAGCGCATCGCGCAGACCATCACCGAGGAAGTTAAGCGCAAAAAGGGTTAACGAAAGAGCAATACCCGGGAAAATTAATAACCAGGGGTATTCCTCCATGGTTTCTACACCGTAATTAATCAGCAGGCCCCATGAGCTTTGCGGGGGCTGGATGCCTAAGCCGAGAAAGCTCAAAAAGGCTTCCAGCAACATCACGCTGGGAATGGTTAATGTGGTGTAGACAATCACTGGGCCGAGGGTGTTGGGAATGATATGGCGGCGGATAATAATCCACTGGGACAGGCCCAGAGAATGCGCCGCTTCCACAAATTCCTGCTTGCGCAATGCCATCACCTGACCGCGCACAATACGCGCCATGGTCAACCATTCCACTGCGCCAATGGCCAGGAACAGCAGGAGCAGATTGCGGCCAAACACCACCATCAGCAAAATAATAAAGATCATAAAGGGCAGGGCGTAGAGAATATCGACAAGGCGCATCATCACCGTATCAACGCGGCCACCAACATAGCCAGCCACAGCGCCATAGATAACGCCGATAGCCAGAGCCACGGCGGTGGCAATAAAGCCCACCATCAGAGACACCCGACCGCCCCACATAATGCGCGTGAGCATATCGCGGCCAAAGATATCGGTGCCCAGCCAGTGCTGTGCCGAGGGCGGTGTGGCGCCCAGCAATAGATTTTGTTGTTCATAACCGTAGGGCGCAATCCATGGGGTCAATAGCGAGACCACGCAGAGAAAGATCAACAGACCAAGACCCAGCAGGGCCAGACGATTTTTACGTAACTTGATCCAGGCGTCTTGCCATAGCGAAGTGCCTTTTTCTGCGGCCATAGTCATTGTGTTAGAGGTCATTAGTTGTCCCCTCTCACTTGCTGCCGCAGTTTGGGGTTGAGCCAAACCGCCAACATATCCGAGAGCAGATTAAACAGGATAATCAGCGTGGCAAAAAATACGGTGGTGCCCAGTATCATCGTGTAGTCGCGGTTAAAGGCAGCCTGCACGTAAAAGCGTCCGAGGCCGGGAATTTGAAAGATGGTTTCAACGACAAAGGAACCGCCAAGCAGACCGGCAAAGGCCGGGCCTAAAAATGCTACCACCGGAATCAGGCCGCCGCGCAGTGCATGTTTGGCAATTATCAATGGTTCGGAGAGCCCCTTGGCTCTGGCGGTGCGAATATAGTCTTGCGACAGTACTTCTAGCATGCCACCTCTCGACAGGCGTGCGATATAGGCAGCATAGCCAGTGCCCAGGGTAATGGCGGGCAGTATTTTGTCGCCGGGCATATCGCCCCAGCCAGATACCGGCAGCCATTCCAGATGGATGCCAAATACCAGCACCAGCAGTGGCCCGAGTAAAAAAGAGGGCATGCAGATGCCGATCATGGCCGCTGACATGGGAATATAGTCTTGCGCTGTGTTGGGGCGCATTGAGGCGGCAACACCGGCACTGACGCCAATCAATAGGGCCACTAGCATGGCGTAAAAGGCCAGTTCTGCGGTGGCTGGTAAGCCAGCGGCGATCAGTTCAGTGACATCGCGTCCTGGATATTTAAATGAAGGACCAAAATCGCCCTGCACAACATCCCCGAGATAGTTTAGGTACTGTTGCCATAATGGCTGGTCGAGACTGTACTGCGCCTCGAGGGCTTTGATAACTTCTGGAGGCACGGCTTTATCTGCCGAAAAGGGGCCACCTGGGGCTGAATGCACCAGCATAAAGGTCAGACTGACAACAATTAACAGCACGGGTATCGCCTGCAGCAAGCGATAAAAAGCAAATCTCAACATTAGGGCTGGTCTCCTTCTGGAATCGGTTGCTCGGGTTCGGCCTGTAGATACATCTCGGTAAATGCGGGCTGATTAAGAATATTATCGGCGTAGTTCTTAACCGAGCTATTGACCAGGTTGACCGAGGTATAGATGTAGATAGGAATAACCGGTAGTTCATCCATCAGTATTTTCTCAGCCTGAGTAAATACAGCTAGGCGCTCAGCATGCGTTTTTACTGTGGGTGCGACATCGGCAATCAGGTGATCATAGTCGGCATTGCACCAGCCGGTGCGGTTATTGCCGCCGTTACACAAAAACATATCTAAAAAGCTGTTGGGGTCTACGTAGTCACCAATCCAACCGGCGCGAGATATTTCATAGCTGCCACTATTCACGCTATCGAGATAAACCTTCCATTCTTGGTTGAGTAGGCGGATATCTATATTGAGGTATTTTTTCCACATCTGCTGGATGGCGATGGCAATTTTACGGTGGCCTTCACTGGTGTTATACAGAATCTCGATGGCGGGGAATCCCTCACCGTTGGGGTATCCGGCATCGGCCAGCAGCTGCCGTGCGGCCTCTGGATCAAAGTGCAAGTCTGACTCTGGGTAATAGCCCATGGTGCCGGGCGGCGTCATTGCGTAGGCGGGAATCTGCCCAGCTTTAAGAATACTTTTGGCGATGGTTTCGCGGTCTATCGTCATGGCCAGTGCGCGTCGAACCCGCTTGTCTTGCAGATGAGGCAAGGCGGTATTGATGCGGTAAAAGTAAGTGCCAAGATAGGGGGCTATGTGCAGAGAGGCGTCGTTGGCCTCGAGATACACTGGAATTTTATCCGCGGGAATGCTGCCAGTGCGGTGTAATTGGCCTGCGCGAAACATGCGCTCCTCACTGACCACATTTTCGGTGGGGTAAAACACAATCTGCTTGAGCTGGACGCTGTCTGCGTTCCAATAATAGGGGTTAGCTTGCACGGTAATGCGACGGTTTATTTTCCAGTCGAGTAACTGAAAGGCGCCATTGCCGACATTATTGCCCTCGTAAGTCCAGCGTGTACCGCGCTCGTCGGCACTGCCAAACTTTTCAATCGTGCCGCGATGGACAGGGTACAGGCTGTAATGATCGAGCAGTTGTAAGAAGTAGGGGGTTGGATGGGACAGGGTTACCTGCAATGTATGGTCGTCGAGCGCTTTAACACCAACCTGATCAAAGTCAGTGACTGTACCCTCGTAATAGGCCTGGGCATTTTCAATGGCGAAGTACATATAGGCATAGAGGTTACCCAGTGCCGGTTGCAGTGCACGCCACCAGGACCAAACATAGTCATGGGCGTTGTGCGCATCGCCATTGGACCAGCGCGCATTGGTGCGCAACTTGAAGGTATAAACACGGCCGTCATCACTGATGGTCCAGGATTCCGCGACGCCAGGTTTGGGGGCTAAGGTTTTACTGTCCTTGAGAATCAATCCCTCCATTAGGGCGGTGATAATATGATGTTCCGGGACGCCGGTGGCTATATGAGGGTCGAGGCTCTGGGGTTCGGTGCCATTGCCCCAGTGCAATGTACCGCTGCGATTGCCTTGATCGACATTGCTCTCACCACCGCCGCAGGCTGATAGCAGCAGGGTAGGGATGATGAATAATAATGGGAGTAGTAAATGCTGCCTGGTAAGGTTGTTCATTAACAGAGAACCCTTCACTTTATAATATTGGTTATCGTTTTAGCACAGCAGGAGTCTAGCAAAAAAGACGTCAGCAATCTCAGCATCAATGCACTATTTGACCGTGCATAACATCGGTGGTTCTGCCTGCTGTCCGCGTATTTTTTCTGCTGCTCGATCAATCCAGGGTTTATTGGCATAAGCGGTTGCACTTACCGGGTAAACCTCCGATAATCTCGCGCTTCGCTTTAATGGTGGCCCCCTTTGGTCCCCTCGCAACAGCCAGCCATGAACTCCGCCAGGCCCGGAAGGGAGCAACGGTAGTGGTTACGCTGTGTGCCGAGGTGTGGCTATTGGGGGTCATCGCCATTAACCCTTTCAGCGCTCCGCTTATCTCCCTATAATAAGTCTCTTTAAACTAAAGCAGATTATGCGATGAGTTATCAGGTCCTTGCCCGAAAGTGGCGTCCGCGATCATTTGCCGAGATGGCAGGTCAGGAACATGTGCTTCAGGCGTTAATTAATGCGCTTGATAACAACCGCCTTCATCATGCCTATCTGTTCACCGGTACCCGCGGTGTGGGTAAAACCACCATTGCCCGGATTCTGTCCAAGTGCCTCAACTGCGAGCAAGGTATTAGCTCCGTGCCCTGTGGTGCGTGCGCCAGCTGTAATGAAATTAATGAAGGTCGTTTTATTGATCTGATTGAGGTGGATGCGGCGTCGCGAACTGGCGTCGATGATATGCGCGATCTGCTGGATAACGTGCAGTACGCACCATCTCGCGGCCGCTACAAAATTTACCTGATCGATGAAGTCCACATGCTGTCCAAATCCAGCTTTGCGGCACTGCTCAAAACCCTGGAAGAGCCGCCACCCCATGTAAAGTTTTTATTCGCCACCACCGATCCGCAAAAGCTGCCAATTACAGTGCTGTCGAGATGTTTGCAGTTCAACTTAAAAAACCTGAGTGCAGAGCGTATTACCCAGCACCTGCAGTTTGTGCTGGGTGAGGAGCAGGTGCCGTTTGAAGAAGCGGCACTCTGGTCATTGGCGCGTGCCGCTGACGGTAGTATGCGCGATGCACTGAGCCTCACCGATCAGGCCATTGGCCACGGTGGTGGGCAGGTCAATGACGCCGAAGTCAGCAGTATGCTGGGCACCATTGAGCGCAGCTATGTGGTGGATATATGCAATGCCTTGTCCACTGGCACTGGCAGTGATGTATTGGCTGCCGTTGCACGTATGGCAGAGCAGGCGCCTGACTATGATTTGGCGCTGGCTGATGTGCTGTCTATCTGGCATCAGGTAGCCATATTACAGGCCGTACCAGAGGCGCTGGATAAAGGCGTTAGCCATTACTCAGCGCTGTTGGCCCTGGCCGGCGCAGTGTCTCGTGAAGATGCTCAGCTGTTCTATCAAATCTGTTTGCTTGGCCGCAAAGATCTGCATCTGGCTCCGGACCTTAAGTCTGGTTTTGAAATGATTATGTTGCGCGCACTGGCATTTAGACCGCTGCCGCCGAACAAGACCATTGCTACCGAGACCGCTGCTCCCCGGGAGGCGGAGCCACCTGCAAAAAAGCCTGAAACGGTCGCGCCAGCTGAACCGACGCGACCTGTTGCGGTACGGCAAGCGGGTAACGCTAACGCCGCTGAGCCACCTTGGATTGAGCCGGCGCCGTCGACAGCTCCTGATATAGAGCCTTCAGCCATTGCTGATACAGAGCCTTCAGCCATTGCTGATACAGAGCCTTTAGCGGCGGTTAACAAGGAGCCCTCAGCGGTATTTAATAAAGAGCCCTCAGCGGTACTTAATAAAGAGCCCTCAGCGGCGCTTAGCGAGCAGCCATCAGCACCTCCAGTAGAAGCGCCTGCGGCCATTAACGAAGTCTCATCAGTTCCCCTGCAAAAGTTTAATCCCAGTAACTGGATCGACATTCGCAAGCAGCTGAGTATCGGCGCCTCCCTTGGCGAAATTGCCAGTCATTGCTTATACCTGGGGCGAGAGGGTAGCCAGCTTAATTTTCTTATCGACAGTGATGAGACCAGTCTCTACGATAACGCCCATCAGCAGAGTCTGGCAGAGGCGTTGACTGAGTATTTTGGACAGCAGCTTACTGTCGATATTACCTTTGGTGTGGCTGAGCAGGAGACCCCGCGCGCGGCCAATATTCGTGAAAAGTCAGAGCGTCTTGCCGAGGCGGTAGAGGCTTTAAATAGCGACATTAACGTTATTAAATTTAAAGCAGTCTTTGATGGCACATTAGACGAGCTGTCTGTGCGGCCTATAGACTGAGAAGAATAAATTGAGGAAACCATGGATATAAACAACCTGATGAAACAGGCTCAGCAGATGCAGGAGAAAATGGCTGCGATGCAGGAACAGGCCGCTAGCGCCGAGGTGACGGGTGAGTCCGGCGCAGGGATGGTGCAGGTGGTAATGACCGGCCGTCACGATGTGCGCAAGGTCACATTGGATCCATCACTTATGAGCGAAGACAAAAGCTTCCTTGAAGACCTACTCGCAGCCGCTGTCAATGATGCGGTGCGCAAGGTCGAAGCTCAGAGCAAAGATGCAATGAAAAATATGGCCGGTGGTATGGATCTCCCCGCTGGTTTTAAAATGCCCTTTTAGGCATCCATTTAAATCCCCTGTGAATGAGGCTATTTCTTGTACGGAAATGTAATTGATCAGCTAATAGAAGCATTGCGCTGCTTGCCCGGTGTTGGGGCCAAATCGGCTCAGCGTATGGCTCTGCAGCTGTTAGAACGCGATAAAGTCGGTGCTGCACGTCTGGCCGATAGCATTATCGAGGCCGTGGAAAAAGTTGGTCGCTGTGGCGAGTGCCGCACCCTGACAGAACATCAAGTCTGCGGTATCTGCAGTAATGCGCGGCGCCTGACGACCCAGATTTGCGTGGTCGAAAATCCCGCCGATCTCTATGCGATCGAACAGGCGGGTAGTTTTCAGGGTAAGTACTTTGTATTGCTCGGTCATCTGTCGCCTATTGATGGCATTGGTCCCGAACAGTTGGGTATCGATCAGTTGATCGACCGCTTGCAGCATACCGATGTCAGCGAGCTGATACTGGCGACCAACTTAACCGTCGAGGGCGAGGCTACAGCCCATTTTATTGCTGACAAGGCCAAGGCGCTGGGTGTTGCTGTGTCTCGAATAGCCTATGGCGTTCCCATGGGAGGCGAGCTCGAGTATGTCGATGGTGGTACCTTAAACATGGCATTACAAAGCAGAAAGGCGCTGTAGATGAATATTTGGGTCGATGGCAATGACAAGCTGCAAGAGATGTGTAATCAGCTTTCCGGGGTAGCCACGGTGGCTATAGATACAGAGTTTATTCGCACCGATACTTTTTATCCAAAAATCGCGTTGATACAGATTTCCAATGGTGAGCAGTGCTGGCTGGTTGACGTGCTGGCGATTGATCAGTTTGCCAGTCTCAAGGCGCTGCTGGAGGATCCGGATCGCACCTTAATTTTTCATGCCTGCGCTGAAGATTTAGAGGTACTTGACCACGCATTGGATATTCGCCCAGTCAATATATTTGACACTCAGATCGCCGCTGGTATTGCCAACATTGGTTACTGTATGGGTTACGCGCGATTGGTTAGCAGCATGTTTGATGTTGAGCTGGATAAGCAGGAAACCCGCTCAGATTGGTTAAAGCGTCCATTGACAGATCGCCAGCTGGACTATGCTGCCATCGATGTACTTTATCTGCACCGTATTTACGATATTTTGAGCAAGTCTCTTGAGCAGCAGCAGCGCCAAGAATGGTTTGCTGAAGAGACCGCTGCCATGTTTGAAATGGCGGCGGGGCGCAAGGATAACAGTGATTATTATCTGCGCGTCAAAGGCGCATGGCGCTTACAGGCCAACTCACTAAATGCTCTGCGCAGACTTTGTGATTGGCGTGAGGATACCGCACGGGCACTGGATAAACCGCGCTCACATATTATTAAAGATACTATTTTATTGGAAATAGCACGGCGTATGCCAACGGCTGAGGAGCAGTTGCATGGCATTGACGACTGGTACTCTCGATCCATAAAGCGCCACGGCTCAATGGTGCTGCAGCAGGTTGCAGCCTCGGCTGCAGACGAACCAGTGACGGCAATCCCGGAACCCCTATCGAAGTCGGAGAATGCAGTTATCAAGGCTATGCGCGGCGCCTTAAATACGGTGGCCGAAGAACAGCAGATACCGCAAGAATTTCTCTCTAACAAAAAAGAGCTGGAGGCGATTTTGCGCAGCGCGATTGCGGAGGATGCAAAGGGTCAGTACCAATGGCCTGAACGACTTCTGCGAGGATGGCGTCAAGCCAGAGTCAAACCTGCGATTCAGGAAGTGCTTGAGAACATGGAAACGTTACAATGAAAATACTATGTGATATTTACAAAGGCGATAAAAAAGACGAGATGTATCTGTATGTGCCTAAGGATGGAGCGTTATCTAATGTGCCTGAGGCTCTGCTGACAAGCTTTGGTGAGCTGAAATTAGTGACGACCATCGTATTGACGCCGTCGCGTAAATTGGCCCGTGCAGATATCAATAAAGTGCTAACAGAAATTACCGACAATGGGTTTTACTTGCAGCTACCTCCGGCAAAATTTCCCCAGGCAAATATCCAGCCGGAATACCGCACCTAGGCATAAAAATGGCAAATTTTTGGCAGACAAAAACACTGGCGCAAATGTCGACCGAGGAATGGGAATTACTCTGTGATGGCTGCGGTAAATGCTGCCTGGTAAAACTTGAAGACCACGATAGCGGTGAAATATTTCACACCAATGTCTCCTGCGAGCTGCTGGATACGGAGTCCTGTCGCTGCAGTAATTATGAAGGGCGGCACGGGGTGGTCAATGACTGCATTCAATTGGATCAGGAAAATATTATTTCATTGGGCTGGTTGCCAAAAAGCTGTTCCTATCGATTGATTGCCGACGGTAAACCGCTGCCGGAATGGCACCATTTGCTTACCGGAGATCGCGCGTTATTGCATGGCTACGGCGCCTCGTTACAGGGCAAAGTCGTTTCGGAATTAAATGTGCATGACGACGATATTGAAGACCATATTATTCACTGGATTGACTAATTATGTATAGCGCAGAAAATTATTTATGGGGATGGGTTGCCTATGGTATTGGCGTAGCCTGTCTGCTATTTGTGCTCTGGTACTGGATGCGAAATTCAGGCCTTACCACCATTCGCCATCTGCTGTTAATACTCACCAGTGCGACCCTGCTCACACCGGTCACTGCGTATCGCGATGACCCGCATCTGGCGCCAGCCTTTTTTGTCAGTCTCTATGAGGGGTTGTTGTCATCTGGGAGCAATCTTGGTTTTCAGCGTGGTCTAGCGCCTATTTTGGCCATTAGTTTTTTCGCCATTATATTTTATGCTTTATTGCGATTTGTGTTATCGCGTTTTAGTAAAAAGCCACCGCCTGCCGTTGAGGAAAAGGCGGTAAAAACGCCCAAGTCAAAAAAACAAAAACAATAGTATCAATTACACGAAAGGGGCTGTAATGGACGAGACAACAGCACAGGCAGTTGCGAGTAAAAAAGTAAAAACCACGCCCAGCACATTGCGCATCGGCAAACGTTATCGCGCCGAGCGAGTGGATGGCAACTATGACGCCATAGTAATTGGCTCAGGTATTGGCGGTCTGTGCAGCGCCGCACTGCTATCGCAGATGGGCAAAAAAGTCTTAGTACTGGAGCAGCATTATACCGCGGGCGGCTTTACTCATGCCTATGAGCGCAATGGCTATGAATGGGATGTGGGCGTTCATTACATTGGCGATATGGGGCGTAAAAGTCAGGGTCGCGCGCTGTTTGATTACATCTCTGGGGGCAAGCTTAAATGGGCGGAAATGGACCCTGTCTATGATCGCATTATTCTCGGTGATGAAACATTTGATTTTGTCGCCGGCAAAGAGAACTTTAAAGCCTCACTAAAAAAACAATTTCCGCTCGACGCTGATGCCATCGACAAATATGTCGCGCTGGTGACTGCAACCACTAAATATATGGGCGCAGTTAGTCAAGCTAAAGCAATGCCAGCGCCTGTTGCCACGTTGATGTCGCTGTCGAGCAAATATAAACTTCCCGATTATGCGCTAAAGACATCCTACGATGTGCTGAGAGAGTTGACCGATAATGAAAAGCTCATTGCGGTGCTCTGCGGCCAATGGGGCGACCATGGTTGCCCACCCAGGGAATCGGTTTTTCTGATGCACGCGCTAATTGCTGGGCATTATTTTAACGGTGGTTTTTATCCGGTTGGCGGAGCGTCGCAGATGGCGGCCACTATTATTCCGCAGATACAGGCCTCAGGTGGCGATGTATTTACCTATGCCGATGTCGTAGAAATTATTGTCAATGGCGGCCGCGCCGTTGGCGTCAAGATGGCCGACGGTCACAGCCTGTACGCAGAGACTGTTATTAGCAATGCAGGTGTGGTGAATACCTTCTCTGATCTGCTGCCCGCGACGTTGAGTGAAAAGCTGGGTTATAAGCAAAAGCTCGAGTCACTGGCGACCTCTATGTCCCATGGCGGTATGTATCTGGGCTTACAAGGTACGGCAGAAGAACTGCAGTTACCTAAAACCAACCTGTGGATCTATCTCGATGAGCATCATGATAAAAATGTCGCAGCGCTGAGAGAGGATCCCAGTGCACCATTGCCACTGGTCTATGTCTCTTTCCCGTCGGCGAAAGACCCTGATTTTCAGCGCCGTTACCCAGGTCGTTCGACCATTGAGATTGTTATCGGTCCCTGTGACTTCGAACAGTATCGCCAGTGGGCCGATAAAACCTGGGGTAAGCGAGGCGATGATTATGAGGCGTTAAAGGCCAATCTAGCCGAGCGCATGCTCGAGGCGCTGTACAAACAGATGCCACAGTTGCGTGGCAAGGTTGATTACTCAGAGGTCTCGACGCCACTTTCTACCCGCCATTTCTGCCGCTACAAAAAGGGTGAAGCCTATGGGTTGGCTCATAATCGACACCGTTTTGAGCAGGATTGGCTAACGCCTAAAACTAAGCTGCCGGGCCTGTATTTAACCGGTCAGGATGTGATTAGCTGCGGGGTGGTTGGCGCACTGATGGCCGGGATGGTCACCGCTATGTCTGTGGTGGGTATCAGAGGTGCGGGCGCGCTGATGAAAAAGATCAAGTCTGGTCAGGTCATCGACGCCAAGTAGACTTAGGCGGTCTCTGCTCGGCAGTAAGCTAGCCCCGACATCCCTGCGTAAGCCGTAAATACTCCGTGGTCATATTTAATCCCAGTTTTCGTGGGTTATGGCGCGTTCACAGGGTGATTTAGGTTCTAAAAATAGGGCGGATTAGATTACTATGATTGCGCAGGAAGAATAAACCAATTTGATGTGGATCCAGACGATATGAAATTTACAGGCACAGACGAATATATAGCAACGGACGAGCTGCAGATGGCGGTTAATGCCGCAGTAACGTTGCAGCGCCCATTATTGATTAAAGGTGAGCCGGGAACCGGTAAGACCATGTTGGCAGAGCAGGTGGCAAGTTCACTGGGTATGCCACTGCTGGCCTGGCATATTAAATCGACCACCAAGGCTCAGCAGGGCCTGTATGAATATGATGCCGTATCTCGTCTGCGTGATTCCCAGTTGGGTAGCGATAAAGTTCAAGACATAGGTAATTACATTAAAAAAGGCAAGCTGTGGGAAGCCTTTACCGCCGACCAGCAAGTAGTATTGCTGATTGATGAGATTGATAAAGCGGACATTGAGTTCCCCAATGATTTGCTGCTTGAGCTGGATAAGATGGAGTTCCATGTCTACGAGACTGGCGAGACCATCAAAGCGATACAGCGCCCAATCGTGATTATTACTAGTAATAATGAGAAAGAACTGCCGGATGCATTTCTGCGCCGCTGTTTCTTCCACTTTATTAACTTCCCTGATCGGATGACCATGCAGCGTATTGTCGACGTGCATTTTCCTAAAATAAAGAAGCAGTTGGTTGATGATGCGATGGATATCTTCTTTGATGTACGCAAGATTCCCGGTCTTAAAAAGAAGCCCTCAACCTCCGAGTTGGTGGACTGGCTAAAGCTGATTATGTCGGATGATATTCCCGAGGATATTCTTACCAACCGCGATCCAACCAAGGCGATTCCACCTCTGTATGGCGCCCTGTTAAAGAATGAGCAAGATGTTCATCTGCTTGAGCGTCTGGCATTTATGACCCGCCGCGAAGCCCGCTAGACTGGACTGACGTAATCGAGTTTATTCTATGCTGATTAACTTCTTTGAAACCTTAAAGAAAGCCAATGTGCCAGTGTCCATCAAGGAGTTGCTGGACCTGCTGAGCGCCATGGAGCAAAACCTGGCCTTTGGTTCGGTGGATGATTTCTATCTGCTGGCGCGCACCATTATGGTGAAAGACGAGAAGTACTATGATCGTTTTGACCGTGCCTTTGGTGCCTATTTTAAGAATCTTGAAAATCTTGAGGGTATCGTTGAAGCGCTGCTGCCGGAAGACTGGCTGCGCAAAGAGTTCGAAAAGCATTTTACCGATGAAGAGAAAGCCAAAGTCGAGAGCCTGGGCGGTTTAGAAAAGTTGATTGAGGAGTTTAAAAAGCGCCTCGAAGAGCAGCAGAAGCGCCATGAGGGTGGCAATAAGTGGGTCGGCACCAATGGCACCTCGCCCTTTGGCCATGGTGGCTTTAATCCTGAGGGCATCCGTATTGGTGGCCCCGGTGGCAAGGGCACCGCAGTCAAGGTGTGGGATGAGCGTCAGTATCAAGACCTCGATGACTCGGTGGAGATTGGCACGCGCAATATTAAGGTGGCGCTGCGGCGTCTGCGTAAATTTGCCCGCGAAGGCTCGGCAGATCATCTGGATCTAGACGATACTATTCGCAGCACCGCACGCAATGCCGGTCTGCTGGATATTAAAATGGTGCCCGAACGCCATAATGCGGTTAAGGTGCTCATCTTCTTTGATGTCGGTGGATCCATGGATCCCTATGTGCGCCTCTGTGAAGAATTATTTTCCGCTGCCAAAACAGAGTTTAAGCATCTCGAGTATTTTTACTTTCACAACTGCATGTATGACTATGTGTGGAAGGATAATAACCGCCGCCGCGAAGAGCAGATTTCGACCTATGATCTGCTGCACAAGTACAGTTCGGATTATAAGGTAATCTATGTGGGCGACGCCTCAATGGCGCCCTATGAGGTGACGAGTCCGGGCGGTAGTGTTGAGTATCATAACGAAGAGTCGGGTGCAGTATGGATGCAGCGCATGTCTGACACCTACGAGAAATTAATCTGGATTAACCCGGTGCAAGAAAAGTATTGGGAGTACACACCCTCAATTCAGATGCTGCGAGACCTGATTGACGGTAAGATGTTCCCTCTGACGCTGGCTGGCCTTGAGAAGGGTATGTCGCTTCTGTCCCGTTGAGTAACTCGTCTGCGATGGCGTCAGTTTACCTAAAACAATAATAACTAGAGATGTTGCTATGCAGGTGCAAGAAGCCGTTTTAAAAGCACAGAAAAAAGTAGGTATTGGCTCTGCGCAGCCGGAGCTACCTGGGCAGTCGTTGCTGGAGATTTGGCAGAAGGCGATTGCAGATTCATCGACACAGCCGGCCTATACCTGTCTTGGTCAAACCCTGAGCTATGGGGAAGTTGATCAGTTATCGAGAAGAGTCGCGAGCTATTTCCAGAAGAAATTAAAATTGGTTGCCGGTGACCGTATTGCGGTGCAGTTACCCAATCTGATTCAGTATCCTGTTGTGGTAGTGGCGGCATGGAAACTAGGCCTGGTGATTGTTAATACCAACCCTATGTACACAGTGCGTGAGCTGGTTCATCAGTTTAATGATTCCGGTGTTAAAGCCGTGGTTGTGCTCGATCAGTTCTACGACACATTGTGTCAGGCGCTGCCAGACACCAATATTGAACATGTGATTGTTACGCGCCCCGTAGACCTTATGCCGCAACCGCGCAATATACTGCTCAGTGGTGCCATGAAGCTGGTAGGCAAACGTCCCTCCCTGGCTAAGGGCCAGCATATAAGATTTACTGAAATGCTTACCGGCGGCAGTAACTACATTGCTCACAAGGCAGGTCTCGATGATGTCTGCGCGCTTCAGTATACCGGTGGTACTACAGGTGCTTCAAAAGGCGTGATGCTGACGCAGTCCTGTCTGGTCAGTAATATCGCCCAGTCGCTGAGTGTTATTTCGATACTGGATAGGCCGATTACTCACAGCATCGCTGTGGCACCGTTGCCGATCTATCATATTTATGCCTTTGCGCTGTGCATGGGAATCATGCCAGCCACGCGCGGGCACACCGTATTGATTCCAGATCCACGCAACATTCCGCTATTTGTGCGCGCTATTAAAAAGTTTAAGTTTGAAATTTTTATTGGCCTCAACTCTCTATTTGTTGCCTTGCTTGAAAATAAAGATTTCAGGAAGCTCGACTTTTCTAACCTGAGAATGACCCTATCGGGTGGTATGGCACTGATGGAATCTGTTGCCGGTGACTGGCAGAGAGCGACAGGCTGTATTGTCGGTGAGGGCTATGGCATGACTGAGTCATCGCCAGTCATTTCTATGAATCCTTCTGGATTCGAAAGAATTGGGACAGCAGGCATTCCCATTCCGGGCACGGAGATCAAGGTTGTCGATAAAAATGGTGTCGAGCAAGAAGTCGGTGGTGTGGGCGAGTTGTGTGTGCGCGGGCCGCAGGTTATGGCGGGCTACTGGCAGCGTGAAGAGCAAACGGCCGAGGTTATTATTGATGGCTGGCTGCATACTGGTGACATTGTGACTGTCGATGATCAGGGCTACATCAAGATCGTTGACCGCCTTAAAGATATGATTATTGTGTCTGGCTTTAATGTCTATCCGAATGAGCTTGAGCAGGCGCTCACCTTACATCCAGCAGTGTCTCAATGTGCCGCTATCGGTGTTGCTGACGATAAAGCCGGTGAGGTGGTCAAGATGTTCGTGGTTACCACAGACAGCGAGTTGACCGAGGCTCAGGTAATCGATTTCTGTAAGGAGAATATGGCCGGTTACAAGGTGCCCAAGTTTGTTGAGTTCCGCGATGAGCTGCCAATGACCAATGTGGGTAAGGTATTGCGCAAAGATCTCAAGGCGCAATAAAGCGGTGCGGTATAGGGTGTAAAAACCGCCTGCTAATCAAAGATTGGCAAGCAACCGTTATAAAAAAAGGCGATCCATTGGATCGCCTTTTTTGTTACTGCGGTAACGCTATTACAGTCTGTACATCACGCACAGGAAGCCAACCACTGTCAGGACAATCGTGTAGGGGAGGGCCATGACTACCATGCGCATATAAGACAATCTAATGAGTGGCGCCAGCGCCGAGGTCAGCAGGAATAAAAATGCCGCTTGGCCATTGGGTGTGGCAACACTGGGCAGGTTAGTCCCTGTGTTAATGGCGATTACCAGCTTATCAAAGTGCTCGCGGCTGATGTCGCCGGCATCGTAAACAGCTCTGACTTCATTGATGTAAACAGTAGCAACAAACACGTTGTCACTGATGGCAGAGAGTAAGCCGTTAGCCAGAAAGAATACGCCAGGCTGAATGGCTTCGTCCTGTTCCAGTACCATGGCAATCACTGGCGAGAACAGGTGCTGCTCGTGGATTACCGCAACAATGGCAAAGAACACCACGAGTAATGCGGTAAAGGGCAGTGCTTCTTCAAAGGCGTGTCCGATACGATGCTCTTCGGTAATGCCGTTAAAGGCGGTTAACAGAACAATGATCATAAGACCGATAAGGCCAACAGGTGCCCAGTGCATAGCCAGAGCAGCAACCAGAATCAATGCAATTATGACCTGAGTAATCAGCGAGGCTTTGTCGTACTGGGTGCGGTGAGATTCATCATAGTCACTGGACGCTTGCAATACCTGACGGACTTCGTCGGGAAGCTGGGAGCCGTAGCCAAATACCTTGGTTTTTTCCAAGATAATACAGGTTGCCAGACCGCAGGCCAGTACCGGCATGGTGACTGGTGTCATGACTAAAAAGAACTCCATGAAGGTCCAGCCAGCTTTCTCGGCGATCAGCAGGTTCTGTGGCTCGCCTACCAGCGTGGTTACACCACCCAGGGCAGTACCAACGGCACCATGCATAATCAGGCTGCGCAGAAAGGCGCGAAAATCTTCGAGCTTCTCACGGTCGAGCACTCGCACCAAGGCGTCATCACTATGATCGTGGTCGTCGTCGGCGATCTTTTTGCCAGAGGCTACCTTGTGATACACAGAGTAAAAGCCGACTGATACTGTTATTAAAACCGCGGTTACTGTCAGCGCATCCAGAAACGCTGATAAAAATGCACCAGCGAAGCAGAACAAAAACGACAGCGAGGTTTTTGATTTCACCCCAAGCAGAATCTTGGTAAAGGTAAACAGCAGCATATCGCGCATAAAGTAGATGCCTGCGACCATGAACATCAGCAGCAAGACAACTTGAAAGTTAGCAACGGTTTCGTTGTAGACGGCTTCCGGCGTTGTGAGTCCCATAAGCACAGCTTCAATCGCCAATAGGCCGCCTGGCTGCAATGGATAGCATTTAAGCGCCATGGCCAGAGTAAAAATAAACTCAGCGATAAGAACCCAGCCCATAACAAAGGGGCCGAACACATACATGATTACAGGGTTGAGTACTAAAAAGGCAATGATGGCGCTCTCATACCAACCGGGAGAGTTGCCGAGAAAATTCTTCTTGAATGCCTGGGGTAAAGTTGGGGTCATCGGGGATTCCTTAGCTGCTTTATTAACGTATTATTAAGAAGGTCTTCAATGATTTAAATCGCTGCTCAATTCATCGATACTTTCATGCTAAACTTATTGGATTGACGGCCGAAACCTTAGCTTTAGCGATACCAATTTGCAAGCTTTCAAGGCTTTTTTCAACTGATTTTACGCTCTATATCAAAGGTAAATCCCGCTGTGATAATCCCCCCACGCCTAAACGGTTTCTACGCCAGCCCTGTGCCAATTAATACGGATAAAAAATGGGTTGTCGCTGTGATTGCGGGGGACATTTTACTGGCATCGGGGCCCGAGACCCATGGTCCTGTTATTGATGGCGACGCCACAGATGTGCTCAAGTTCTTCTGCGAAAGACAGCTTACATTGGGCCAGTGGCAGGGGCGTGATTGTGAAGTCTGGGAGCTCATGCCTGAGGCCGCGGCGACCGAGGGTTTTACCCTGGTGGAGCTGCGCTCATTGCTCATGACTGCCGGCGATGAGGTTTTTTCCCTGGCCTGTCGTGCAGTACAGATACTGGACTGGCAGCTTAAGCACCGCTTCTGTGGCAGCTGTGGTGAGCCCAATGTGGTTTCGGGCAGCGAGCATGCGCTGCAGTGCAAGCCCTGCAAGATTAGCAACTATCCGCGTATTTCCCCCTGCGTTATTGTCTTGGTTACCCGCGGTGACCACTGCCTGTTGGCGCGCAATCCCAGCTGGCCCGCTAACCGATTTAGTGCGCTGGCCGGTTTCTTGGAAGCCGGAGAGACGGCCGAACAAGCACTGCATCGCGAAGTGTTTGAAGAGGTAGGTGTGGAAATTGACAATATCCGCTATTTTGGCAGCCAGTCATGGCCCTATCCGGGTCAGCTGATGCTGGGCTTTATGGCCGAAGCGGTCACCGATAATATCACCATTGACGGTATTGAGATTGCCGAGGCTGACTGGTTTCGGTACGACAACTTACCGGGCATTATTGCACCGCCAACCATTATGTCTGGACGCCTGTTACAACAGTACATAGATGAGTCCAGGTTAGCCTTCGGATAGCGCAGGCTAGCGTCTATACTGTAGGCTTATGCGTTGTTAATTATTGATTACTCTGGAGTAAATTTTGGAATTCCTTATTGAATATGGCCTGTTTCTGGCCAAGACGGCTACTGTCCTATTTGCCTTTGCCATGTTGGTTAGCATTGTGGTCAGCGCTCGGCAAAAAAATACCCAGGGCAATGAAAAGGGGCATCTTGAGATTACACCGCTCAACGAGCAATTTGAGCATATGAGCGAGGTGATGCTGTTGGCGACCATGGATGAAGCCCTGCAAAAAGCCGAAGAGAAGAAGCTAAACAAAGCCAAGAAAAAAGAAAAGAAGCAAGAACTCAAGGCAGCCAAGAAAAGTGGTCGGGATGAGCCCGCAGCAACCCGCAAGAGTCGTGTCTTTGTGCTTAATTTTGATGGCAATATCAGTGCGTCCGGAGTGAGCCATCTGCGTGAGGAAGTGACGGCTATATTGAGTCAGGCCGACAGTCAGGATGAGGTGCTGATCAAATTAGAGAGTCCGGGCGGCATGGTGCATAGCTACGGCCTGGCCAGTAGCCAGCTCGATCGGATACGCAAAAAAGGCATTCCACTGACCGTCTGTGTAGACAAGGTTGCTGCCAGTGGCGGCTATATGATGGCCTGTGTCGCCGATAAAATTCTTGCGGCACCCTTCGCCATTGTTGGCTCCATCGGGGTGGTAGCTCAGATGCCTAACTTTAGTAAGCTATTAAAAAAGAACGATGTGGATTACGAAATCCTCACGGCGGGCAAATATAAGCGTACATTGACTATGTTTGGCAAAAACACTGCTGAGGGCCGGAAAAAGTTTGTTGCCGAGCTGGAGGAGACCCATGAGTTATTTAAGCGTTACGTCTCAGAACGGCGTCCTCAGCTGGATATAGAAGAGATCGCTACCGGTGAAATCTGGTATGGCTCCGTGGCCAAGGATCTGGGGCTGGTGGACGATGTGCAGACAAGTGATGAGTATCTCGTCTCGCGTATTGGCGAAGCCGATGTTTTCGAAGTGGCTTTTGTGCAGAAGAAAAAACTCCATCAGCGCCTGGGCATAGCCGCAGAAGAGAGCGCGGATCGTCTATTACTCAAATGGTGGGCGCGCCTGACTCAGGATTCCAATAAGCAATTTTAGTACTCTCTAAACAGCTAAAACAGTGCCTCTGGGTCTAAGTCATAGGCATCCGGGGGCAGGTTCTTGGCTATATCCGTATTGCCTTCCTGACCGGATAAAACAAGCACTTTTTTCCGTGCCAGGCGCTTCTTGTTAGCATCGAGAATCACCGTTAACTCTGGCTTTCTGCCCATGCCAGCGCGGAAGTCGCTCACCACAGCAACCTCGCCAGTGGTTAGTTCGACGAGCGAACCCGGTGGATAGAGGCCAATGGCTTGAATAAAGGTATCGACCAGCTCTTTTTGGAAGAGATTTTTGCGCCAGCCTGCCAGCTTCATAATGGCCTCTGAATGGGGTATGGGCGTGGCGTAATATCTTGGGCTGGTCATGGCGTCATAGCAATCAACCACCGCGGCAATGCGGGCATACAGTGGTATGCCTCTGCCCTCGAGCCTGGCCGGATAGCCGCTGCCATCGAAGCGTTCATGGTGATACTGGATAACATTCGTCACCTCAGTGGGCAGGTGAGAGTCTTTAAACGCATTTAACCCTAACGCTATATGACTCTGGGTCTCCAGGTGTTCATGTTCATTGAGTTCACCGGTCTTACGCAACAGGCTGTCGGGCAGCAATAGCTTGCCCGAGTCCATGAGCAGGCCGGACAGGCCCAGATGAAACATCTCATCCCGCCCCAAACCCAGCTGACGGCCCATGACTGCACAGAGAATGGCGCAGGAGATACAGTGGCGGTGGGCATAGCTACTTTTGCTTTTTAGGCGTGCCAACCAGACACCGGCGGCGGGGTTGCGAATAATGCTTTCAACTAGCGCTTCGAGCATTGGTGTCACTCGCTCGAGACTGGGTATCCCGCCTGCTTTAATGGTTTTTCCTATGCGGTTAAATTCCTGCTGAATACTGTAATAGGCGAGTGTTGCAACGCGTAACTCAGAGGAGAGATCGGTGCTGATGCTGTAGTCAGCCATCGCTTTAGTGGCCAGTTCGCTGGCCAGAGACTGGCGTGTGTTGCCAGCTTGGGACATCGTATAATCGGAGACTGTTTGATTCATCTGAGTTCTAAACATCCAGTTGTTTAAAGGCCAAAATCCATTAACCCAAAGAATAGCAGAAAACCATGGTTGCGATTACATTAATGAGTGAGGCTGCTTTCAAAGTACTGTTCCTGCTGGTAATCCTTGAGCCACTGCTGAAATGCCTCCTGAGACAGGGCCTTGCTAATATGGTAGCCCTGCGCAAAGCTGCAGCCCAGCTCGCACAATAAGTTGAGTACCTGTGGCTCTTCAACGCCTTCGGCCACGGTGAGCAGGTTAAAGCGTCGGCCCCATTCGATAATCAGCTGGACAATTTCCATGTCGACCTGACTGGCGAGCATATTCAGCACAAAAGATTTATCGATCTTTAACTCGCTGGCCGGGATGTATTTAAAATACTCAAGGGAGGAGTAGCCGGTACCAAAATCATCGATTGCTATTTTTACCCCCAGCGCTTTAATTTTAGATAGCACCTGAAACCCCTGTGCCAGATCTTCTTGGATAGCGGATTCAGTGACTTCTATGCATAGCATTGACGGGTCGCCACCCCAGAGGTTGAGGCTGGATTCGATAAGCGTAAATAGATCCGGCTGTTTGAGGCAGCTGGCAGAGATATTGACGGCGATAGTCATGGGGCCATGACTGGTGTTCCAGTCACTAGACTCGCGCAGGGCGGTATTGATAGTCCAGCGAAATAATTCAGACATGCGTCCAGAGCGTTCAATAATACCGATTAGCTGTTCTGAATTTACCTGTTGCCGATAGGCCTGGTCCCAGCGCAGCAAACCTTCGGCGGCCATAGGGACCTTTTTAGTCAGACATAACTTTGGTTGATAAAAGAGATTAAAGGCATTGCTCTCCAGCGCCTCATCGATGTCTTTTTCCAGGGCGATAAGGGCAGGAGCCTGATCATAGCTGGAACTCTGGCTGATATGATAGAGCTGATCACTGAGTTTAGCGTGCTTGGCAGCTGCCTCTGCCTCTAGCATCAGGCGCTCGGCGGAGAGGCTGTGACGGCCTGAGGTGGTAAAACCAATGCTGCTCTTGATCAGTATATTTAACTGCTCTCGCTGAAAGGGTTGCGCGACCAGATGGTGAATTTTTTTAGCCAGCAAAGGCAGTAGCTGAATATCCAGAACCGGTGACATAAGCAGTGCAAACTTGTCGCCATCAATACGGCCGCAAAAGGCTGGTTGTTTGGTTAGCGAAGTCAGACGCTGATAGAGTTCATGAAGAATACTGTCTCCCAGTCGATGGCCGTAGAGCTGATTGACCTGTTGAAACTGCTTGAGATCAACCACGGCAACAACACTGAGCTGCTTGCGGGGTTCGGCCTCTGCTAACTGCTCAACGATGGTCGATAGTATGGTTGAGCGATCAACCATGGGCGGCATTAGGGTCATTAGATGTAGAGGGCCTCGGGATCCAATCCATAGGCGCCAGGTTCCAGTGTTCGCGCTATATCAATGTTTCTGTTATCGCTGCCAATATAGGCGCATAGATTCAGTTCGATAAAATTCTCTAGTTGGTTTTTATGTCGGTCGAGGATGACCAGCACATGTGGACGCAAGCGTTTGCCTGGATTTTCTTTGATAACAATACCCACTTCGCCGGAAGTTAGTTCAACCAACGTACCGGTTGGATAGACTCCTACAGACTGGATAAAGGCTTCAATAAGCTCAGGCTGAAAGTCATAGCCACGCCATTCGTACATTTTTTTGAGCGCGGTGGCATGAGCGATAGGTTGGGCATAGACACGCTGACTGGTGATGGCGTCATAGCAGTCGGCGATGGCGGCGATACGTGCATAGAGTGGTATCTGGGTACCCTGCAGGGCATTGGGGTAGCCATTGCCGTTAAAGCGTTCATGGTGGTAGGCGATCATATCGATCACGGGCTGGGGTATGGTACGCGAGGATTCACTGGCCATTTTAAGGCTGATATTGACGTGCTTTTTTATCAGCGAGAATTCGCGCTCAGTAAGCTGTTCTTTCTTGTTGAGTACCTGACCGGGAATTTTTAATTTACCAATATCCAGCAGCATGCCGCCGGTTGATAGCAGGGCTAACTCTTTTTTTGGCAGGCCAATTTGGCGGCCGATTACCGCACACCAAATAGCGACTGCCATACAGTGACGGTAGGTGTAAGAATCCTGGGATTTTAGTTTGGCAAGCCAGATACTGGCGCCCGGATTACGAATAACACTGTCGACTAAGGGGTTAACCACTTCGCTGAGGTTGGTGATATTTAATGACTTACCCTGATTGATGCGGGTGGCCATACTGTCAAATTCTTGACGAATATTACGATAGGCCTGATTAGCTGCTTTTATCTCGCTGGTAACCGCAACCTGCTCTTCATACTTGGTGATGCGCCTGCTTAAAAGTTCTTTGGCAAAGGGGGTTTCTGCGACTCCGAGCTTGCGATCATGGCCAATTTTATGAGCTACGGCCACATCAAAATTGGCGATACTCTTGCTGTGGTCTACATAGACATAGTCGCAATAGAGTGAGAGTTTCTGTACCTCGGCGTTGTTGCGCACCAGAAACCCCTGAAGGTAAAAGGGAGTTTCGAGCCAGGGTCGGTCGAGTCCGGAGACATACATGCCGGGTTCGACCTGATGAACATAGACTTTTTTTGTCTGAAGCTGTGCCATATTCGTCTCTCCGTGACGCTGTTGATGTGTCCCTTCTCTATAGCTTACTTAGTAGCCTGGTCCAGCTTAGTCCCGCCGTAGTTTGTCACTGATGGCAATGGGACTGGGGAAGTTAAACACTACTATATAGCTCGAGACCAAGAAAGTGATAATTGCTGCGGCCTGTATTAAATGTGAAGCATTATTACCGATAAGCTGGGTGTTGAAGGCAACGTAGGCAATCAGCAGTGAAAATTCGCTATTCTGTCCCAGCCTAAAACCGATGTCCCAAGACAGGTTTTGGCTCTCGCTCTGGCCACGCAGTAGGGCCTGATAGACGGTAGGTTTGAGCATCAGCATGGCGGCGCCCAAAATCAATGCTGGCAGCGCTATCTGTGGGATGAGGGAAAGGTCAAAGCCGCCGCCCAGAGAGAAAAAGAACAGGATTAAAAAGAAGTCTCTCAGCGGCTTTAGGTTGAGTGCAATATACTGGGCAATGGGGCTGGTGGCGATGGAAATACCGGCGATAAAGGCGCCAATCTCTCTGGATAGGCCAACAAATTCAGCAAGTTCGGCAACCCCGAGACACCAGCCGATAGCCAGCAAAAATACATATTCACCAATTCGGTCAAAGCGTGCGAACAGTGGCTGTAAAATATGGCGCACCATGAGTATGGCGCCGCCAATAATCAGAGGTAGGGCGACAATGCTTTTACCAAAGGTAATCAGGCTGTCACCACCTTCGAGACCGGATATCAGCATTAGCAGCACAAAGATGGCGAGAAAATCCTGCATCAGCAGCATGCCAATCATTAGCTCACCGGAATGTTTGTGGTGGAGCACCGTGGTGGGCAGTAGCTTGATACCAATAATGGTGCTGGAGAACATCATCGAGGTGCCAATAATCAGGCATTCAAGCAAGCTAAAAGCAAAGAGATAGGCGACCCCAAAGCCGACAGCAGCAAACAGTAACGAACTAATTAAGGTGATATGAGTGACCTGACGCAGTACCCGCCCCAGCGCCTGTGGCTGCATATCCAGACCCAGCAAAAACAACAGGAAGATAATGCCGATGCTGGCAATTTCGCTAATCAGATCTACGTCCGTAACCCAGGCCAGACCATGGGGCCCCATCACAGCGCCGAGCAGTATGTAGGCGACTAACAGCGGCTGACGGCCAAATAGCGCGAGAGAGGCAACGATGGCGGAGCCGGTAAAAATCAGAAAGAACAGCTGTATCAGGTGGTGATCCATGGCCTCAACCTTAGCAGATTTTTAGGCGCGTCGATTGATTAGGCGCGTCTTTTAAATAGCGGCTCAGGCTGGTCTACAGCAACCTGATAGGCGTCGGAGAAGTCCTGTAGCGATTGACTGGCGTCGGCCAGGTCGATGTCTGCGTCAAAAGCAAAGGCATCGAAGCCACAGCGCTGCATATAAAATAGCTGGTCGCGAATAATCTGCCCAATGGCCCGAATCTCGCCACTGTAGCCATAGCGCTCGCGTAGCAGACGGGCTAGAGAGAAACCGCGCCCATCCGCAAACTTGGGGAAGTTTATGGCAATGACCGGCAGCCCAATAATGGCTTCGGCGAAATCTTCGATTTCTTCATGGCTGTCGATCCATACCCCGACTGCGCCATCGCGATTGGTTAGCGCGTCAGACTGCGCCTGCCACTGGCTGACGGAAACGAGAATATCGCCCTCGACCAGGATGTCGTCACTGATCAGCTGCCAGCTATTGTTGATGATATTGCCGTCTTTAAGAAGCTGGGGCATAGACTCGCTCCTTGAATTTTTCTAAACCGATACGCTGGTAGGTTTTTAAAAAGCTCTCCTGCTCAAGACGGTTTTCAACATAGACATCCAGTAATTTCTCAATACTGTCTACAACGGCTTCGCGAGATAACGATGGGCCCAGGACCTTGCCCAGGGCGGCATTTTTATCGGCACTGCCACCGAGCTGTATTTGATACCATTCTTCGCCTTTCTTATCGACGCCGAGAATACCTATGTGGCCAATATGGTGATGGCCACAGGCATTCATACAGCCAGAGATATTGAGCTCAAGGTCACCCAGGTCATAGACATAGTCGAGATCATCAAACTTGCGCTGTATGGCTTCAGCGACTGGAATGGATTTGGCATTAGCCAATGAGCAGTAATCGCCGCCGGGGCAGCAGATCATATCGTTGATAGTGCCGATGTTGGCGGTGGCTAGCCCGGCCGCTTTGGCCTGCTGCCAGAGTTCAAAAAGCGCTGTTTTAGGCACATCTGCCAGCACAATATTCTGATTGTGCGTGGTGCGGATTTCACCAAATGCATAGCGGTCGGCGAGGTCGGCAATGATGTCTAGCTGTTTGTCTGTAACATCACCAGGCGCAACGCCAGCCGGCTTTAAGGACAGAGTCACACAGGCATAACCAGGTTGTTTCTGGTTCTTGACGTTACGATCTAACCAGCGCGAGAAGCCTTTGTGTTCTGCCGCCAGTGCCTGCACCTGTGCATCGACTGCGCCGCTGTCGACAGCGCTGTAGTCGGGCAGGCTAAAGAAGCTCTTTACACGCTCGATTTCACTGCCATCCAGGGTTGCCGGGCCATCTTTAAGATGCAGCCATTCTGCTTCTACACGCTCGGCAAACACCGCGGGCGTCCAGGCTCTAACTAAAATTTTGATACGTGCCTTGTATTTATTCTCGCGGTTGCCATAGCGGTTATACACGCGCAGGACAGCATCTAGGTAGGTGAGCAGATGCTCCTTGGGCAGAAATTCTTTGATCAATGAGGCGATTACCGGGGTTCTGCCCAGACCGCCGCCGACGAAAATATGAAAGCCGGTTTCACCAGCGTCGTTGACCACCAGCTGTATGCCAATGTCATGGAGCAGAAATGCGGCGCGATCTTGCTCGGATCCGCAGACAGCAATTTTGAATTTACGCGGTAAGAAGGCGAATTCTGGATGCAATGTTGACCACTGACGGATTATTTCACACCAGGGGCGGGGGTCTTCAATCTCATCACTGGCCACGCCAGCAAATTGATCGGTGGTGGTGTTGCGGATGCAGTTGCCGCTGGTTTGAATAGCGTGCATTTCAACGCTGGCAAGTTCAGCGAGAATATCTGGAACCTCTTCGAGCTGGGGCCAGTTCAGTTGGATATTTTGTCTGGTGGTAAAGTGCACATAGCCTTTGTCGAACTTGCGGCTGATATCGGCAATCTTGCGCACCTGACGGCTCGACATTAGTCCGTAGGGCACGGCGATACGTAACATAGGCGCTAGGCGCTGAATATACAGGCCGTTTTGCAGGCGCAGCGGTAAGAACGCTTCCTCGCTGATTTCTCCGGCAAGGTAGCGCTTGGTTTGGTCGCGATACTGGGCAACGCGCTCATCGACAATTTTCTGGTCGTACTGGTCGTATTGGTACATGAAGATCCGTTTTGGGTACTACTGATTTGGGGCCGCTATAATAGCCGCAGTCGCTGTTTTTTTAAATGGCTATTTGTCTATAAGACGCTGCGTTAGTGGAATAACCAATCGGGTTGAAAGCAAGACAGGGCGCTCATAGATTGATAGAATGCGCGCCTTTCAAACACACACAGGGCTACAACAATGGGTAAGCAAATAGAACCGAACACAGATGGCGATGCAACCGCTGATGCAATGGCAGTGGTCGCTGTACTGGCAGTTGTGTTAGTCGCTGTCGTTTACTGGCTATCGACGTTTTAATTAAAGTCTCAAGAGTTCTGCATCATGTCTGATACGCAACAGCACATTCAGGTGGTCGATAATCCAAGTCAGCGCGAGGTGGTTGAAAAGTATCTCAATCAGGTGCCTGTTGAACCTGCCATAAGTGACGAGCGTGTTGTCGAGTTACAGGCGCAGATCAAGGCGCAGTTAGTGGCTAAAAATGCGGTGATAATTGCCCATTATTACACCGACCCTCTAATTCAGGCTCTGGCCGAAGAGACCGGTGGTACTGTATCTGACAGTCTCGAGATGGCGCGTTTTGGCAATAATCATCCAGCCCAGACGTTGGTGGTTGCTGGTGTTAAGTTTATGGGCGAGACAGCAAAGATCCTGACCCCTGAAAAACGAGTGCTCATGCCGACACTCGAGGCCACCTGCTCGCTGGATGTGGGCTGCCCGGCAGATGAGTTTTCGGCATTTTGCGATCAGCACCCGGATCGCACCGTGGTGGTTTATGCCAATACCTCGGCGGCAGTTAAAGCGCGTGCCGATTGGGTTGTGACCTCCAGTATTGCGCTGGCGGTTGTCGACTATCTCGATAGCCAGGGTGAGAAAATTCTCTGGGCACCAGACAGGTACCTGGGCGCCTATGTGCAGAAAAATACCGGCGCTGATATGTTGATGTGGGACGGTAGCTGTATTGTTCACGAAGAGTTTAAGGCCAAGGGGATTCTGGACCTCAAGAACGTTTATCCAAACGCTGCTGTGTTGGTGCACCCTGAATCTCCTGAGTCAGTGGTGGAGATTGCCGACTGGGTGGGTTCAACCTCGCAGCTTATTGCCGCTGCGGCCAAGCTGCCGCAGCAGCAGATGATTGTGGCTACAGATCAGGGTATTTTTTATAAAATGCAGCAGGCAGTGCCCGATAAGGAATTACTGATTGCTCCCACTGGTGGCAGTGGTGCCAGCTGCCGTAGCTGTGCCAACTGTCCCTGGATGGGTATGAATAGCCTAGAGAATCTTCTGGCTTGCCTGGAGCAGGGCAGTAACGAGGTGTCTGTTGATCCGGCACTTGGCGAACAGGCCATGGTTTCGCTTGGGCGCATGATGGATTTCAAGTCTGCCTGATTCTTGTTAATGAGCGCAACCAGCTGATGGCCACGCCCACTCTTTTTCCTGAACCTAATAGCTCGAGCGTTGACTCACTACCCGACTGTTGTCTTGTCTGGTGCTGATCACAGCTATCTCTGCAGCCTGGCGTCTAATCTGCTCGCGGAAGGCCATCATTTCTGTTCTAAAGTCCTCATTTTGCTTGTGCAAGAGGCGCATAGCTACCCGCTGCTGCTCGCTACTTTTATGCTCTTGCTGTAAGGCAGCTAATAGCAGTGGCGTCAGCAGATGATAGTAGACAGTGGCAGGTTCGCCATTCCCATCGTACTCTACGAGGTCGGGAAATATCTCGGCAACTTCCTCTGCGATCAGGCCATATTGAAGTGGGTGGCCACCTTCCGCGTCGGCTTCTTTATACCGAAATGTTACCGGTCGTAAATCAAGAATATTGCTGTGATGGCTATCCAAAGAGCGAATATTCTTCTTAAAGCGTTTCGAGGATGACAGTATGCCCAGCTGCCCATTAGAGGCGATATAAACAGCGGAGCCAACCACGCCGCGGCCAGATATGCCGGCCATAAAGGTCCTGTTTTGGCCGGTAGTGACGCCAGTGGTTGAGCTGCCCGGCGTACCAATACGGATGGTGTTGCTATCTGCGGCCTTGCCATTATTGCCAATAGTAATATTGTAACTACCGCTGGTGGCGTTGACTCCGGCCTGATAGCCGAGGCTGGTATTAAAGTCACCGCTGGCCAGTAGGTAAGAGGCCTGATGTCCTATAGCAACATTGTTACTCCCAGTGCTGGCATTGAGCGCATAGTAGCCGCCAGCGACATTATCGCTGCCCGCAGTATTGTTATAGAGCGTGGATTCACCCCAGGCAGTGTTGTGGTTACCGGAGAGATTATTAAATAGGGAATCCTCACCTATGCCTGTGTTATGCGCGCCAATAGTATTGTTGGTGAGTACAGATTCACCAATAGCTGTATTTTGCCAGCCGGTGGTGTTCGCGCTCAGGGTTTGATAGCCGACCGCCGTATTTGAGGTGCCACCTTTGCTATAGGTGTCCGTCATCCCTGTATTGTTTTGTAGAGCCTTAAAGCCAATAGCCGTATTGAAGTGCCCAGTCGTGTTGCTGTAGAGCGCCAATACACCTGTGGCGGTATTGTGGTAGCCAGTGGTGTTGGCAAACAGTGCCTGCATCCCGGTAGCTGTATTTTCGTAGCCGGTAGTATTGGTATACAGCGCCTGGGCGCCAGTGGCGGTATTATTCTCACCGGTTTTGCTATTGCCCAGGGCTAGAAATCCCGTTGCCGTATTATTATTGCCCGTGGTGTTATTTAGTAGTGCCTCGCCACCAGTGGCGGTATTGCGTGAGCCGGTGGTGTTGTACTGCATGGTCAGATTACCCACAGCTGAGTTCCAGCCGCCGGTCGTATTATGTTGCATGGCCAAATAGCCATTGACGGTATTCGAGGCTCCCGTGGTGTTTGACTGAAAGGCTTTGCAGCCAGTGATTGTATTTTCAGGTGAGTCTGAATTGGTGGTAATGCAGGTTGCTTGGGTTGCGGTGGTAAACGCTAACAATAAGCACAGCGCAAGCAGAGTTCTGCCAATGCGAGAAGCGATAGTATTCATGATAGGGTCCTGAGCAATGTGCCCATAGCTAAGCTTGGGCAGTCGTTAAGGTTTGATCAGAAAGGGATTGAAGCGACTGAACGGTGTGATCAGATGGCCTCATTTAATGCCATAATTTGTAAAGACAGAGAGGCGATCCGGGTGCCACAGTCACACAATCTGTCGCTCGTCGCCAGCTATATGTAGCAAATGTACGCTTGGTGTCTCTCGGTGTTTTGTGGCAATGCGAGCTGGTAGCCTGCGCTTTGTTGGCAGAGAGCCTGCTTAGAGTTTTTTAAGCTGGTCTTCCATGGCAGCAATATCGGTCAACCGCTGCCGGATGATAGCTGAGCGTTTGAAGTCTAGAGCAACCAGCTTCACGGCAAGGCTTAATTGGTCTCTGGCTTTGTCGAAGGCGCCGACCAAGATAAAATATTCAGCGCGAGCCTGATGCACGCCAGAGATGTTGCCGGCCAATCCGCGTACCTCTGCCAGCTGGTACCAGACCATTGGGTCTTCAGGGCGCATTCTCGACAGGGCGGTAAGTACTTCCCCTGCTTCTTCATAGCGATGCGCTTGCCAAAGTGTTTCGGACTTGAGTCTGGTGAGAGGGTAGTTGTTGGGGTTAATCCGCAGGAGCTGGTTGAGTTTGGTCAGGGCCGTAGCATAATCTTGGCGAGCTACATCCAGCTCGATATCAGAATGACGCAAGGTGAGCAACTGAGGATTGGTTGCAATCAGCGTCTTTAAAAGTTTATCGGCTTTGGCATACTCGCCGAGCCTGATATAGGCCAGCGCCAGGCCATAGTTAGCCGCATCTGCCTGTTGCGTATTGCTGTCCAGTTTGGCCTGAAAGCGCTTAACGGAGTCTTTTGCAGATGTCTCCATCGCCACTAGGGCACGCGACTGCATCAGAAAATACTCTGGATTGCTTTCATAGTGACGCATAGTGTGGCCCATTGCTCGAGCGCGAGCATCGGAGATGCGCCTTTCGGTTACCGGGTGAGAGCGTAAAAATTCTGGTAGCCGACTGCCACTGTAGCGTGTGGCCTTAAGCATGGTTTCAAACATGCCGGCGACAGCGGCAGGGTCGCGGGAGGCGCGCTCCATGGTCTGCATGCCCATACGATCAGCTTCTTTCTCATTGGATCTGCTATAGCGCAGCTGCCCCTGCATGCTCATAGCCTGAGTTGAGGTAATAGCTGCCATGCCAGCATCGCCGCCGGCAGTAGCGGCAATCACCAGGCTTGCCAGCAGCGCGGCCATATTGATCACGGAGGATGCCCTCTGGGCTTCGACGCCTCGGGCAAAGTGTCGCTGGCTGAGATGCGCCAGCTCGTGAGCCAGCACCGATACCATCTGGTCTTCATTTTCAGCGAAGGCAAAGACGCCAGTGTGGAAACCCACTACACCTCCGGGAACCGCGAAAGCATTCATGGAGGGGTTTTTAACAATCACTAACTCAAGTCGCGGGTCTTCAAGGTCACTGTAAGTCGCCAGGTTGTAAAGCAGTTGCTCGAGGTATTGCTGCATTAGGGGGTCGTCATACTCACGTACGCGACTACGGAAGCTTTTTAGCCACAGCCTGCCCAGCTGATATTCTTGCTGCTTGGACACGATGCCCGAGGCGCTGTCCCCCAGCAGTGGCAACTTGATATCGGCAGACATGGCGGCTGTGCTAGGCAACAGACCCAGTATTCCAGTGACAAGCAGACTGGAAAAGAGGCGCAGACCAGCGCGTTTTAGGTTTTCTGGGAGTTTCAAAATTGGACGTCAATACCTTTAAAAAAAGTGACCATACTTTACCGGATAACTGAGTTTAGTTCGACAGTTGAAATATGCACTAGTTTCAGGTCAGATAGCCCCTGCAAAGGACCACGGCAATATTGGGTTGTCCGTGCCTACCAATTAAAGGAATACGCATGAAGCAGGTAATTCATCGATGGTTTGAGCAGTACTTCGGCAACGAAGAGGCCGTGTTGCTGGCGGTGATATTAGGCATTTCACTGATTGTCATGGCGACGTTAGGCACTGTTTTGGGGCCTGTGTTTACGGCGTTGATTCTCGCCTTTTTACTGCAGGGCCTGGTTAATACACTGCGTCGCCGGGGGTTTTCTCAGACCCTTGCGGTCACCACAACCTATCTGCTATTCGTGCTTGGCTTTATCGCTGTGCTAGTTGTTCTTATTCCCATTGTAGGCCGTCAGACTTCACTGCTGCTTGGAGAGGTGCCAAATATGGTTGGTCAGCTAAGAGAACTGCTGATTACCCTCCCGGAAACATACAGTGACTATATCACCCCGGACCAGTTTCAGATGATCTGGGGCCGCGTATCGCAGGAGATGGCTAATCTGGCAGAGCAGATTCTTTCGCTTTCAATCAGTAGTTTCCCAGGCTTACTGGGTATTATGATCTACTTGTTTCTCGTGCCCTTATTAGTGCTCTTTATGCTTAAAGACAAGGATATTCTAATTGGATTTTTGTCTAATCTGTTGCCCAAAGAGCGCACCGTAATGACGACTATTTGGTCTGAGATGGATGTGCAATTTGCTAACTATATACGCGGTAAAGCGATTGAAATTCTTATTGTTGGCGGCACATCCTTTATCGCTTTTTTAATCCTGGATCTCAACTACGCTGCACTTTTAGCCTTGCTGGTAGGGCTATCTGTGCTTATCCCCTACATAGGTGCAACGGTGGTAACCATTCCTGTGCTGTTAGTGGGCTATGTGCAATGGGGTTACACAGGTGATTTTTTCTGGTTATTCATGGTCTATGGTTTTATTCAGTTTGTCGATGGCAACCTGTTGGTGCCGTTACTGTTCTCTGAAGTGGTTAATCTGCATCCGGTCGCCATTATTGTTGCGGTGTTGTTCTTCGGTGGAATCTGGGGTTTTTGGGGGGTGTTTTTTGCCATACCGTTGGCGACTCTGGTGAAGGCCGTCTATAACGCCTGGCCACGCAATGGCAGCGGTTCGACTGATGAGAGAGAACTGGCTACAGACGTCGAGTAAGTGGCTGGCTGAACAATAATACAATACAGAGGAAAAACAACGATGATCAGGGATAGTTTCGCAGGCCTGCAGTGTAGTTCGCCCACAGCATTTTCCATCCGGCTTGTTGCGCTGTTATCGGCCGCAGTCCTTTTTCTTGAAGGCTGCAGCTCAGCTGTTTCCCCGGGCCGGTCGGTCAACACAGCAATCGCTGAACAAGTGATTAAAAGTGCTAGTGATCAGCGTCAATATCGCCATATCCAGCTAGAAAACCAGCTTGATGTGCTTCTTATTTCGGATCCAGATACAGATAAGGCGGCAGCGTCTCTGGATGTGCATATTGGCAGTTACCAAAACCCGGTAGAGCGCGAGGGCCTCGCCCATTTTCTTGAGCATATGCTGTTTTTGGGCACCAAACGCTACCCTGAGCCCGGTGACTACCAGACTTTTATCAGTGAGCATGGCGGCACCCATAATGCCGGGACAGGTTTGGAAAATACGACGTACTTTTTTGATATAGACGCCAGCTATCTTGAGCAGGCTCTGGATCGTTTTGCACCCTTTTTTTCCAGTCCTAATTTTGATGCCAAATACGTCGATCGCGAGCGCAATGCGGTTGAATCTGAATACCGCTTAAAAATTAAGGATGACGGTCGCCGCCAGTGGGATGTGCTTCAGGAGCAGCTCGATCCTGCCCATCCAATGGCTAAGTTTACTGTGGGCAATTTGGCGACGTTGGCTGACCGTGAAGGCCCGCAGGGTCGCCCAGTGCGTGACGATTTAATTGCGCTGTACAACAAATATTACTCTGCCAACCTAATGAAACTGGTGGTGTTGGGGCGAGAGGATCTCGATGAGCTCGAAGCCATTGTCAAGCCGCGCTTTTCTGTGATTAATAACAACAATGTCCAGGTTGAGCCTCATGTAGACCGATTCTTCCAGGCCGATCGCCTGCCTCTGACGATTTCCATGACGCCACTCAAAGATTTGCGTGAGTTAAGTTTAAATTTCCAGCTGCCAAAAATGTTGCCCTACTGGCAGCAGAAGCCCGCCAGATATCTCGCCGCTCTGTTGGGTCATGAAGCTGAGGGCAGCCTGTTGCAGCTGTTAAAAAACAAGGGCTGGGCAGAGAGTCTAAGTGCTGGTGGCGGTCTTGAAGATCGCAGTGCCAGTTTGTTTTCGATTGATATTGCGCTGACGCCATCAGGTCTTGAGCATCAGCATGACATTGTTGAGCTGGCCTTTGCCTGGATCGAGTTGATTCGCGAGCAGGGCATCCAGAACTGGCGCTATGAAGAGCGCGCAAGAATGGCTGCTATAGCGTTTAAGTATCAGGAAAAGCAGAACCCCATGGGTTATGTATCTGGGCTGGCGGGACAGATGCAGCACTACCCAGTAACAGAGGTGCTGCGTGCCAGTTATCTGATGACAGATTTCGATGCGCAGTTGATCAGGCAGGTGGCAGATCAGTTAACCGCGGATAATCTGTTTATTATGCTAACGGCGCCAGAGGTTCAGGCAGACAAGATAAGTCTGCGTTATCAGGCGCCTTTCGCGGTAAACCCCGTTGCTACTGAATTATTGGCGCGCTGGCAACAGCCTCCTGAGATTGACGAGCTACGACTGCCCGAGCGCAACCCTTACATTCCAGCAAGTTTGGAACTTCAAGTAGATCCTGGTATTGATAAACCGCAGCAGCTCATGGCGCAAGAGGGGCTCAGTGCTTGGCATCTGTTGGATACAGATTTTGCTGTACCCAAGGCCCATATCATTACCCAGCTGAAGACCGATAAAGCCTCAACTATAGAGGGGCTGACGGCAACGCAGCTTTACCTGGATCTGATTAATGATCAACTTGGGGCGCAGGTATATCCAGCGACTGAGGCGGGGTTGAGTTTTTCGTTGAGCGCCAATAATCGGGGTATCTCAATTGTGGTGGGAGGCTATTCTGATAAGCAGTCGATATTGCTTGATAATATTCTCAGTGCCTTGCTGAGCCCTGAATGGGATCAGGACCGCTTCGACAGGCTTAAGAGCACACGACTGCGTCAGCTAGCCAATTTTCAGCGTGAATATCCGTTCCGTCAGGTTATTGCGGGTCTCTATGCAATGATTAAGGGTAATTGGACCCCGCTACAGCAGTTGCCGGTACTAGAGCAAATAAGTATGGCTGATTTGCAGGCATTTTCTGCGGACCTGCTACAGGAAGTGTCAGTTGAAATGCTGGTAAGCGGTAATCATGGGCGAGCTGAGGCTGAGGTGCTTGTTGACCGGGTCGCAGATACCATGGCCCTCAAAAAGATTGATGCGCCGGTTAAAATTGCCAGGCTTGAGCAGGCTGAAGTGAATGCCCAGATTCCTGTGGACCATGCCGATTCGGTAGTGACGCTCTATTTACAGGGGGCAGAGGATAGCCTCGAAGAGCGCGCTAAGATGTTACTGCTTGCGGAGATGCTCTCGTCGCCGTTTTATAATAGCCTGAGGACTGAAAAACAGCTGGGCTATGTGGTGTCTGCTTTTGCCAGTAATCAGGCTCGAGTACCTGGGTTGGCAATGTTAGTCCAGTCGCCGGTTGCTGATGAGGCGCGCCTAAGGGATGAATTCAATCAATTTATAAGCGGCTATAGCGCAGATGTTAACGCGCTTACGAATAAGGATCTCAAGCGCTACCAGACGTCAGTGTTGAACAGCCTGGAAGAGAAGCCTAAGAATCTGGCCGAGATGAATAGCCGCTTTATGGAGTCTGTCGGACTTGGCTATCGGCAGTTTGATTTCCGTGCACAGCTGGCGCTGGCGATTAAAGCTGTGACCGTCGCCTCTCTGCAGGACGCCTACAGTCGGTTACTGCTGGATGCACCCCGCGCACTGTGGGTAGAGACGGCAGATGCGAGCGCTGAGAATACAGCGCTGGATTTACGTGAGGTAGGACAGGCATATGAGTATGATTTTTGAAGCCTCGTCTTTAAGCCCCCTTTTTTTGTAGTTAAACTAACTTGTTAGGTTTTTAGGGGGTCTTTTATTTATTTGTTTAAAAACAGACGGTTAGATAGATATATTCAAGTGGAATGTTCAAAAAACGAATCGTAGGCTTATGGCTTTACGGTTGATTTTGTAGCTTAGCTACATTAAAATTGCGCCCCTCAATTGGTTATGGATTTGACGCCTCAGGGTGATCCTCTAACCTGTCAGTTAATTAACTTAAATTGGTGCCGCATGTCGCAGGATTTAGATCCCACTGAAACTCAAGAATGGCTAGATGCCTTTGATTCAATCTGTCGCGCTCAAGGAGACGACAGGGCTAACTATATTCTTAGTCAGTTGCAGGAGCATGCTGCCGAGACAGGGGTTCAATTGCCGCAATCGGTGACTACCCCTTTTCGTAACACCATTCCCGTCAACCGCGAAAAAGCTATGCCCGGCGATCTATTTATGGAGCGGCGCATTCGTTCATTGGTGCGCTGGAATGCGCTGGCCATGGTTATGCGGGCTAATAAGCAGAGTGAAGGTATTGGTGGTCATATCGCCAGTTTTTCATCGGCAGCAACGCTTTATGATATCGGCTTTAACTACTTTTTTCGTGGTAATGAAGGCGATAACCTAGGCGATTTGGTTTTCTTTCAGGGGCACAGTGCGCCTGGCATGTATGCGCGTTCATTCCTTGAGGGCCGCTTGAGTGAAGAGCAGCTAGACAAGTTTCGTCGTGAAGTTGACGGCACTGGCCTGTCGTCATACCCGCACCCCTGGTTAATGCCAGACTACTGGCAGTTTCCCACAGTGTCCATGGGTCTTGGTCCAATCCAGGCGATTTACCAGGCGCACGTAATGCGTTACCTGTCAGCGCGCGGCATGGTGGCGCGTGGAGATAGGAAAGTATGGGCCTTCCTGGGTGACGGTGAATGTGATGAGCCGGAAAGCTTGGGGGCAATCTCATTGGCGGGCCGCGAAGGTCTGGAAAATCTGATTTTTGTTATCAACTGTAACCTGCAGCGCCTGGATGGCCCGGTACGTGGCAATGGCAAGATTATGCAAGAGCTTGAAGGCGTGTTCCGCGGTGCCGGTTGGAATGTTATTAAGGTAGTTTGGGGCCGTCATTGGGATGCCCTGCTAGAAAAAGATAAGAGCGGCATGCTGATTAAGCGCATGAATGAAGTGTGCGATGGCGAGCTGCAGAACTATAAGTACAACGGTGGCGCTTACACCCGCGAGCATTTCTTTGGCAAGTACCCAGAGTTACTTGAGCTGGTCAAAGATATGACAGACGACCAGATTATGGCGCTTAACCGTGGTGGTCATGACCCCTACAAGGTCTATGCTGCCTATTCTGAAGCGGTTGCGAGTAAAGGTAAGCCTACCGTAATTCTGGCGCATACGGTTAAAGGCTACGGTCTTGGCGATGGCCAGGCTGCCAACGATACCCATTCGGTCAAAAAGCTTGATATGGATAGCTTGCGCAAATTCCGTGATCGCTTTGGCCTGCCTATCTCTGATGATGCGCTTGCCGAGGTGCCTTACTACCGTCCCGCCGACGACAGCCCAGAGCTGACGTACATGAAGCGTCGCCGTGAAGCTTTGGGTGGCCCGTTGCCTGCACGTAAACACCACTTCGAACCCATGATGGTGCCACCGTTAAGCGCCTTCAAAAAGCAGCTTGAGAGTAGTGGTAAACGTGAAATCTCTACCACCATGGCATTTGTTAGGGTGTTGTCGACATTGGTAAAAGACAAGAATATTGGCAAGTCTGTGGTACCTATTGTGCCGGATGAAGCGCGTACCTTCGGTATGGAAGGCATGTTCCGTCAGCTGGGCATCTACACCTCAGCTGGCCAGCAATATGTGCCCCACGATCACCAGCAGATTATGTATTACAAAGAAGATAAAAAGGGCGTTATTCTCGAAGAGGGTATTAATGAAGCTGGTGCTATGTCAGCCTGGTTGGCGCTAGCGACTGCTTACAGTACCAGCGCATGCCCGATGATTCCATTTTATGTCTTTTACTCAATGTTTGGTTTCCAGCGTATTGGCGACCTGGCTTGGGCCTCTGGCGACAGCCAGGCGCGAGGCTTTTTGATTGGTGCTACAGCGGGAAGAACCACACTTAACGGTGAAGGGTTACAGCACCAAGATGGCCACAGCCTGATTCTGGCTAATACCATTCCGAACTGTAAAAGTTATGATGCTGCCTACAGCTACGAGCTGGCAGTGATCGTTCAGGACGGTATCAAGCGCATGTTTGAAGATAAAGAAAATTGCTTCTACTACCTGACAACTATGAACGAAAACTATGTTCAGCCCGAACTGCCAGAAGGTGCCGAGGAGGGCATCATCAAAGGTATGTACAGGCTTCCTGCAGTGGCCAAAAAAGCATCAAGCAAAGCACTTAATGTAACGCTGATGGGCGCTGGCACCATTCTAAATGAAGTGATTGCCGCCGCGGAAATTCTTGCGAAAGACTATAAGGTCGATGCCGATATCTGGAGTCTGACCAGTGTTAATGAATTGGTGCGTGAGGGTCAGGCGATTGATCGTTGGAATCTGCTGCATCCAACTAAAAAGGCGAAAAAGTCTTACATAGCAGAGCAGTTGGGTGATAGCAGTGCACCTGTGGTTATCGCGACTGATTATATGAAAAACTATGCAGAGCAGATGCGCAGCTATATTAGCACCCCAATGAGCGTACTGGGCACCGACGGATTTGGCCGCAGTGACAGCCGTACTGCGCTGCGTCATTTCTTTGAAGTCGACCGTTACTTTATTGTCGTATCTGCTTTAAAAGCGCTGGCAGACCAGGGCGCGATTAAGGCGACAGTAGTTGCCGAGGCAATTGCGGTATTTGACATAGACCCAGAGAAAGCTAACCCTCTCTACCTGTAAATTGGGCCTTAAAAAGCAACGTTAAAGTATTTATAAAAAGGGATATAAAGTGGCAATAGAAATCGTAACAGTTCCGGATCTTGGTGGTGCAGAGAGCGTCGATGTAATTGAATTGAATTTGACGCCAGGTGATGCCGTGGAGCTGGAAGATTCCCTGTTAGTACTGGAGTCAGACAAGGCTACGATGGACGTGCCAAGTCCCCATTCTGGTGTGTTGGTCAAGTATCTTGTCGCGGACGGTGCGACGGTGAAGATCGGCGATGCGATTGCCGAGATAGAAACGGCGGCAGAGGCTGTCGGCGAAGCTGAACCAGAGAAAGAAACTCACGCCGAAAAGGTGGTAGAGCCCCCCGCAAAAGAACCAGCTGCTGCTGTGACAGAGATTGCTCCTGCGGCTGCATCTGAGCAGCTGATTGTCGTGCCCGATATTGGTAGCGATGATGAAATTGATGTGATTGAAATTGCCGTTGCGGTTGGTGATCAGGTTGAAGAGGGCGACACGTTAATTGTGTTGGAGTCTGACAAGGCGACTATGGATGTGCCTTCTTCTCATGCCGGGACAGTGATTAAAATTCTTGCATCAGAAGGTAATAAATTACGCACCGGTAGTCAGGTCGCGATCCTGGAAGTGGCAGGCGCGTCAGCTGAAGAAGCTGCACCGCCAGCAGCGGCGCCCGCACCTCAGCTTGCAGAGGCCGCTGCTTCTGAACCTGCACCCGCTGCTAAACCTCAGGTGGCGACGCCATCAGTGGCTGCACCGATTGCAGAAGATTCTGCTACAACCGGTGTTTACGCTGGCCCCTCAGTGCGCTTGCTGGCGCGAGAGTTGGGTGTAAGCCTGGATAAGGTCTCTGGTACTGGCCCCCGTGGTCGCATTCAGAAAGACGATGTTAATGACTATGTAAAAAATGCACTTAATAATCCATCAACTGAATCAGCAGGGAGTGGCGCGGGTATCCCTGCGGTCCCAACGGTCGACTTTAGTCAGTTCGGTGAGATCGAATCTGTAAAACTTAGCAAAATTCAAAAGTTAACCGCCAACAATATGCAGCGCAACTGGCTCAATGTGCCCCATGTTACCCAGTTCGATGATGCTGATATTACTGAGCTTGAAGACTTCCGCAAGTCACTTAAGGCTGAGGGTGAAAAGCGTGGCATCCGCGTTACGCCAGTTGCTTTCTTGATCAAGGCAATAGCCACATCACTACAGGCCAATCCTGAGTTTAATCGCTCATTGGCTGGCGATGGCGAACATTACATTCAGAAGCATTTTATCAATGTAGGTATGGCAGTGGATACGCCTCGTGGTTTGGTGGTTCCCGTGATTAAAGATGCCAATGAAAAAGGAATCTGGGAAATCTCTGAAGATATTATGTCTCTGGCGGGTATGGCGCGCGATGGAAAGCTCAAGCCCTCTGATATGCAGGGAGGCTGCTTTACATTATCCAGCCTTGGAGCCATTGGTGGCACTGGCTTTACACCCATAGTTAATGCGCCTGAGGTTGGTATTTTAGGTGTGTCAAAATCGCAGATTAAACCGCAGTGGAATGGCACTGAGTTTGTGCCGCGTCTAACGTTGCCGCTGTGTTTATCCTATGATCATAGAGTTATTAACGGCGGTGATGCTGGTCGGTTTATGACCCACCTAGTAAAATTGTTGAGCGACATACGTTATCTCGCGCTATAGTATCTGACGTTAAATAATCTTCCGGACAGGGAAATATTATGGGCCTGCAATATCTACACAGCATGGTTCGAGTTTCAGATCTTGAACAGTCTTTGGCTTTCTACTGTGACGGGCTGGGTCTTACCGAGGTGTTTAGAAAAGACAGCGAAGCTGGACGCTTTACGCTGGTTTTTTTGGCCGCCGTCGCAGACTTGGAAACGGCAAAACAGAGTAGTGCACCAGTTATTGAGCTGACCTATAACTGGGATCCTGAGGAATATAGCGGTGGCCGCAATTTTGGGCATCTCGCTTATCGCGTCGACAACATTTATGAAACCTGTGAAAAGCTAATGCAGGCTGGGGTGATTATTAACCGTCCACCGCGTGATGGTCATATGGCATTTGTGCGTTCACCGGACAATATCTCTATCGAATTACTACAGCGTGGCGATGCGCTTCCTGTTCTTGAGCCCTGGGCATCTATGCCAAACACAGGTGAGTGGTAGCTCTTCTACTGGGGTTTTTTAAACGGCAGCAACTCTTCTGCCTGCTGCATATGGCTATCGATAGATAGTGCTTCCTGAGTTAAGAATCGTGCAATGGCGTCCCTGAACTGCGGGTGCCTTATCCAATGCAGTGAATGCGTTCTAATGGGCTCAAAACCGCGCATCAGCTTATGCTCGCCCTGAGCACCTGCATCGTAGCGCTGTAATTCTCGCTCTATAGCAAACTCGATACCACGGTAGTAGCAGAGTTCAAAATGTAGATAGGAAAATTCAGCAACGCTGCCCCAGTAGCGCCCATACAGTGTTTCGGCATCAAAAAAGTACAGCGCACAGGCGATTGGAATTTCATCCTGACTGGCCACGGCCATCGCAATTTGCTCCGGCATAGAGGCGGCTATCTGGGTGAAAAATTCTCGCGTTAAATAGCCTCTGGTTCCGTTGCGCTTGGCATAGGTGCGCTCATAAAGCTGGTAAAAAAGCGCCCAGATCTCCTCGCCAATATCGCTGCCGACCAGTACCTCAACAGCAATATTTTGCCGGGCAATTTCAGCCCTCTCTTTGCGCACCATTTTGCGTTTGCGCGAATTCATGCTGGCTAGAAAATCATCGAAGCTGGCGTAGTTACGATTGTGCCAATGATATTGCACGCCGCTTCTTTGCAGTAGGCGGGGGTCATCAAACAACGCTAGCTGGTTAGCTTGTGGAAACAGCAAATGCCAGCTCGACGCGTCGGTCTCATCGGCTACCGCGAGTACCTCTTCAAACAACTGATTACAGTGCTCGCTATCGAGCTGTTCTATGCCGCGAATACGCGGGCCAGCTGATGGGGTAAAGGGGATTGCGGTTAACAGCTTGGGGAAATACTCAAGACCATTCTCATGGTAGGCGTTGGCCCAGGCATGGTCAAAAACATATTCGCCCATCGAGTGATGTTTGAGATACAGCGGCATAAACCCGGTTTGCTGTCCATCGGCTAAGGATAGATGAATTGGCTCCCAGCCAGATTGTTGAGAAGCACTTTTACTGACTTCCAAGGCTTGAAGAAACTCTGGCCGCATAAACGGGTAGGGCAGATTTTTGAGTTGGGACATTAAAACGCCTGATTATTATATGTGTCGCCTGTTATTTCCTACAGCATAGCACTGGCGCGGTTTTAAGTCCTGAACAAAGCTTACTAGATTAGGGGCATTACTGTATCATTGCCGCTTGAATTCTAGCGCGCACAACCGACACAAAGTATGGAGACATTTGCATGATTATTAAGCCCCGCGTTCGCGGTTTTATGTGTATCACTACGCATCCGACTGGCTGTGAAGCCAATGTTAAGAATCAGATTGATTTCATCAAGGCTCAGGGGCCGATTGTTGCCCCCAAACGTGTGTTAGTCATAGGCTCTTCCACCGGATATGGTTTGGCGGCGCGAATCACAGCGGCATTTGGCGGTGGCGCGTCGACACTGGGCATATTTTTTGAGAAGCCCGGCACTGAAACCAAGCCCGGTACTGCTGGCTGGTACAACAGCGCTGCTTTTCACACGTTTGCCGAGCAGGATGGCCTCTATGCCAAGAGCCTGAATGGTGATGCGTTTTCCGATGATGTAAAGCAGCGCACTATTGCCACGATTAAAGAGGACCTAGGCCAGGTCGATCTGGTTATCTATAGTCTTGCCGCGCCGCGTCGTCAGCATCCAAAAACCGGTGAGGTGTTTAATTCCACGCTGAAGCCAGTGGGGAAAAATATCACGATGCGCGGGATTAATACCGACAAAGAAACCATCCAGGAATTTAGTCTAGATGCGGCCAATGATCAGGAAATTGCTGACACAGTAGCGGTCATGGGCGGTGAAGATTGGCAGATGTGGATAGATGCTCTGGATGAAGCCGGCGTGCTGGCTGAAGGTGCTAAAACCACGGCCTTTACCTACATCGGTGAGAAGATCACCTGGGACCTTTACTGGGATGGCACCATTGGTCAGGCCAAGAAAGATCTAGATACCAAAGTGCTGGCCATTCGTGACAAGCTCGCGGCCACTGGCGGTGATGCGCGAGTATCAGTGCTCAAAGCCGTGGTAACTCAAGCGAGTTCAGCGATCCCTATAATGCCACTGTATTTGGCTATGCTATTTAAAGAGATGAAGCTCGATGGCAGCCACGAAGGCTGTATTGAGCAGCTGTACCGATTGTTTACAGAATGTCTCTACAGCGACAGTCCGCGCACCGATGAAGAGGGGCGTCTGCGAGTTGATGAGCTGGAGATGCGTGAGGAAATTCAAGCCAAGGTTGCCGACGCATGGGCTAATATCAGTACCGAAAACCTCCATGCGCTGACGGACTTCGTTGGTTACAAGGAGGAGTTTCTCAAGTTATTTGGTTTTGAGGTCGAGGGCGTTGACTATCAGGCTGATGTAAATCCAGATGTTGCTATTGGCAATCTTATTTAGGTCCCTGAACAATGCGCTCTAAAGGCACGCAATTCAAAGCCACTTTGCTGCATCCGCGCCACTGGCCAATCTGGCTGGCCTTTGGTGTTTGGCGTGCCATTACCATGCTGCCATACCCATTGCTGCTGATACTGGGCAAAGGTATAGGGCTACTTATTTATCGCTTTCCGAGTCGTCGTAAAACGATCGCTCAACGAAATATTGAACTGTGCTTTCCCGATCAGGCCCCCGAGCAACACAAAGATATGCTGCGGGCGAACTTTATCAATATGGGCATGGCTCTGATGGAAGTCGGTATTGCCTGGTGGTGGTCGAAAAAACGTTTTGCCAAACTGTTGCAGTTTGAGGGGCTTGAACATCTCAGTGCGGTTAAAGATCGCGGTGTAATGTTGCTGGGTATTCATTACACGACCTTGGAGATAGGCACCGCAGGGATCTCATCGGTATTTCAAATGGACGGTATGTATCGAGCCCATGGCAATCCGGTCTACGATTTTTTGCAGGCCCGTGGTCGCCTTAAGCAGGGGTTGGGCGATGGCATGGTATTTGAGCGCAGAGATGTGCGCGGTACCATGAAGGCGCTAAAAAATGGCCGTTCACTCTGGTACGGGCCAGATCAGGACTATGGTCTTGGGCAGGGGTTATTTGTCCCTTTCTTTGGAATCCAGGCAGCGACTGTCTATGCCACGGCGCGTTTTGCCCAGAAAACCGGCGCTGCAGTTGTGCCTTTTAGCCACGTTAGATTGCCTGGCACTAAAGGTTATAAAATTACTGTCTATCCTGCGCTGGAAGACTTTCCGGTGGGCGACGATGTTATTGATACCAGCAGGATAAACAAACTGGTTGAAGAGATGGTGCTGCTAAAGCCTGAGCAATATCTGTGGGTGCACCGGCGCTTTAAAAACCGCCCAGAGGGTGAGGCTGATTTATATAATCTGCCCGATAGAAAGAAAAGACGCCGCAAAGCGGCCTGAGTTTGAGGTTTCACTTGTGCCGCTTCAGGCCCATCAGTACCATTGGCGACTATTCGGCCAGCAACGTTAATGGGTAGGCTGGTCAGTGGCTTGGCAGTCACTGAACTTTATTTGGACGTTAAGGAAAAAACATGATTAGGGGAAGTATTGTCGCGCTGGTGACACCCATGCATTCAGATTCGCTGGACGTGGACTGGAGCGCGCTAAGAAATCTTGTTGAATGGCATGTCGAGCAGGGTACCAACAGCATTGTCGCTGTCGGCACCACAGGCGAATCGGCAACATTGGATGTGTCTGAGCACAGCGCCGTAATCCGCGCGGTTGTAGGGCAGGTGGCTGGTCGCATTCCGGTTATTGCAGGTACGGGCGCCAATAGCACCCGTGAAGCTATCGAGCTAACCAGGGCTGCCAAAGAGGCCGGTGCAGATGCCTGCCTGCTGGTGACACCCTACTACAACAAGCCCACGCAAGAAGGTCTTTATCTGCATCACAAGGCAATTGCAGAAGCCGTAGCCATAGATCAGATTCTCTATAATGTTCCGGGCCGAACTGCCTGTGACATGCACGTTGAAACTGTTCTGCGCCTGAGTGAGATTGAGAATATTGTCGGTATCAAAGAGGCGACTGGTGACCTGCAGCGCGCAGCGCAGCTGATTGCCCAGCGGCCAGCGGACTTTGCTATTTATTCAGGTGATGATCACAGCGCTCGCGAGTTGATGCTATTGGGTGGCGACGGTGATATTTCGGTGACAGCAAACGTTGCCCCAAAATTGATGTCTGAAATGTGCGCAGCGGCACTAGCGGGCGACAGCGGTGCCGCCGCCAAGCTAGACAGTATATTGTTGCCGCTGCATGACGCGATGTTTGTTGAAGCTAACCCGATCCCGGTAAAGTGGGCCGTTAGCCTGCTGGGATTGATAGAAAATTCACTGCGCTTGCCAATGACGAAACTTTCCGATCAGCACCATGCGCAGGTCGCAGCAGCAGTCAACGCTGTACAGTTAATTTAACAGACTATTCAGATTACTAAGCGCTTGCTGAAAGCGCGCAAAGGGGCTACATAACCAATGAAACACATTCTTACCGGCGTCTCCATTGTTATTGTTTTAACGCTGTCTGGCTGCGGCTGGTTGGGTTTGCGCGATCGCTCCAATGATTATCTGCTGGCGGAAGAAACGCAGCCGACAGTCGTCCCCGCCGATCTGGATAGCGCAACACTGGGGCAGATATACCCTATACCGGCTATCCCGTTGGATTCTGTTGAGCTGGTTGCTTATGAGGTTCCGCGTCCACAACCCGCATCTGCCAATACCTTTGAACAGCTGGTAAAGATACAGACCATTGAGGGTCGGCGCTGGATTCTTATCAATATCTCTCCAAGTGAAGTCTGGCCGCGTGTTCGAAATATTCTCAATCGAAACGGTATACCTTCGGCTAAGGCTGAAGGCTCGGCCGGTATTATTGAAACAGTCTGGGTAAACTTTAATTCAGATGCAGAAAATGCCCATCGCTTTCGCTTTTCAATAGCGCCAGGCGTGCAGATTGACAGTACCGAAATCTCGGTGCTGCATGAGCAGAGACCGAAAGGCAATGAAGAGGCTGGGGTATGGCCTGAACAGTCCCAAAGCTTGACGCGTGAATCAGATATGTTAAGTCTGGTGGCCAATGATCTTGCCTCTGCGTCAGAGTATGCAACTGTGTCACTGTTGGCGCAGGATATAGGCGGTGAAGCCAAAGTTGAGATTATGACCCCTGAAGTGGCTGATCCCTTCATTTTGGTCAAGCTTGGTTTTGACCGTACCTGGGCTTCAATCAGTTATTCCGCTCAGCGCGGTGGTTTTGTTACCGTTGATAAGAACCGAACGGAAGGCGTCATGTATGTTAATTACACTGAAGAGACCGCAGATGACGAGGGGTTCTTTAGTCGCTGGTTTGGCGGTGGTGCAGGTGACGAGATTCTTGAAGTCAATTATCAGGTGCTAGTCCAGTCGGTTGGCGCCAATGTTGAAGTACGAATTATTGGCCCTGATGGCGAGGGCCTCAACAAGGCGGAGTCCCTGCGCCTGTTGAAAGTATTACGCGGTAATATGTCCTAGAGCGGGTTGCGCAGTGCGATTTGCATCCCTGGGTAGCGGCAGCAAGGGTAACGCCACTTTAATTGAGTGGCGCGACACCTGCCTAATGGTCGACTGCGGCTTTTCTATCAAAGAAACGACATTGCGTCTGGCTAGGCTTGGCAAGCAGCCACAGGACCTTAACGCCATCCTGGTGACTCATGAACACAGTGATCATTGGAAAGGGGTTATGCCGCTAGCGAATAAGTTCGGCATCAAGGTTTACCTAACCGCGGGCTGTTTAAAAAGCCGCGATCTCAAAGACCCGATCACAGACTTCCATATTATCGACAGCCATACCGAGTTTCAGGTCGGTGACCTAACTGTTACTCCAGTGCCTGTGCCTCATGATGCTCGGGAGCCAGTTCAGTATCTGTTTGACAGCATTGATCACAAGCTTGGTGTGCTGACCGATATTGGCTCGCTAACGGCTCATGTGGAGGCTCAGTACAACAGATGTGATGGATTGCTGATTGAGGCTAACCATGATCTTGATATGCTGTTTATGGGACCCTATCCGGCATTTCTAAAAGATCGTGTCGGAGGCCAGTGGGGACACCTCAATAATCACCAAACAGCACGTTTATTAGCGTCAGTTGATCAAAGTCGCCTGCAACAGCTTGTGATTGGTCATATTAGTGACAAGAACAATAGTTTGGATAAGGTGCGCGATGCGGTGGAGCAAGTTTATACCGGGCAGGGCAATCTTCACTATGCTTGCCAGCAGGACGGTTTCGATTGGTTAGAGTTAATTTAGCGCCTGTTTTCGCTGCCTAAATCGACGCGTAATAAATTTATTAAGCACTTTTTATGATGTCTGGCAATCCCAATTGATAAAATAATTTCTGTTAATTGCGATTTTTTTCCACAGATAGCACGGTTTTCTATAATTGAATTTAAGAAATGCCGCTAAGTCATTGATTTTATCTCTACAAATTTGTAAGTCATTGATTTTTATATACTTATGTAACTGTACAAAAAATGATCAATCTAACAAACATGCCCGTTTTTTGCGGCTTATGGCGGGTTGCACAGTGGGTAGTCCACAAAGTTATCCACAGCATCTGTGGATATGTTCCTGCACCAAAATGTGGCCTGGAAACGTCTGTGGCAGTAAGAATTTAATAGCTACCTGCAGCGCTCTGGTCGGAGCAGCTGGTTAGCTAATAATTCCTCAAGACTGAGTAAATCCTTACAAGACAGCCCAGTATTTTCACGCAGGTCCAGTCGCTTCAGGTCGCCAAAAAACATCAGGGGCTTGAGATCTAGGAGCCTATTATTGGAAAAATTAATCGTTTCCAGCTTGGTAAATCGCTCTAGGCCGGCAAGATTGGTAATCCCTGCATAGGCGCAATTTAGGTACTTGAGATCCTGCGGATTGCTGATATCACGATCAGTAATCGCCTGAGCTACGCAGGTGCGCAATGCTGGATCATCGATCTGATAGTCACTAAATAAGGCTGTTGGCGCATAAATTTCTCGCTCATTGATTGTTACCTGATAGCGCTCACAGGCGGTAATAGCCAGAATGGCAATAATAGACAGTAAGATTTTCATAAAGCAGGTCGCTCCTGGGCCAGTAACTTAAGTATATGGGGTAAAATACCGCGATGCCTACCATTAAAGTCACTTACTCAGACCCTAATTTTAAGCCCAATGCCGAGATTCTAGCGTGCAAGCTTAGTCTACCGTTGGTTGATCTTACTCATAGCAGGCAAACCCGGACTCAAGATGGGCTTGCAGACTACTATCTGCAATACAGTGCTAACGGACTCTGTCTTGTACCGGCCGTGCGTGCTGAGCATGGGCCAATACGCTGCGATTTTAATAGTGGCGCCAGCAGCCATAGGCGTAAATATGGTGGTGGCAATGGTCAGGCGATCGCCAAGGCTGTGGGGGTTTCCGGCAAGTTTGCGCCGCAGGTGTTAGATTTGACTGCAGGCATGGGTGCAGATGGCTTTGTATTGGCGACTCTTGGTTGCACGATGCTGCTACTTGAGCGTAATCCGGTTGTCCATAGTTTGCTTGACGATGGTCTTCAGCGTGCTGCGCTTGCTGGTCATGATGATACTGAGCTAGCGGCAATCGTTGACCGAATTAGTCTGTTAGACGCTGATGCTCGAACCTATTTGCAAGGGTTACCGGCAGATCCCTGCGCAGATATCATCTACCTGGATCCAATGTTTCCTGAGCGTAAGAAGAGCGCCAAGGTAAAAAAAGAGATGCAGGCATTTCATGGTATTGTGGGAGCCGATGGGGATGCTGGCGAGTTGCTGCAGCTAGCCTTGGAACGGGCGCGCTATCGTGTTGTTGTTAAGCGTTCTGCTAATGCAGGCTATCTCGCCGATACGACACCAAGCTATAGTCTTGAGGGTAAGTCGACGCGCTTTGATGTGTTTGCCCTGCAAAAATTACCCAGCTAAGGTTTATTTCCGCATCGCGAGATAGTTTCCACAGGCGGCCAGTAAAAACCCTGTTACTGCCAACAAAGTCCATTGATAGCCTTCAAATATTGTCGATAAAATAATCGCCACAAAGGGAACCAGTAAGCCGCTGTAGCCGGCTTTTTCGGGACCGATCAAAATAAGTAATTTAATGTAGGCGCCAAAGGCCAGAATAGTGCCGAAGGTAGACAGATACACTAGTGAGGCAATGTATTCGAAGCTATTGTCATAGGAGAAGGTGGCGCCAGTGAATAGGGCAATAATCAGTAGTGCCATGGTTCCGTAAAGTGTTCCCCATGCATTAATAGCCCACACAGAAATACCTGCATTACCGTTTCTGGTTGCCACTATATTACCCAGAGATGCGGTAAAAACGGCTGCCAATGCAAATAGTGCACCTTTAATAGCCCCTTCACTGGATTCGAATTTTGTCAGTTCTGGATAGAACAGCATGTAGATACCAGACAGTCCAATGATGCCGCCGAGCACTGTTTTAAAATTAGTGGGTCGCTGCAAAAATATCCGCGCATTAATAATGTTAAAAAACACAATCAAAGAGAAAAGCACGGCAATAATGCCACTCGGCAAATAGGTCTCTGACCAATAGATCATCCAGTAATTGATACCGAATAGCGAAACACCCTGAGCCACCAAAAAGCGGTGATTGCCGGTTTTTAGCGCCAGTGGGATGCCGCGAAATTTACACCAGGCGAACAGGATTAACGATGCCAGGGCCATTCGATAGATGACAGAGACTAGCGGATCTACCTCACCCAGCTGAAAGGTAATTGCGATCCAGGTAGAGCCCCAGATAAGTACCGTCGAAGCATAGAGAAAGTAGCTAGTTTGATTCAAGGCGTAAGCAGCTTGGCTAACACTGCCTGATAAATTGAAGTTAGGGTATCTAAATCAGCGATATTTACATTTTCATCGGTCTGGTGGATGCTCGCATTAACCGGACCAAGCTCAACGACCTGGGTGCCCATGGGTGCAATAAAGCGACCATCTGAGGTGCCACCTGCCGTGGAGAGTTCGGTCTCTATGCCAGTTACATCCAGAATGCCAGCCACTGCAGCCTCTACGAGTTCACCTTCAGCAGTAAGAAATGCCTGGCCACTGAGGTTCCAGTCCATCTCATACGTTAGGCCATGCTTATCGAGAATAGACTCGGTGCGCTGGCGCAGTGTCTGGTCAGTGGATTCCGTTGAGAAACGGAAGTTAAACACCACCTGTAGCTCCCCAGGGATAACATTGGTTGCACCAGTGCCAGCATTGATATTGGAGATTTGAAAGCTGGTGGCGGGAAAGAACTGATTACCCTGATCCCATACTTCTGTCGCCAGCTCTGTCAGCGCCGGTGCTGCGCTGTGGATAGGGTTGCTGGCCAGATGCGGATAGGCAACATGACCCTGCTTGCCTTTAATGCGCATGACGCAGCCCAGTGAGCCACGGCGCCCGTTTTTTATTACATCGCCGCACTTTGCGGTGCTGGACGGTTCACCGACCAAACAGTAATCCGGGGTGATGCCCTGTTGTTGAAGCCATTCGACCACTTTAACAGTGCCGTTGGTGGCAATGCCCTCCTCATCACTGGTGATTAAAAAGGCAATGCGGCCGCTGTGATTTGGATATGTGGCGACAAACTGTTCGACGGCAACAATCATGGCTGCCAGTGAGCCCTTCATGTCTGCAGTGCCGCGACCATAGAGCTGACCATTGTGCTCAGTGGGCTCAAAGGGCGGATAGGTCCAGTTCTCCTCAGGGCCGGTAGGCACGACATCGGTGTGGCCAGCAAAGCATAGAATCGGCCCCGACTCACCACGTATAGCCCAGAAATTATCGACGTCGTCAAAACGCAGACTTTCAACCACAAAGCCTATCGCCTCAAGGCGCTCAATCATTAATTGCTGACAACCCTTATCGTCCGGCGTGACCGATGATCGAGAGATTAGCTGTTTGGTTAATGTGAGTGTGGCAGATTGCATGATCTAAGCTCTTTGAATAATGACCGCTATTGTAGTGGTCAATTGTTTAACAGGCTATATGCGTGCCGAACTGATTTTGTTCTAATAGCAAAAATAACCGTAAAGTAGCTACAAGAATAATGCCTATTGAACGCAGTGACAGAAACTTTGATGGTTTGAGTGAGAAATTTGCCCGCAAAGTCTATGGTGGACTAAAAGGCGATATTCGTCTCGCGGTTATATGGCGCGACTTGTTATTGGCATTACCGGCGCTTGAAGCGGGCAGGCCGTTGCGTGTGTTGGATATAGGTGGTGGTCTCGGTCAGTTTACCGTGGGCATGGCTGAGCTGGGTCACAGTGTTGTTTATAATGACCTGTCTGAAGAGATGCACGAAGCTGCCCAAAATTTGGCCAAACAGAGAGGCGTTGACAGTCTTATTAGCTGGCACCATGGGCCTTATCAGTCGCTGGGCGATAGGGGTGAGTTCGATTTGGTGCTCTGCCATGCCGTGGCTGAGTGGCTGGCTGAGCCGGACAGGCTAATCGCGGATCTAGGTACCTATGTTGCCGATACGGGACTGCTATCTCTGACCTTTTATAATCAAGCCGGGTTAGTCTATCGCAACCTTATTCGTGGCAATTTTAAACTTTTAGACTCAGAGTTTGTGGCAGCCTCAGGCAGTCTGACACCTGTGTCGCCGCTGACGTCGGATCAGGTAGATCGCTGGCTTGGTCAGAGCCAGTTGGCATTGAGGTCGTCCTCTGGTATCCGGGTGTTTCATGATTATGTCACGACCAGTCGCGGTGGTCATGAGGACCCTGCATCCGTCATAGCGATGGAGCTAAAGTATTCTTTACTGGAACCCTACAAGTGGTTGGGGCGCTATATTCATTTTATTGCGGGCACAAAAAAAGGCTCTGATTGAGCCTTTTTTTGTTTGCATTGCTTAGTTTGTAAATGGTGTCTTTAGCTAGTGCTGATTTGCAGATCAGACTTGCGTCGGACAATTCCGAAAAGACCGATAATTACCGATCCGAATAAGAATATGGCACTGGGAATAGGTGTAGCTATGGGTGTTGCCGCTGCAAAAAACTCGAATTTCCCTGAGGTGTATACGGTCATGCTGTTGCTCCAGTTAAAATCATCGTAGCGACCGCTGGTTGCGTAGTTATAGACGTAGCTGGCGGTTGAATCCAGACGGCCCTTCTTGCCCATAATTTTCCACACGGCCTGATTGATAGCAGTGTTCCAGCGCTGGGTATTTCTGCTTATATTGTCGGCAAGACTGACATAGTTAAATAACCAGCCAACCTGATTATACTTTTTATAGCTGTGCTTCTTTTTGTTGAATTTCCCGGCACCGCTTTGCACATCGGCATAGGAGTTTACAGTTGCAGTCCAGCTTTCACCTGATTTTGGCTGCTTTGACTGAGCGCCCATGGCATAGGTGCTGACACCATCAATAGTTAGATTATGTGCACCTGCGCCATCGTTTGATGTACCTGGATCTTCATAGATAATTGCGACGGTTCCAGCCACAGATGGGGTGGCCAATAAAAGTGCGAGACACGCACCGGCGAGCAGTTTGAATAAGCTCTTGATCGTAATGCTAGTGTTGATTCCCATTGCTATAACTCCTTGTCAGCGACCTGCCAACACAATAATTCCTTAGATGGGAAAGATTTTATGAGGTACTGGTTTTACTGCAACCAGACCACGCAAAAAACGCGAACCAGTTATCGTTTTCCAGGTAATTACGGCTAAATATTTTACAATTTAGCCACTGATGCTGATCAGTAGCTGAGATATAGGCGTTAGGCTATTCGCGCAGCTGAGCGGTCCAGAGCTCAAAATAACGGCGTTTGAGAGCGAGCAATTCATGATGTGAGCCCTGTTCTACAATCGCGCCATGATCCATGACTACGATTCTATCTGCATCGACAATGGTCGATAGCCGATGGGCAATAACCATGCTGGTATGGCCCTCGGATATTTCTTGCAGTGCAGCGAGTATGGATCGTTCGGACTTGCTGTCGAGAGAGGATGTTGCCTCGTCGAAAACCAAAATAGGGGGGCGTTTCAATATTGTTCGAGCTATGGCCACTCGCTGTTTTTCGCCGCCGGATAACTTTAGACCGCGCTCACCGACTACCGTATCAGAGCCGTCTGGTAGCTCGGCAATAAAGGCCTGTAAATGGGCCAGCTTAATGGCCTGCTGTACCTGGGCGTCAGTGGCCTCTGGATTACCATAGCGAATATTTTCAAAAATGCTCTGATTAAACAGTACGGTGTCCTGGGGCACTATGCCAATAGCACGGCGCAAGCTGTGCTGACTTACCTTACTAATATCCTGTCCATCAATGGTAATTGCGCCCTGATTGGGGTCATAAAATCGAAACAGAAGTTTGACTAGGGTCGATTTACCTGCGCCACTGGCGCCGACAATGGCAACTTTTTCACCGGGCTGAATAGAAAAGCTAAGCTCTTTTACTATAGGGCGGTCAGGTCTGTAATGAAAAGACACCTGGTTAAATTGAATAGCGCCACCATTTACCTTAAGTTCCCTAGCGTCACGGGCATCTTCGACGCCGGCACTGAGGTCCATCAGCGCAAACATATTCTCAATATTGGCCATGGAGCCTTTAATTTCCCGGTAAACAAAACCGAGAAAGTTTAACGGTATAAACAGCTGCATCATAAAGGCATTGATCAAAACAAAATCACCAATCGTCATGCTGCCCTGAGTTACGCGCTGAGCAGCCAGCCACATCATTGCGGTCATAGCCAATGTAATGATCAATGCCTGCCCTGTGTTTAAGCCGAGCAACGACAGCCGGTTCTTGCGTCGAGCAGTTTCCCACTGTCGCAATGCCCGGTCATAGCGATTGGTCTCATAGCCTTCATTGGTAAAGTATTTTACTGTTTCGTAGTTAAGAAGGCTGTCGATTGAAATGGTGCTGGCCTGGGAATCCGCCTTAGCCGCTTCGCGAACAAATTGGGTGCGCCAATCTGTGGTCACCAATGAAAAGAGTATGTAGGCAATAACAGACGTCAGCGTGATCGCAGCAAAGGCGATTCCGTAATTATAAAACAGCAGCCCGATAACCAGCGCAATTTCTATTAATGTTGGCGCAATATTAAACACAAAGAAGCGCATCAAAAAACTGATGCCGCTGGTACCTCGCTCAATATCACGAGATAGGCCGCCGGTGCGACGATTGAGGTGGAAATCTAGGTCGAGCGCATGCACATGCGTAAATACCTGAAGCCCAATTCGGCGCATTGCTCGCTCGGTTACCCGGCCAAACACCGTGTCTCTAATTTCTCCCAGCAGAATCATCGATAACCGTGCAAAGCCATAGGTCAAAATAAGTGCCACAGGTACAGCGATCAGATTGCTGGTCAGGTTGTTGCTATCGACGCTGAGGTCATCGACTATATATTTAAGCAGAAATGGGCCGGTGACACTGGCAGCTTTAGACAGCACCAGGCAGGCCAGTGCTATACCAATACGCGTTTTGTATTCCAGCAGGTAGGGCCAGATAGTTTGAAAAACCTTCCAGTTTATTTTTCGATCGGCATTGACAGCATAGTCACCAGGTAGCATAGGTTCGCTCGTTTGTTATTAGGGAGGGCGTCTGGCGCTAGTTACTACAAACCTGACTTAGCCGATTAGTTGGTCTTTGGCGGCATTGATTTTGGCGGCCAAATAGTCACTACCGCCGCGGTCTGGATGCAGGCGCTGCATCAGACGCTTGTGAGCCTTAATAATATCTTCTTTGGAGGCATTGCTTCCAAGGCCTAAAAGTTTGTAAGCTTCGTCATTGGAGATATCGGAAAATGAATTAGCCTGGTAGCTTTCGTTAGAGCCCTGGCCCTTGCCGTTGCGCAATAGGTAGGCCTGTAATAAGACAAATGATTCACGATCTGAACTGCGCAGTTCCTCGGCTAGTGAGGATAGCTGCTCAGTGCTTAACTCAGACAGTCGTTTGCCGCTGTACTCTCCTTTTAGGACCTCGCCGTCCATTTGTTTGGTGGAAAAGTTAATTTCTACCATTAAAGCACTGGTGCGGAACTGTGAGGGGCTGGTTTTAAAGCGACTGAGTATTTGCAGTACGGGTAGGGCACGTATGCCCAATCCAAGGAGTACTTTACCGAGAGGTATTAACGCCGCGAGCCCGGCTCCCAGCCAGTGCATGCGTCCTGTCGCGACCAGTATAAGTGACGCACCCAAGATACCCCAAAATGCAGTACGCCACAAAAATGAACGCCGTTTTTCTGTAGGTAATCGTTTTACAACTGACCACCAGTACCAAATAGAAACGGCGATGGCGATAAGAAGTATGAGTCTTGGCATAATGGTGTCGCTAGATTTGACAAAGGGGTACAACAATACCTTTTTATTAGGGCTAGGGCGAGTCTATCAGGCTTGGAACCTCCTAAAATCTAGCGTTTCTTAACGCATGGGTCAGTTTTCACCACCCAAGCATGGCGGTTCTATTTACAGAGCATTGAACGACATTTTCACTGGCAAAATCAGGCTCCTCGCAAGGAGCAGAAATATGATGAATATAGTTGGGCCGGCAGTAAAAGAAATTCGAGAAGAAAAAGGTTTGACTCAGGAGGCCCTGGCGGCACGCTGTAATCTTTTAGGCTGGGATATTAGCCGCAGCACATTGGCAAAAATTGAGGTTCAATTAAGGCGTGTGAAGGATACCGAAGCTGTCCTGTTGGCTCGAGCACTCAAAATCCATGTTAACCAGCTATATTTAAAAATTAATGAACCCGTTACTTAAAAAAGCCCCAGCTTTTAAAGCAGGGGCTTTCGAAGACCTAGTGGGCAGTGACAGTACCGGCCTCTATTAGCGAGTCTTGAGTATATCGCGCAACTTGTCGGCCATAGAAACTAACGCAGTTTCAGTGGTCTCCCAGTCAACACAGGCGTCAGTAACCGAAACACCATATTGCATATCGTCAGGGTTGCTCGATAGCTTCTGGTTGCCGCCGTTGAGGTGGCTCTCCATCATTACACCAATAATAGATTTGTTACCTTCAACAATCTGGTTAGCTACATTATCTAGCACCAGAGGTTGTAGGTTGTGATCTTTATTAGAGTTGGCATGGCTGCAGTCGACCATAATGTTGGGCGCAATACCTGCGGCAACTAATTCTTGCTCACAGATAGAAACGCTGACTGAGTCATAGTTAGGTTTGCCATTGCCGCCGCGAAGAACCACATGTGCATAGGGGTTGCCTTTGGTGGTTATAATCGACACGTTTCCTTCAGAATTAATGCCGAGAAAGCGGTGTGGGCTGGCCACTGATTGCAGTGCATTAATAGCCACGGTAAGGCTACCGTCAGTACCATTTTTGAAGCCGATAGATGACGACAGACCTGAAGCCATTTCGCGGTGCGTCTGAGATTCTGTGGTGCGCGCACCAATAGCAGACCAGGCGATTAGATCCTGCATATACTGTGGTGAAATAGGATCCAGTGCTTCGGTTGCTGTGGGTAGACCAACCTCCAAAATATCATGCAACAATTGGCGCCCAATATGCAGACCATCGGTGATCTTAAAGGAGTCATTCATAAATGGGTCGTTGATCAAGCCTTTCCAACCTGTCGTGGTACGAGGCTTTTCAAAATAAACGCGCATAACAATCAGCAATGTATCACTAACTTTTTCCGCCAGTCCTTTTAGGCGCTGGGCATATTCCTGAGCAGCTTTTAAATCGTGAATTGAACAGGGGCCAACCACCACAATGATACGATGATCTTTGCGCTCAAGGATGTTCTCAATGTCTTTACGACCTTTTGAGATTGTATTGCGAGCTTTTTCTGACAGCGGAATCGTGCGCTTGAGTTCGGCCGGAGTAATGAGAATCTCAGGCACTTCAATATTAATGTTTTCTACAGCATGGGTGTCCATGTCGAATATCCTAACTATTAACTGGGTGTGAAAGCTGAGTATTGTACTTAAAATATTAAAGATTTCGAAGGTTATTCGGCTTCAAGCTCAATAAACATGGGGATTTGCGGGAAATACAGCGCACAGCGCACAGGATTGTCCTCAAGTGTTCGGTATAGGTTGGCATAATGGTTTAGTTGTGCCTGGTAAGTAGAGGACTGTCTGGCGATAAATTGCTGCTCCGTTTCATTGGTAGCAGGTTTGGAAAACTTATAATCAATGATCCAGCGAATGCCCTCGTCGACAAACGTTCTATCAATGACAGATGTGCCGGCATGATTGCTTTCGCGGTGATGATAGCTCAGTGCTTGCTCGCTCTGCGCCTGAGGATGGCGCTTAAGTATCCACTGGCCCCTTGTATCTTTCAGCATGGCTCTGAGCCCTTGGGCGAGACTTTTCAGTTCCTCATCTGTGGCCAGAATGCCATGCTCTTTAAGCTGTGCGGCCCATGCTGAGGGTAGTAGCTGTATGCGTTGGTCGGGCCAGGTATCAGTTCCCTCATTGGCAATCTGTTTCAGTGTTCTATGCATCACTGTGCCCAGTAGACGGGCACGCAGGGGTAATTCAGTATCAATTTCGGTGGTGGCCGCCTGAGTCTGTTCGGTGCCCAAGCGCATGGTATTGGCGTCTGTGACTGGTGCCGCAAAGCTCTGAGGCAAGCGGCGAATACTGGTTAAGCTAGCTCTGGGGCGCTGCCCTATATCGACCTCTGTCTGATCAATGCTATACAGCCCTGCGTTTATACCAGCTTCAATGATAGGCCAAATGGGTGCCAGCAATGTTGTTTTTCCAGGTGCCTGCCAGCCTTCATTTTTAGCTGGTTTGAGGCTGGCAAAGAGGTATAGATTGCGAATTGCGCGGGTCGCTGCCACATAGAGAACTCGGGTACTTTCAAGTCTGGTTTTAACCGCATCCTCATATTTGAGATATTGATAGACACTGTCATCTTCTTCATCGTGGGCCCCGAGCGGCGCCATAATTAATGACATCTGGTTATACTCATCAACATGTTCGCGCCAGCGCAGTAGTGGTTTTTTATCAGAGCCGGAGCCGCGGGTCAGACCCGGCAGCAGCACATGATCGAACTCGAGCCCCTTGGACTTATGAATGGTCATTATCTGAATAACCTTGCTGCCTGAGGCATCTGACTGCGGTACTGGTGCCGCATAGAGTTTATCTACCGCCTGCTGGAATCCGCTCCAGTCCTTAACGGTGCCGGCAACCTGCCAGCGCTCCAACAGGTCTAGATAGGCGCGCACATCATCAAGGTCGCTACTGGCCATTAATGTATTGGCGCCACCAAGATCGAGCCACAGCTGCTCCAAGCTGTCGCGGATATTTCTACGGCCACGATTTTGCCAGGCATCCAACAGAACGGGTGCAATACGCGCAATAATCTGCTGGCCCTCATCAGAGAGTTGGCTGAAAGAGTCGGAAGCTGAGATTTTTTGCAGCTGCTCGAGAATGGCGTCACCCAGTCTAGTGTTAACTCTGGTGCTGTTTGTAATCACCAGTAAGTCACACAGGCTCAAACCACAAAATGGTGCTCTCAACACCGCTAGCCATGAAATTTTATCGGCGGGTGACAATAGGGCGCGAGTCAACGAGAGCATATCGACCACCGGCATTCTACTGGCCAATGGGGTGATATCAATGGCCTGCCAATTGAGGTTAGCTGCACGCAGCGCTGGGACTATGGTTTTTAAATGACCGCGACCACGCACTAAAATTGCAATAGATTCATCGGGTTTGGTCGTTGCAATTTGGCGGCAGGTATTGGCGATGTACGTGGCTTCAGACTGTTCATCGTCATCGCCAGCAAAGCCCTGAAAGCTTACCGCAGGGCCATCGCCGGGACCCTTAAATGCATCCGAAGGCGAATAGGGGATAGCGCCGCGGCTAATATCCGCCTGGGCAGGGAATGCTTGATGGAAGGCATGATTGACCCATTCAATAATTCCCTGTTGAGAGCGAAAGTTAGCGCTCAGAGTCAATGGCGTGCACTGTACTGGCCCAACAGGATGACGCTGGGCATTGATAAACAAGCCGACATTCGCATTGCGAAAGCCATACAGAGACTGCATGGCATCGCCGACAAGAAATAATGTTCTGCCATCATCGGGCTGCCAGCCAGCAATCAAATGCTCGAGCAATTTTATCTGCGAACCTGAGGTATCTTGAAACTCATCGACTAAAATATGCCGTAGCTGATAATCCAAACGCAGCGTTATATCAGAGATCGCCTGGTCGTCAGGATTGGGCTCAATGGCTTCCAGTGCCGTTAGCGTAATCGCGGTATAGTCACATTGCTCCTGCTGTTTAAAAACTATATTTAACTCTGCAGCTAAAAGGGGTAATAGATGGCCTAAGGCATCGAGAAGTAACTGCTGTGTTGGATTGATTGCTGCATCAGGCAGACACAGACAATTAGCAATTAGCTCATTGATAGCGGGGCGCTCACGACACCAGTCGAGTAATACCATCATTCTCGCTTTAGCGTCTTTCTGGTCTGCTGGAAAACCTTCATTCTTGGTGAGTTTTTTTCGAATCTGATAATCCTGGGTCACCAGCAAACTGAGCAGTAGTTTCCATTGTCTGATGCCATTGAGGCTACTGTCGGGCAACTCAACAATACCAGCTAGCTCGGTAAGCTGGGCATTTTTTTCGGTGTTGACATACTGCGAGGCAAAGTCTGCCAATTCGACTAGCTCACCCTCAATAGGCAATAGCGCATCATGCAGCTGAAGTAGATTTTCGCCGATGACCTGGTCGATTACCTGCTGGAAATACTGGTGATTATCCGCGGCACTAAATATGAGCGGTAGCCACTGATCGCGCTTACTCAGCAGATCTGATAGCAACCTTTCGCAGCGCCCTAGGTCATTGCCAGTGTGCTCCAGCAGCACTGCAAGCTGCTTGGCGGTGCTGCTGTCCTGTTCGATTTTGTCGAGCAGGGCACGGGCTGCCAGCTCATAGAGAACCTGAGGATTGTCGCTGGGCTCCGGTAGGGCTCCAAGCTTAGTTTCAAGGGCAAACTGGCTGGCGATATAGAGGCAGAAGCCATCAATGGTTTGAATACGCAACCGCCCTGGCATATCTAAAAGATTCCAGCCCAGCTCAGTGCTGCGTGCCACCGCCTGAGTCGCCAGATCCCAGGTCTGAGCCTCATAGGGATCACTGGGTCTTTGTTCATAGGCTGCGGCCTGCAGGGCTCTGTGGATTCGGCTGGCCATTTCGCCCGCTGCTTTGCGGGTAAAAGTGATGCTAAGGATTTCTTCCGGGTGCTCTACAGCGCATAAAAGGCGCAAAACACGCTGGGTTATGAGGCCAGTTTTGCCCGATCCTGCGGGTGCCGAAACAATAAAACTCTGTTGTGGATCTAGTGCTTGCTGGCGTTCGAGTAGATCATTTACCTGATTCATTGACCTATCTTCCCAATAAGTTGCGCACTTATTTCAGGTTCTTCCAGCCAGCGGTTTAGCGGCAGTAAATGACTTTGAAAGGCAAAGGCGCTGTTATCAAACACCTCCATATTGGCGTGGCCAGCGCTAAATTCGGCGCTCAAATTACTGAGTGCTCTGCGCCATTCATCAATCTGTGCCGGCCAGTCTTCGACCGGTTTCTCCGCGGGAATTAGCTGGCTATCGCTTGTCCCTATAAATTTTATCAGCCCGCCTTTGATCTGTGCAAAGGCGCAGCCATTGGCGACCGGGTTGCTGGCTAACACATACAGAGGTAGCTGCGGGTCTGTGGGTCTACCACCGGTCCAGCTGGAGGGTTTTACGGTACCGGATTTATAATCAATGATGAGTAATTTATCACCGACTAGATCTACGCGGTCAAGGCGCAGCGATATCTCAAGGTCGCCAAATCTGATTTGGGCCTTGCTCTCGAGGCTGGCCACTACAAAGGGCTCGCGCTGCTGTTCCTGCTGCAGCCATTGGCCGACTAATTTCTCCAGACGCCGCTGCTCCAGAGCTCGAAAGTTAGTGCCTAGCAATATTGGGTACCTGGGTGCCCACTCTTGCAAGATAGCAGTAATTACGGCGCTCAGTTGTTGACTAATTTGTTGCGCCGATAATGCCTGTAAAACGGCGGACGTCTGCCAGTTATCCCACAGGCGATAGAGAATTTCATGCAGCAAGATGCCGCGGTCCATGGCTGATAAACCCTGACTGGGTTGCTCTAGAGGCTCGACTTTTAGGCGGTGAATGGCAAAGGCATTAAATGGACATACAGACTGATTTTTTAGCAGGGTACTGCCGCCACGAATTTTCTCGGCGTCACTGTCATAAGCTGGCGCTCGATCCTGGATCACCTGGCACAGATCGGGGCGTGACAGCCATGCCGGGTGGTTTTGAGGCTGTTGCAGTAGTTCGGTGCTATCGACTAAATCACTATTTCGAATCAATGGGCTGGCCTCGAGCTGCTCCTCATTGCGCATCAAGGGATAGCTGAGGATTAAGCGTTGGGTATTATTTTTGTAGTCGGCTAATAATTCCTCGGCAATCTGTAATTCCCGCTCTGGTAGACTGTGTGGCATCTGATGTTGGCGCTGAAAGTCTGCCGGTAATAAGGGATTGATCGCCACTGACGCGGGGAAGTTCTGGCTGTGCATGCCGACGATCCAGAGTTGATCAAAGCGCAGCCCTGCGCCCTCCAGCATACCCAGTATCTGCAGTGGTGCATCGGCGGTTTGCGGGTGAAAGACAGATTCTCGTGCCAGTTGATGCAGGTGCTTAAGGGCAGTCGCCAGGCCTACTTCAATACCTAGATTGTCGAGACTACAAAATTGCTCTAACAAGCCATTCCAATGCTGTCTTTGCTGGTACTCCACGCTATTTAACTGGCGTTTGCCCGGCCAGCTCATGGAGTTGAGAAACTGATCAAAGAACTCGGCCCAATCGGAGAAGCCTTTTTGCCTGCCGCTCTTGAGTCGGGCAAAGGTTTTTAATTCAATTAATGGCTGCAGCACCAGCAGGATGGCTTCAGATTGTTCCGATTCTTGATGAGGAATAATCTGTGTAAGAAATTGCTCGAGGGTAAAGTCAAAGCGCTTGGTTGCCCGCAGAGCGAGCTCTGCATCGGCACGAAACTGAACCGACATCTGGTCAAAGACAGTGTAGGGCGAGTAGAGCAGCCGTAGCCATTCCTGTAATGATCTTTTGTGCTGCAAAATGCCGATAAGCTCAAGGGCAGCATTTACTAGTGCGGTGTCGGCTAATGCGGTGCCTGCAGAAATATTAACCACAGTTTCAGTGCCCTGAGCCCTGAGCGCTTCACCGACTAACCGGGTAACCGAATGCAGACTATTATTGAGATCCGGCACTACTATACCGATACGCTGCTGCGGCTCTTTCTCTAACTGCTGAGCAGCCCAGTTTGCCGCAAGGCGCAATTCCTGTTGTTGGTCCTGCGCCTGGATACAAAAAACCCTACCATTGTTGGTCGTCGTTTGGGCTCTAGCAATCGTATGGCTGGCGCTGGCGATAATGCTGGCCTGCAACGGAGGTGTCGATTGAAAGCCATAGAGCAGAATTTCCTGTTCTAAAGGCAGTGCGCCGCTCTGAAAGCCCTTCTCAATAAGCTGCCAGGCATGCTGTTGTGTAACCAGATGGTTGATATTAAGCAGCTCATTGAAGCTGTGTAACCAGCGCGAAAAGTAGTCAGCGGCTGGCGTACCCGCAGGAATCTGGTCGCCACTTAGATTCCAGTTTTGTAGAGTCTTTAAGGTGAGGCTAGCAATTTTGGCGTAGTTGGCACTGTGCTCGGCATCATCTTTGGCAATCGCCCGCTCCCAGTAGTAGCGACTTTGCTGGCTGCCTACGACAGACAGACCGCGGACCAGCTCATGATTTTGATCCTGTAGCTCATCCCAACAGTATTTAAGCCAGTGGTCAATTGAATATACCCGCGGTGCTGGCCACACTGAGTCCTCCATCGCCAAAGCCCAGGCATCGTTGATCTTAGCGGCCAGACGATGGTTCGGCGTCAAAATCAGATGATCTCGCTGAATAGCCTGGCGAAACGGCGCTATATCTATAAGTGGTGGTAACATCCCTGGATTGGCAACTTTTAGTATCGATGAAAGAGACCGGTATAATCGCAAAACAGCGGTGCAATTGACAGTAGGCTGATACAATAAAGACATGCAATTAGACAATGATATGACGTTACTTTTCTGTGCCTTTGGCGGCTTGCTGGCTGGCTTGGCTTTAGGCCTGTTCATCAGTCAGTGGCTGGGTCGCGCCAGTCGCGCCAAAGCTGACGCTGACATCAATGAGCTCAGCGCTATTCGCCTTCAGCTCACGACAGCCAATGGGGTGCTTGAACAGCGCCTGGTGGGTCAGCAAAACCAATATGAAGCTCAGCTCAAACTGCTGCAGGAAGCCAAGCAGACCTTGGGGCAAGAGTTTGAGAATCTTGCCAACCGGATTTTTGAAGACAAGCAGGCCACGTTTTCGCTGCAAAATAAAGAGGCGCTGGAAGTAACCCTAAGTCCGTTGCGCAGAGATATAGGTGATTTTCGCAAGCAGGTCGAAAGTGCTTACGACAAAGAAAACGCAGATCGTAATAAGCTGGCGGGGCAGATCAGCGAGCTGCAAAAACAGACTTTGCAGATATCTGCAGACGCGGTAAGTTTGGCTAATGCACTGCGCGGTGATAACAAGGCGCAGGGCAATTGGGGCGAATTTGTTTTAGAGAAATTGCTTGAAGATTCGGGCCTGACCAATGGCCGCGAATACGATACTCAGGTAGCACTGAGAGATGACAGCGGCAAGCGCCGCAATCCCGATGTCATTGTACATCTGCCAGAAGGGCGCGATATTGTCATTGATGCCAAGGTTAGTCTGGTCGATTACGAGCGCTATTTCCACGCCGAGGATGAAGAGACTAAAGCGCTCTGTCTGCGCCAGCATCTGGCTTCACTGCGCGCCCATGTGAAGGGCTTGAGTGGCAAAGACTATGAAAGTCTAGAGGGCGTTAATAGTCTCGACTTTGTGCTTATATTTGTACCTGTCGAGGCCGCCTTTGTGGTGGCGCTGGATCATGACCCTGAGATGATGCGCGACGCCTATGATCGCGGCATTATTCTGGTTAGCCCAAGTACCTTAATGGTGACTTTAAGAACGATCAAAAATTTGTGGCGCTATGCCGACCAAAATCGCAATGCGCAGCTTATCGCCGATAAAGCTGGTGCGCTCTATGATCAGTTTGTACTCTATGTCGAAGCGCTGGATGATGTCGGCAAGCATCTGGATAAAAGTAAAGATGCATGGGATACAGCGCGCAAGCGACTGACTGGTGGCCGCGGCAACCTGGTGCGTCGCACCGAGGAGCTTAAAAAACTCGGCGCCAAAACCAAGAAAAGCTTGCCCGATGATTTACAACTAATGGATGACTCGGCGCCCATGCTCGCCGACGATAACCCTCAACTCAAAGAATCAGAAGATACCGAATAATGTCTCTTACCACTCTTGTTACAGCTGCCGGTTTTATTGTGCTGGCCCTTTCCATGTATGCAATCTATCTGGCGCTGCAATTACGTCGGCAGAGGCAACAGCAGGCTGCTGTTGTTGAAACATTAAATCGGGAGCGCATTGAACGAGATCAGGATGCGCGGCAATCTATTCAAATTATTGCGCGAGCACTGGTGCAAAAAGATTTGACCGAAACTGAAGCGGCTATGCGGATCGGTTTTCTGTCGCAAAAAGTAATCGCCACTAACGAGGAGGAAGAGCTGTTTTCAGTCTTCCAGCAATTGGCAGAAGCCACTTCCCACATTCCGATATTGGAGGACTGGGCCATGTTAGAGCGATCGGAAAAGCGGCGCCTGACTATCGAACGTGAAAGTATTGAAAAGAACTATGTGGAATTTATTCAATCTAGCGCCGAGAAACTGGTAGAGATTCGGTTAACCCACTAGCTTTTGCGCGTCAACACCACGCCGGATTCCAGATGTGCGGTCCAGGGGAACTGGTCAAATACCGCCGCAGATTCTATCCTGTGAGTCAGGCAAATCTGCTCAAGATTTTGGGCCAGAGTCTGCGGATTACAGGATATATAGAGGATATTATCGAAACGGCTAATCAGCTTTACGGTGTCTTCATCCAGCCCCGCCCGCGGCGGATCAACCAAAATTGTGGAAAAGTTATAGCTGTCTAAGTCAATCTCTGCGAGGCGGCGAAAAGGACGTTCTTTGTTCAGCGCCTGCGTAAACTCTTCACTCGACATTCTTACTACAGTAACATTCTCGACCTGGTTATCCACGAAATTAGTGCGCGCAGATGCCACTGAGACCTTGGATATTTCGGTAGCCAGCACATGGTCGAAATGCTGAGCCAGCACCGCGGTAAAATTACCATTACCACAGTAGAGTTCGACCAGATCACCGCTGCTGCCTTTAAGGCTCTGGCTCGCCCAGGTTAGCATCTGGGTATTGATACCAGCGTTGGGCTGGGTAAAGCCGGACTCGACTTGCTGATAGCTGTACTCGCGACCATCGACCCTCAGCGTTTCGGTAACAAAGTCAGATTGTAAAACGACCTTTTGCTTTTTACTGCGGCCAATCACACCAATGGAAAACATCTCTTGCAGCGCTCTCGCTTCAGTCTGCCAGTCTTCATCCAAAGGGCGGTGATAGATTAACGTGACTAGCACCTGTCCGCTGGTAGTGGTTAAAAACTCGAGACTAAATAATTTTTTACTCAGCGACGCACTGTTATTAATCGCTTCCAATAGCGGTGTCATTAACGATGTGATCTTAGGACCGCCAATGGGAAACTGATTGATGATATAGGGGCGTTTTTCACCAGGTCGGTTCATCGCATAGTGGGCTCTGCCGTCTTCATGCCAGATACGGAATTCCGCTCGCATACGAAATCCAAGTGGCTGAGAGGGGAAAATCGCAATCTCAGGAAAATCTACATTAGCCACTGTGGCCTTGTAGGTTTCGATTTTATCGTTGAGTTGCTGCTGGTAGCTCTCGGCACTGTATTGATCATCTGTCATGCGGATTTAAAAATCTCGTCGGTTTTTGCGGCCATCACAAAGTCATTATGATGAAGCCCATTGATACTGTGAGACCACCAGGTAACTGTGAGTTTTCCCCATTCCACTAAAAGCGCAGGGTGGTGGTCATTGGTCTCGGCAATTGTGCCGATCTGATCAGCAAAGCTGAGAGCCTGTAAAAAGTCGGCGCATTTAAAACTGCGTTCAAGTTGCAAAAGTCCATTGCGCGTTTCAACCGTCCAGTCAGGTAGCTGAGCGCTTAACTCTGCGAGTTCAGTCTCGCTAACTGCGGCTGCATTAGCCGGGGTAGCACTGCAGGTATAACCGGCAATCTTGTCACTCAGCTTCATAGACAGTTCTTGGGCATTGGAAGCCCAGCCAGTTTTGCGATGAGTTTAGCCGGACTGCCTGGAAACTGCTGATTGAGATAGATACTGCGACCCATCTCAATACCAAGGCTACCGGTTATCGTTTTGCACAGCGGTCGCATTGATGGTGAGAATCCATAGCTGTCATAGAATTCGCGAGCAACCTGCAGTATTTGAATATGTGTGGAGCTGAGAATAATATCTTCATGCGCAGCTAACTCGTGAGCACTAGCAATGCTCCAGTCTGGCAGGTTATTAAGATAGTTATTATCTGTGATCATGATGTTTTAGGGGCCATTAAAAAAGCCCTGCTACTAGACAGGGCTTTGCAGAACATACTTGAGTGTTTAGTCGTCGCCCATAATGCCAAACAACTGTAATAGGCTCAGGAACAGATTATAGATCATCACGAATAGCGTTACCGTTGCGGAGATGTAGTTGCGCTCGCCACCGTGAATAATGGCGCTAGTCTGCCACATAATCATGGCCGATGACAAAAATGCAAATACAGCGCTGATGGTCAATGACAGAGCGGGTATTTTCAGGAACACGTTGGCAATAGCCGCTACAAAGGCCACTAACATACCGGTCATTAAGAAGCCGGTCATAAAGTTAAGATTCTTTCTGGTGGTTAACACATAGGCCGAGGCCGCAAAGAATACCAGTGCCGTGGATCCCAGTGCCATCATAATTGGCTCCGCGCCTCGAGTGGCAAGAAACATGTTAAGGATAGGCCCCAGCGTAAATCCTAACCAGCCGGTTAGCGCAAATACCCAGAGTAGACCGCTTGCATTATTTTTATTTTTCTCAGTCATCCACAGGCAGAGAACGTAAGGGAGCAATGTCCAGAGGCCAAAGTATGGCGCGTTGATAGCCATTGAGACACCTGCCATCAATGCACTAAAGGCGACGGTAGTACCCAGTAACATATAGGTGCTGCGCAGAACCTTGCTGACCTCAGGGCTTAGTGCTGTGCTTTCTATGCCGCGTGTTGCTGTTTTAGAACCGTATTGCTTGTCCATTATTAAAATCCTGAGTGAATGTGTTTAGAGCGTTAATAATACTGTGTAAATGATGTATTGTCAGTGTTTAGTTATTGACCGCGTCAATCGCAAAACTTTCCAAATTGTAACCATTTTTTCCCAGGCTGAGTACCCAGCCCAAAGCTTCCCAGTCACCCAGCACAATACGTTCACCTATGGCCAGTTGATGGCGATGTGGTCGGTGCGTATGGCCATGGATGAGCGTTGCGACATCATACTTATCCATCACAGTGGCAACTGCGTCTGTGTTGACATCCATAATGGCGCTGGCCTTGTTGCTATTGGCTGCCATGCTCTTGGCTCGCCAGTCTGTGGCCAGTTGCTGCCGGCGCTTTAGCGGCAGATGCGCAAGCACCCAGCGATAGACCGGATTGCGGGCCTTGCGTCGAAAGCGCTGATAGTCAATATCCTCGGTGCACAGCGAGTCACCGTGCATCAACAGCGCGCGGTGGCCATGGTATTCGATAATATGCTCGTCGCCGAGCATAGTGGCACCAGTGCGTCTGGCAAAGCGTCTGCCGAGCAAAAAGTCGCGGTTGCCATGTTGAACATAGAGTGGCACCCCTGAATCACTGAGCGTCCGCAGGGCGGTTTGAATCTCGATAGAAAGATCGCAGGGGTCATCGTCACCGATCCAGGCTTCAAATAGATCACCGAGAATGTATAGCGCGCTAGCGGAAGCTGCCCGCTGTTGCAAAAAAACCAAAAACGCCCGGGAAACTGCCGGGCGCTCAGGTGATAGATGCAAATCTGATATAAACAGTACGGGCATATTCTGTGCTATCGGGCAGCGTACTCGTCACTTACCACTGTTTCAGTAATCTCGATAGTATCAACGGGCACATCCCCATGGCCACCCTGGTTCCCTGTGGCAACGCCTTTGATCGTTTCGATAACATCCATACCTTCAACAACCTTGCCAAATACAGCGTAGCCCCAGCCTTGCATGTTTTTGCCACTGTGGTTCAAAAAGCTGTTGTCAGCCACATTGATAAAGAACTGTGAGGAGGCTGAATGAGGCTCGCCGGTGCGGGCCATGGCCAGAGTACCAATTTCATTCTTCAGACCATTGTCAGCTTCATTCTCAATGCAGTCACGTGTCTCTTTTTGTGACATATCAGCATTCATGCCGCCGCCCTGGACCATAAAGCCATTAATTACACGGTGGAAAATGGTGCCAGTGTAGAAGTCATCAACCGCATACTGTAAAAAGTTAGCGGCCGTAAGAGGTGCCTTGTCGAAGTCCAGTTCAATGGAGAAGTCGCCCATATTGGTGCGGAATGTAATCATTGGTAATCCCTGTTTAAGAGTAAGAGTTTTTGAAGGACGCATTTTAGTTTGTAACAGGCCTGATTTAAACCAATGTTTATGATTTTCAGGCTTTATACAGGCTTTTTGTTTATTGCGTTGGTTGCTGCGGCTATAATCTCGGCCTTATTCCGCAGGCCTGACGTTCATCTATGACTGAGACAGAAAAACCCATTAATTTTATCCAGCAGGTAATTAATGCTGACCTCAAAGCTGGTCATGTGAGCAGGGTTGTTACTCGCTTTCCTCCTGAGCCTAACGGTTATCTTCATATAGGTCATGCCAAGTCTATCTGTGTCAATTTTGGTCTCGCGGCCGAGAATGGTGGTGGCTGCAATCTACGTTTTGATGATACCAACCCAGAGAAAGAAGACGAGGAATATGTCAGCGCGATTATCGAGGATGTGCGCTGGCTGGGTTTTCAGTGGCAGGGTGATATCTGCTATGCCTCGAACTACTTCGATCAGCTATATAGCTGGGCGCAGTATCTTGTCAATCAGGGAAAGGCCTATATCTGTGAGTTAAATGCCGAGCAGATGCGTGAGTATCGTGGCACCCTTACCGACGTCGGTAAAAACAGTCCCTATCGTGATCGGCCTGCAAGCGAAAGCCTTGCTCTACTTGAACAGATGAAAGTGGGTGCGGTAGACGAGGGCACAATGACGTTGCGGGCAAAGATCGATATGACCTCGCCCAATATCAATATGCGTGATCCAGTGATGTATCGCATTAAAAAGATGGCGCACCAGCGCACCGGTGATAAGTGGAATATTTACCCGTCTTACGACTTTGCTCACGGGCAAGAGGATGCTATCGAAGGGGTTACCCATTCCGTATGCACGTTGGAATTCGCGGCCAATCGGCCTCTCTATGAATGGTTTGTGGCTAGCCTGCCACTGCCTTCGACGCCAAGGCAGTACGAATTCGGTCGCTTAAATTTAAATTACACGGTCACCAGCAAACGCAAGCTCAAGCAGCTAGTGGACGAAGGGCATGTGGAGGGTTGGGACGATCCGCGTATGCCGACGATTTCTGGTCTGCGCCGTCGCGGTGTTACCGCATCTTCGATTCGTGAGTTTTGCGATAGCCTGGCCGTGGCGAAAACCGATGGCGTGGTAGATATGGCTCAATTTGAGCACTTTATTCGCGATGATCTGAATAATAATGCCAGCCGCGCTATGTGTGTTATCAATCCACTGTTGGTAACCCTGGCTAATTATGATGCAGATAAAAGTGAGGTGTTTGTGGTGCCGGGTCATCCCAATCGTGATGACTTGGCTGAACGCAGATTGCCGTTTGGTCGACAGATATACATTGATCGCAATGATTTTAGTGAAGACACAACGCTGTCGCGCAAGAAGTTCAAGCGACTGGTGATAGGTGACTATGTTCGCCTGCGCAGTGCTTATATTATTCGTGCCGACGAGGTGATTCGAGATGCCGCGGGTGAAATTATTGAAATCATTGGTGCCATAGTCCCAGATACCGTGGGTCAAGACGCACCGGAGGGCATAAAGGCCCGCGGTGTTGTGCACTGGGTAGCTGCGTCCGACTGCGCCGACTGCACGGTAAAGCGCTATGACCGCCTATTCAATAAAGCGGCGCCGGATGCCGGCGATGAATGTTTTCTTGAACATATCAACCCGCAGTCATTAACGATTATTTCAGGTTGTAAAGTCGAAGCGAGCCTGGCAAATGCGGTGGCTGAAGACCATTATCAGTTTGAGCGCGAGGGGTACTTCACCCGCGATAGCAAAAGCGCTGGATTGGTTTTTAATTGCACCATTGGTTTGCGTGATAACTGGAAGTAACTGATGACTCTAGCCCTCTACAACACATTATCCAGAAGCAAACAGCCATTTGCACCTATTGATCAGCAGCGGGTCACTATGTATGTCTGTGGGCCCACAGTTTACAATCGCGTGCACATAGGCAATGCGCGACCTGCAGTGGTATTTGATACATTGTTTAGAGTGCTGCAGAGCCTTTACCCGAATGTGCAGTATGCACGCAATATTACCGATATCGATGACAAAATAATGAACACAGCGGCGGAGCTGGGCGAAGATATTTCGACACTTTCCCAGCGTTACGCGCAGGCCTATTTCGAAGATATGGCGGCGCTCAATAACCTTGAGCCAAGTATTGTGCCCTTTGCTACCCAGCATATCCCCGAAATGGTCAATATGATTGAGCGCCTGGTAGACAGGGGCCATGCCTACGCCGCCGAAGGTAATGTGCTGTTTGCCGTTCAGTCGATGCGGGATTACGGCACGCTCTCTGGCCGTTCACTCGATGAGATGCTCGCCGGTGCTCGCGTTGACGTTGCCTCCTATAAACGCTATGCAGGCGACTTTGTTCTGTGGAAGCCCTCGGCGGAGGATGAGCCTGGTTGGGATAGCCCCTGGGGAAGAGGGCGCCCGGGATGGCATATCGAATGCTCGGCGATGATTGAAAAACATCTCGGTGAGACCATTGATATACATGGCGGCGGGCAGGATTTGATTTTTCCCCACCATGAGAATGAAATTGCACAGAGCTGCTGTGCTCACGACGGAAAGCCTTTTGCCAACTTCTGGCTGCACAATGGTTTTATTAATATCGAAGGCGAGAAAATGTCCAAGTCCTTGGGCAACTTCCGCATGGTTAATGACCTGCTAGCGCAGTATCCGGGTGAGGTGCTGCGCTACGTGTTACTGTCCGCGCACTATCGCTCTGAGCAACAATTTAGCAAGGATTTGCTCGACAGTGCATGGCGCTCGCTGGATACTCTGTATGGCTTTTTACGTGGCGAGACGCCCTGTGGTGCAGTCATAAACAAAGATGGTGCGGGCTACCAGGCGCTGCTGGATGACCTCAACAGTCCGGTGGCTATCAGTGAGTTATACCGACTAGCGAAACAGATGCATGCCGCCAGCGGCGATGAGAAGTCTGCGCTTTACGCCGAACTAATGGGTTTGGCTGGGCTTATGGGGCTGCTGCATCAGGACCCGGAACACTGGTTCACACTGGCCCGCGGTGGCGATGATATCAGTGCTGAAGATATCGAAGTATTGATAGCAAAGCGCAAGCAAGCCAAGCTCGATAAAGACTATGCTGGCGCCGATCAGGTGCGCCAGGATCTATTGGATTTGGGTGTGGTGCTTGAAGATAGCCGCGAGGGAACAGTCTGGCGGCGTGCCTAGACTAGTTCAGCTGAGGCTGGATTTGTTTATCTGCCAATGTGCATGGACGCTGAAAAGCAAACTGACTTATGACAGTTTATAAGTGCGCTTCAGCCTATCAAATCGGCAATTTCAAAGGTTTCAAGCATATCGATGCCGCGCCGAAGAAGCTCATTAGCAAGTGCAATATTGCCGACTTCATAGGTCACCAACTTGCAGTACTTAAGCTGCTGGGTGGCTTCTCGATCAAAGTCAGCTGGTACTATTTTATGATCTACGTAAATGTAATCTGGCCGCGCCCTGGTTACCAATGGATGGTCAAGATCAGACCAGTTGCGCAGTACTACTCCTACCAGAGGCCATTCGTCCTCGCGGGCGGCTACTGCCAGCTGATAATCGAAACTCATAATCACTACCTGACTCATCACCGGCTGCAGTATTGACTGCACAGATTGAGACATAATTTCGCGGCCGCAATGGGCGATAGATTCGTCTTTTAACTCAACAAAGGCTATGACTCGACTGTGGCGCTGTAATATCTCCACCAGAGATTCTAGCGGCGAGATTTTCTCTGCAATAAATTGTTCGCCAAGCCGATCGGGCTCGTGAGCAGGATAACCCAGCAATGTTTCTCTGGATGTTTTGGCTATTGCCACATCAGCACCGCTGACCCGCCTAAGGTTGGTGTCATGATAAATAATTGGTTGTTGATCGAAACTAAATTGCACGTCCAGCTCAATAAATTGCGCGCCTGCGGCAATCGCTTTGTTCAATGACAATACGGTGTTCTCTGGATACTTGGCCTGATAGCCCCGGTGGGCAACCAGCTTTTTGGGATGGATCATTGTCACGGCCTGATTCATTACCTATGGCGCTAATGGTATCCTTGCGACATCCAAATTTAAAGGACTTGAAGATGTCTTTAGTACTGTTTGAAATTCGTGACAATATCGCCTTACTAACACTGAATAACCCAGATAAACGCAATATGCTGACCCTCGAGGTCTGTGCGCTGATCGTTGACTTTGTCGCTCAGGCTGAGCAGCATCAGGACGTTAAAGCATTGATTGTAACCGGTGCGGGCAAGGCTTTTTGCGCCGGCGGCCAGCTTAAAGATCTGACCCCAAATCAAGAGGTCATTGAGTCTATCTACAGTGGTTTTCTGAGTATCGCCAACTGTAGCTTACCCACTATTGCAGCGATAAATGGTCCGGCTGTAGGGGCTGGCTTTAATATGGCCGTCGCCTGTGACGTGCGTATCGTCACCGACAATGCACGCTTTGAGCCGCGCTTCTTTGGGTTGGGGCTTCATCCAGGCGGCGGTAATACCTGGATGCTGCGGCAACTAGCCAACTGGAATACGGCTGCAGGTATGCTGCTGTTTTCCCAGTCACTCAGTGGGCCGGAAGCAGTTGCCAAAGGGCTGGCATGGAAATCTGTTGAGGCAGATAAGCTGGTTGAGGAGGCTGTCGCCTTTACCGCCAATATTCGTGATCTTCCCAAGGCGCTATTACTACGCACCAAACAGACATTGCGTCAGGCAGGTGGCACCAATAGCCACAAGGAGATGTTAGACGTAGAAACCGCTGAGCAAATTTGGTCGATCAACCAACCCTATGCTCGGGATTCTATCGCTGCGATGATGGATAAAATCAGCAGCAAGCCATCGAGTAAATAAGCGATCAATTACCGACTAGGCGAGGCTTCTTTCAGCGGCAACCACGCACTGTAAGATCAGCGTGTTAATGGTCATAGGGCCAACGCCGCCGGGAACTGGCGTATAGGCACTGACGCGATCGACAAGCGGTGCCAGCTCAATATCACCCACGCCACCTGGGTGATAGCCGGCATCAACGACAACGGCTCCATCTTTGATCCACTCGGCTTTAATAAATTCTGGGCGACCCACAGCGCCAACCAGAATATCGGCCTGGTTAATAAGGTCTGGCAGGTTTTTGGTTCTAGAATGACAGATAGTTACCGTCGCGTCGGCGTTTAGGAGCATCAGTGACATTGGCTTGCCAAGAATAGGGCTGCGACCAACCACAACCGCATGCTTGCCGGACATTTCAATATTGTAGGCTTCAAGAATACGCATAATGCCCTGGGGCGTCGCTGAGCCAAAGGCTTCCTCACCCATTGCCATGCGGCCAAAACCAAGGCAGGTTACGCCATCCACATCTTTCTCCAGGGCAATTGCATCAAAGCACGCGCGCTCATCAATCTGCGCAGGTACCGGATGTTGCAATAGAATGCCGTGGCAATTGGGGTTGGCATTAAGCTGATGAATCTTTTCCAGTAACTCTTCAGTGCTGGTGTCTTCACCCATCTCTACCTTGGTGCTCTCCATGCCGATACGTTTACAGGCATTTTGCTTCATCTTCACATAGGTCGCTGAGGCCGGGTCGCCACCCACTAAAATAGTTGCCAGAATAGGTGCCTGACCGCCGTTTTTAGCTTTTAGGGCCGCAACGCGCTCACTGAGTTCAGCTTCAGTTGTTGCAGAGAGGGACTTGCCATCCAAAACCAGTGCCGACATGTAAATACCTTTGAAAAGTTGTTAGAGAATTCAGGGCGCTAAAATAGGCAAGGGCGCCTATTAACGCAACTCTTTTTTATGAATTTCACTGAGAATAAGAAAATCTAATGTTATGTATCGGGCTGCAGTAACCCTAATGGGCGATCGTCAGGATCACAATTGCATTATCCCTCGTAGCGTCTCGTTTTGACTGCGCCACAAATTCTCCCCAGCCTTCAGCACAAAGCCTAACATGCAATGTGATAAGGATCAGCTGAGGAACATAGAAAGATGCGTTGAGATGAATCAGGGGGAGGTTAATGGGGTGGACGACGGGGATTGAACCCGCGACCACCGGAATCACAATCCGGGGCTCTACCAACTGAGCTACGTCCACCATTACTACTCTGTGTTACGGGCTACTAACATGGGCTCTACTGGAAACTGGTGCGCCCGGCAGGATTCGAACCTGCGACCCACGGCTTAGAAGGCCGTTGCTCTATCCAGCTGAGCTACGGGCGCATTTTACAAGCCGGAAAGTGGTCGGGGATGAGGGA
>CBFIGD010000007.1:0-125407 GCA_965662065.1 uncultured Porticoccaceae bacterium | reverse complement strand
TCCGGCACTAAACTGTCGCAACTGAATGCGAAAACCATTGCGCTGGGTGAGATAGAGGCTATTGCCCTCCACTAAACCAGCCATACTTGCCCAGCGGGTTAATTCCTCTGGCTCAAATCCCAGCCAAAGATCACCACAGGTATCTCTGACCCACTCCTGATCATGGGCGCACAGATCGGTGATGAGTAACACGCCGTTCTTGTTTAGAAGACTGGCGCAATCGGCAATAATATCTGCCGGCGTTGGGTTGTGATGCAGCACCATATTGAGTGACAGGCAATCGGCCTTTAGGCCCTGAGTCTGCGCTGCGCTGGTGTCACCGAGAATAAACTGAATATTATTTAAACCCTGCTGAGTTGCCCGCGACTCACATTGATCTAACATCTCGCGAGCGTTATCCAGGGCAATTACCTGATCGAACCGACTTGCCAGCTTGCTTAAAAACTGGCCGTATCCAGGGCCGACTTCAATGGCTGTGCCAGTTTCGGCTGCACTGTTGTCTAGAAAACTCTCTACGCTGTCGCCATAGTCTGCCCAACTGGCAATCAAATCCTGATTTTCTTCAAAGCGCGCTACATTGCGGTTAAAAAATTCTACCGAGGCAGAGGCACGTTCATTATTAATCTGTTTTAGGTGCTGTTCTAGGGCGCCGTCCAGGCTGGCGCCATCAACAGTGCTAAACAGCACCTGCTGCAGTGCCTGTAGATCCACATCTGTATTGCGTGGGTTGCGCCGATAAAAAATAGTGGTGCCCTCACGACGTGTTGCCACGAGCCCGGCATTGGCCAGAATCTTTAAATGGTGACTCATTGCAGATTGGCGAATATCAAAAATCTGACAGAGTTCCAGCACACCGTAAGCATTTTGTTGCAGCACCTTGAGAATTTGCATACGCAGTGGATCGCCAGCTGCCTTACATAGCGCGGTAATGGCGCTAATGTCAGGGGTTGAGGGCGGCTCTAGAATCGCAGCATTAGGTCTCGGGTCAGTCATGGCGCGGACTTTAACACAGCATTTTCGTTATATCAAAATATTTTTATATATAGGAGAAGCCTAATACGCTGAGTCGTTGGTCTGTGCGCAAAGGGGCGTGTAAATAATGAATATCGGTTTACTGGTACCCCGGTCTAGTGGACAATAGAGCCTTCAAAATTTTCCCGTTTCAGGAGTGACAATCCATGGCCTCACGTCGAGACCTTGCTAATGCAATTCGTGCCCTCAGTATGGATGCTGTTCAACAGGCTAACAGTGGGCATCCAGGTGCGCCGATGGGTATGGCAGATATTGCCGAAGTGCTCTGGAACGACTATTTACGCCATAACCCGGCAGATCCAGACTGGGTTAACCGAGATCGCTTTGTGCTTTCCAATGGCCATGGTTCGATGCTCCTGTATTCTCTGTTGCACCTCTCCGGTTATGACTTGCCTATCGAAGAAATTAAAAACTTTCGCCAATTACATGCGAAAACGCCTGGTCACCCAGAATATGGCTATGCACCTGGCGTAGAGACAACGACTGGCCCGCTGGGTCAGGGCATTAGCAATGCGGTTGGTATGGCTCTGGCAGAGAAGGTTCTCGCGGCGCAGTTCAACCGCCCTGGTCACGATATTGTCGACCACCAGACCTACACATTTCTGGGCGATGGCTGTTTGATGGAAGGCATCTCTCATGAGGTTTGTTCATTGGCCGGCACCTTAAAGCTGGGCAAGCTCACCGCATTTTACGATGACAACGGTATTTCCATTGACGGTGAGGTTGAGGGTTGGTTTAGCGATGATACGCCAGCGCGCTTTGAAGCCTATGGCTGGCATGTCATTGCCAACGTCGATGGCCATGATAGCGTAGCGATTAAAGCCGCGATTGATGCGGCTCATGCCGAAACGGGCAAGCCCACCCTAATTTGCTGCAAAACCATTATTGGCTTTGGTTCACCCAACAAGCAGGGCAAAGAGGACTGCCACGGTGCTGCACTGGGTGTCGATGAAGTAGCTCTTACCCGCGAAGCTCTGGGCTGGACTCAGGGACCATTTGATATTCCTGCCGATTATTACGCTGGCTGGAATGGTGTTGAAAAAGGTACCGCCGCGCAGACAGCCTGGGCAGACCAGCTGGAAGAATATCGCGCAGCCCATCCAGAACTGGCGGCGGAATTTGAGCGCCGTACCCGCGGTGATCTGCCTGAAAACTTTAGTGCTGATGCCGATGCCTATATCCAGGAATGCCAGGACAAAATGGAAAAGGTAGCCTCGCGCAAGGCATCACAGAACTGTCTTAACGCCTATGGCCCAATGTTGCCCGAGCTGCTTGGCGGCTCCGCTGATCTGGCAGGCTCTAACCTGACGATCTGGTCTGGTTGCAAAGATATTGGTGCAGACAATGCTGACGGTAACTACATCTATTACGGTGTCCGCGAGTTTGGTATGAGTGCCATGATGAATGGCATCGCACTGCATGGCGGCTTTATTAACTACGGCGCTACCTTCCTGATGTTTATGGAATATGCACGCAATGCTGTGCGCATGGCTGCTTTAATGAAGCAGCAGAGCATATTTGTTTATACCCATGATTCTATCGGCCTAGGTGAAGATGGCCCAACGCACCAGCCCGTCGAACAACTGAGTGCGCTGCGCTCCACGCCCAATCTGCACACCTGGCGTCCCTGTGACACGGTTGAATCGGCAGTGAGCTGGAAGAGTGCGATCGAACGACGTGATGGTCCTGCCGCACTGGTGTTTAGCCGTCAGGGTCTGGCGCCAATGCCGAGAACTACGCAGCAAGTCGCTGATATTGGCCGCGGCGGCTATGTGCTGAAAGATTGCGCAGCACCTCAGGCTATTTTGATTGCGACTGGTTCAGAAGTAGAGCTGGCGGTTAATGCCGCTGACGAACTCGCAGGCCAGGGTGTTCAGGTGCGCGTTGTTTCCATGCCTTGTGCCGAAATCTTCTCTGCGCAAGATGTTGCCTACCGCGATTCTGTATTAGCTCCCAACATCCGCGCCCGGGTAGCGGTTGAAGCATTGCACGCCGACTACTGGTATAAATTTGTTGGTCTCGATGGCCGCGTAGTAGGCATGCGTACCTTCGGTGAATCAGCACCTGGAGACCAGTTGATGAAAGAGTTTGGCTTCACTGTCGAAAATGTTGTCGCTAATGTTATGGAAGCCATTGGCTAATGATTCGTGTAGCCATCAATGGCTATGGCCGTATCGGCCGTTCTGTCTTGCGAGCCCTGTATGAATCGGGGACTCGTAAGCGAGTGCAGGTTGTGGCTATTAACGAGCCTGCTGACAGTAAAACTATTGCCCATTTAACCCGCTACGATTCAACTCATGGCAGGTTCCCGGGTACTGTAAGCGTTAGTGAAGACTTACTAACAGTAAATGGCGACCCTATTAGTATCATCCATCAGCAGCATTTAGATCAGCTGCCCTGGGGCCAACTTAAGGTCGATGTGGTACTGGAATGCAGTGGCACCTTTAGTGATCGAGAAACCGCCCAGAAACATATAAGTAGTGGTGCTAAGCGTGTGCTATTTTCTCAGCCCGCCGAATCCACAGTCGATGCGACTATCGTCTACGGCATCAATGAGCAGCTACTAACCGGTGATGAGACTATTATTTCCGCGGCTTCCTGTTCTACTAACTGTGTGGTACCGGTGATCAAGGTGCTCAACGATACATTTGGTGTGCATGGGGGGGTGATAACCACCATTCACTCGGCCATGAATGATCAGCCAGTGATCGATGCTTACCACCATACCGACCTGCGTAAAACGCGTGCCGCCATGCAATCAATTATTCCAGTGGATACCGGCCTGGCACTCGGCATTGATCGTCTTATGCCCGAGCTAACCGGACGCTTTCAAGCACAGGCCATGCGCGTACCAACAGTCAATGTTTCAGCGATTGATCTCTCCGTTATGCTTAACGCGAAAGTTGATACCGCGGCTGTTAATGCCGCGCTGGCAGATGCTGCCAATGGCGCGCTGAAAGGCGTGCTGGGTTATACCGAAGAGCCGCTTGCCTCTTGTGATTTTAATCATGATCCGCGCAGCGGCATTGTTGACGCAGGTCAAACCAGGGTAAGTCAGCAACAATTAGTCAAAGTGTTAATTTGGTTCGACAACGAATGGGGTTACGCTAATAGAATGCTCGATACTTTATTGAGTTGGCATGGGCTAACCGCAACCAATCAGTAATAAATAATTGCACCGATTAAGGATTACGATGACCGTCAAGTTAATGATTGATCAAGATCTAGCAGGCAAACGCGTTTTGATCCGCGAAGATCTAAATGTACCGATTAAAGATGGCCGCGTGACCAGCGATGCCAGAATCAAAGCAGCACTACCCACCATCAAACTGGCTTTAGACGCTGGCGCCAACGTTATCCTTATGTCCCACCTGGGCCGCCCCACCGAAGGGGAATATGACATCGCTTTCAGCATGAAGCCAGTCGCTGACCACCTGAGTCATCTGCTGGATCGGCCAGTGGTGGTTGAACAAAGTTGGACCAAAGGGTTGGAAATAGCCAGCGGCGCAATTGTTATGCTAGAGAATGTTCGCTTTAACCCAGGTGAGAAGAAGAATGATGACACCTTGGCCAAAGCCTATGCAAAGCTGTGCGATATATTTGTCATGGATGCCTTCGGCACATCACATCGTGCTCAGGCATCTACCCATGGCGTTGCCAAGTACGCGCCTATCGCCTGTGCCGGACCACTGCTTGCCAAAGAGTTAGAGGCCCTGGAAAAAGCACTGGCAGCACCCACACCACCGGTGGCCGCTATTGTGGGCGGTTCAAAAGTGTCGACCAAATTAATGGTCCTGGAAATGTTGGCCGACAAGGTAGATCAGCTTATTGTTGGGGGCGGCATTGCTAATACCTTTTTGGCGGCGGCAGGTAAAAACGTCGGCAAGTCACTGTGTGAGCAGGATTTAATTCCCGCCGCGCAAGCCCTCATGAGCAAGGTCAATATTCCACTACCGACGGATGTAGTGGTCGGCAAAGAATTTTCAGAGACCGCCGAGGCGGTTATAAAGTCTGTGGATGATGTTGCCGATGACGACATGATTTTTGATATAGGTCCGGACTCAGCCAGAAATCTTGCCGGTATTATTGCCTCTATGGGCACTATTATTTGGAATGGCCCTGTCGGTGTTTTTGAGTTTGATCAATTTGGCCAGGGTACAAAAACATTAGCATTAGCCATCGCGAAAAATCCTGGCTTCTCAATTGCAGGCGGCGGAGATACTTTGGCTGCTGTGGATAAATATGAAATTACGGACCAAGTATCCTATATTTCAACAGGCGGTGGCGCATTTTTAGAATATGTTGAAGGCAAAGAATTACCTGCAGTTGCAATCCTTGAGCAACGTGCAACAAACTAAAAGAATTTTTGTATCTAACGAAAGGAACAGATCATGGCTCTCATATCATTACGACAGATGCTCGACCATGCTGCGGAGCACAGTTATGGCGTACCTGCATTTAATGTCAATAATCTTGAGCAGATGCGCGCCATTATGTTGGCCGCTGAACAGACAGATAGCCCGGTGATCGTTCAGGCGTCGGCTGGCGCCCGCAAATATGCAGGCGCGCCATTTCTGCGCCATCTGATTCAAGCCGCGGTAGAAGAATGGCCAGATATTCCTGTCTGTGTGCATCAGGACCATGGCACCAGTCCAGCCATCTGTCAGCGCTCCATTCAGCTTGGCTTTACCTCAGTGATGATGGACGGCTCATTAATGGAAGATGGCAAAACGCCATCAAGCTATGAATACAATGTGGACGTCACCAGGCGCACCGTTGAAATGGCTCATGCCTGTGGTGTTTCTGTGGAAGGCGAGCTCGGTTGCCTGGGTTCTTTGGAGACAGGGCAGGCCGGTGAAGAAGATGGCGTCGGTGCAGAGGGAACCCTGACTCATGACCAGATGCTCACAGACCCGGAAGAAGCGGCAGACTTTGTGTCCAAGACGCATTGCGATGCGTTGGCTATCGCCTGTGGCACCAGCCATGGCGCCTACAAGTTTAGTCGCCCACCAACGGGTGATATCCTTGCAATTGATCGCATCAAAGAAATCAATAAACGTATTCCCGGCACACATCTTGTTATGCATGGCTCTTCATCTGTGCCTCAAGAATGGTTAGCTATCATCAACCAGTATGGTGGTGAAATACCTGAGACTTATGGTGTGCCGGTGGAGCAGATTTGTGAAGGCATTAAATACGGCGTCCGCAAAATCAATATAGATACTGACCTGCGCTTAGCATCAACTGGCGCTGTACGTCGCTATCTGGCGGAAAATCCGGCGGCCTTTGATCCGCGCTCGTATCTTAAAGAAACTATTACTGCGATGAAGGATATTGCTGTGGCGCGATATGAAGCCTTCGGTACGGCTGGCAATGCCAGCAAGATAAAGGCTATAGGGCTGGATACGATGACAGCCCGCTATGACAGTCGAGAGCTTGATCCCGAGATTAATGTTTAGCAGGCAAAAACATTAAATCGAAAAGGGTCCTTCAGAAGGGCCCTTTTTTATTTCTCGCCTTTAAGATAATCCTCGCCTAAGGCTTTACAATCTCCCTGTTGGGGAGCAGACTCAAACGGCGTTTTAACCGTCCATTTTAACAATCACGTGAGACTACTGCCATGGCCATCATCTACCCTGTTTTTTGTCTTGTTATGCTTACCTTTGTCGTAGCTTTCGCGACAGGAATCTCAAGGCTTATTAGCGTTCGTCGCAAAGATATTAACCCCAAATATTATGTACTTATGTCTGGCCATACGCCTCCCGACTATGTGCAAAAGCTCGGCCGCAATTTCTCCAATCTTCTCGAAGTCCCCATACTGTTTTATCTGTTGGCGGTTTTGGTTATTAGTCTACAGATCAACAATGCGTTAATTTTTAATCTGGCCTGGCTCTATGTGGGTTTGCGTCTGGTGCATACCTCTATTCATATTACTTACAATCATGTCATGCATCGCTTTGCGGTGTTTGTCTTGTCAGTACTGACGCTCTTGGTTATGTGGATCCAATTTATTAGGTTAGTTGGGTAGTAAAATATGAGTGCGGTGCCGCAGGCTATCACATTCGCTCTGTTTGATAATAGGGTGTAAAGCAATGACATTGAGAAGCGCAATCTTACTCATCTGTGCTATGACGGTGAGCTCGATAAGTGCCAAACCGGAAGATGCGTACCTCTATGTGCTAGGTGTGGTTCAGGATGCTGGATATCCGCAGGCAGGTTGTTATAAGGCACATTGCATGCGGGGCTGGGAAAATCCAGCGCAGCGCCTGGGTGCTACCTCTATTGCATTGATTGATCGCGACGCTAAAACCAAAACCCTTTTCGAGGCCAGCCCTAATTTACCGGCGCAGCTCTATGCTCTTGAGTTGGAAGCACCATCTAAGCAGTATGCGTTCAATGGGGTTTTTCTGACTCATGCTCATATCGGTCACTATGCTGGCCTAATGTTTTTTGGCCATGAGGCGATGGGCGCCAACAATATTCCTGTGTATACCATGCCCAAAATGCAACAGTACCTGAGTACTAATGGCCCCTGGAGCCAGCTGATTGAGTATAACAATATTGTTCTGCGACCCCTACAGCACCGCCAACCTGTGACCCTTGCGGGAGTGGAGGTGACCCCCTTGCTGGTGCCCCATCGAGACGAATTCTCGGAGACGGTGGGCTTTAGGATCAGTAGCGCGAACAAATCAGCGCTGTTTATTCCGGATATTAATAAGTGGTCGCTGTGGAACATTGATATTGCGCAGATTATTAAAACGGTCGATTATGCGCTATTGGACGCGACCTTTTACGGCGAGGGTGAATTGCCGGGCCGCGATATGTCCAAAGTCCCTCATCCCCTGGTAACTGAAACCATGCAGGCACTAAGTGGCCTGTCTGCACAGCAGCGCAATAAGGTGTGGTTTATTCACATGAACCATACTAACCCATTGCTTAATATCAACAGTGAAGAGGCTAAAGTCGTACAATCCAAGGGCTTTAACGTTGCCGTTGAAGGCACACGCCTGGCGATGTGACGCTGGGTTCTGTTTATCTGAGGCTGTAACGGCCTCATTCTAGTATTGGTCAATCATTATGCGTGTTTCGATAAAACCACTAGCAAAATATCCCTTTTGGCTCAGACCCTTCTTTTGGAATCAGCGGCGTAAATACGGCGCTGTCTTAGACCCTGGCCTACTCTGGGGCCGCGTACCCAAGCTGTTTGCGGCTGTAGCTATCCTCTATGGGGTTGTGGATCGTCGTAGCTCCCCCCTAGATCCAGTACTGCGCTCATTAGTGACTGTGCGTGTCTCGCAAATAAACTGGTGTGCTTTCTGTGTGGATATAAACTCAATGACGCTGGCTAAACGGACCGGCTCTAAGGACAAGATAGAGGCGCTTGAGGGGTGGCAGCAATCCGATGTATTTGATGCTACTGAGAGGCTCGCACTCGAATACGCAGAAGCCATTACCTATTCTGATCGGCAGGTGAGTGATGACTTAATGCAGCGCTTAAAATCTGTATTTGATGATGATACCATCGTCGACTTGACCGGCCTCGTGGCCTTTCAGAATCTATCCAGCAAGTTCAATAGCGCACTTGACGTTCCTCCTCAAGGCTTTTGCCCGCTGCCATAAAACACTTATAAAAAGGTTATTGTTTCAATGTCCGAATTTACTAATGTATCCGTTGCCAAAGAAGCCAATGTCTATTTTGATGGCCAAGTTATCAGTCGTACAGTTATCTTTAATGACGGTACTAGGAAGACTCTGGGCGTTATGCTTCCGGGTGAATATGAGTTTGGCACTGACGTTCAGGAGCTTATGGAAATTTCGTCGGGCGCTATGGCTGTTTTATTGCCCGGCACCGCCGACTGGATTAGCATTACCGGCGGCATGTCCTTTGAGGTTCCCGCTAATGCCAAATTTGGCGTCAGGGTTAGTGAAGTTTCTAACTACTGCTGCTCGTACTTTAGTTAATGACCATCGCTGTCACTCATTTAGTCGATCCTGCCATTACCTGTTCGGCCTGTAAAGCCAGTTGCTGTCGACTTGAGGTCATGCTGATGACAGACACCGGTGTACCGCAGGCACATATACAAACTGACCAATGGGGCGCCGAAACTATGGCGCGACTTGAAGATGGCTGGTGCTCGGCCCTCGATCGCAGTACTCTGATGTGCTCAATCTATGAAAACCGGCCCTTGATATGCCGTGAGTTTGAGATGGGGTCCTATGAGTGTAAAGACGAGTACCAATTGCGATGACTGAGTCACAACCTAATAATCCCCTCCATGGCATTACCCTCGAACAGGTAGTTACACGACTTGAGAAACGCTATGGCTGGGAATACCTCGCACGCAACATCAATATAAACTGTTTTAAGAGCAATCCATCAGTAAAATCCAGCCTCAAATTTCTGCGCCGAACGCCCTGGGCTCGAGATAAGGTTGAAGCCCTTTATATTGGCGCTTTTACTAACCAGCCGGTTACTGAGTTCCCAGAGCAAGTAAACGGCCCCTGGGCTAAAAGCCTGGCCAAAATTGCCACCAAAGACTCGTAGGGCCCCCGGTTGTCATTAGCGACTCTCTGCACCTCACCCGACAAAAATTTGGTCTATCTTTATAAATATTGATCAACCGGCTGTAGAGATCGCTCTCTAATTTGCAGCCACACCCCACACTAAAATGCGCTAGGTTTCACGGTTAAACCCCGACGTGAGGCTTGATGTTTCTGGTCGGGGTCTAAATGGACTTATATTATGCAGACTAAATACCTCATTACCTTATTGACGACATTACTCTTTAGTTTCTCGGCCTGTGCCGATACGACCAACTCAATACCTATACCTTCCTCCTGGGTGAATCAAGATGGGTCGACGCTCAGCATCACTGCTGTCGATAGTGCCGGCCTGCTGACAGGCAGTTATATTAATAAGGCCACCGGATATAATTGTCAAAATATTGTTTACCCAGTCACTGGCTGGGTCTACGGTACCGCGATCACATTTGACACCAAGTGGGAAAGCACCGTTGAATCTTGCAACTCCATTACCTCTTGGGCTGGCTTTTTATACCAGCGTCAGCTCAGTACCTTTTGGAATCTAACCCAGAATGGCAGCTCAAGTACATCTCACATAATTCAGGGCAAGGATACATTTACCCAGGTAACCATGACGGTTAAAAAATCAATGGTATTAGAAAAATAATGTTAGGTAAGATTTAGGAGTGCTCGTGCACTCCTTTTCACAAAGCGTAAAAAGGAGGCGCTGAAATGGATTTACTCAATTCGAAAAACGTCAATAACCGAATTAGAAAACGTACTATTGGACTGGCAATTATTGTTCACCTGTACCTCACTGTATTTACATTAGGAATCTGGTTAATCTTTCTTACAGTCTTTGGCCTGATCACCTCAACATTGTTGCGCAAGGATATTGATGAAGCAAAGTCGAGTGCCAATAGTTTTAACAAGACTCATCCATTTAAATATTTTGGCCAGGTATTTGCTCACTTCCAACATGTGTATCACCACCCCATAAATATTGAAGCCGAAATAACACGCACTATTGAAGAAGAACTAAAAACAAAAACACCTATCGAAACGCTTGATGCCATCTCGATTACGGATCATGACAAAGATTTAAAATCTGCAGAAGGCAGAACATTCCTTAAAGGCGAATCTAAATCTACTGAGCGTGGCACAACCTTAACACTTATTTTAAACCAGAGTACCTATGGCGCTATACGTTCATTTGAGTGGAGAGTTATGGCGGGAGGCTATGTTGATAATAACGCAAAATTTAATCTAATCGCCTATTCGCCATTTACTTTTTTCTTTTGGATAGTCGCCTATATTAAGCGTGAATCTAATCTACTGAACAGAGTAAGAACTGTCTATCCAAGTAGCTACAACGATATTGATGTTTCGACCCAGGTGCGGTCAATTAACGAAACTGTGTTTGATGCTATGGTTGTTGCGCTTGAAAAAAATGGCATAGATACCAGTGATTTAAAAACACAAAAAATGCAAACCATGAATATTAATATTTCTGGTGGCAAGGTCAATATGGGCAATGTGGTTCAGGGCGCGATGAATAAAATTGGGACTACAGTTAAAGGCGCTAGAGTATGAATAAATCTGAGTTAAACATTAATGTATCTGGTGGTAATAGTAGTTTTGGAAATGTCAGTCAGGGCGGCAAAGCGAATCTTACCTGCAGCCATACCATTCAAATTGGCGAGGCTGATTTAACCCGCTTCTATCAAGTAATCGATGAGATAGCTCAAAGAGAGACTATTAGTGACAGCGATTACATACAACTACGAAACGACGTAAACCAACTGCTCAAAGATGAGGATCAATCCGGTTTCATGGCTAAAATAAAACATCTTTGTGAAACCTATGCCTGGGCAGCAAATCCACTAATGGCATTGTTTGCAACGGTATTGCCATGAGATGATGACGTGGTGTAAAACCCGGATGGAGAAATTGCATGCCGCGCAGAGCAATCACCGACAGTGAAATAGACCGCTGTTTTCATGTTATGGCTGAATTGCGCCCTCAGCTTAAGCAAAATTCTGGGACGCATCGAGTCCGGGCCCTTAAGTTTAACTTTGCTCAGGGTTTTAACATCGCCAGCTATCACTTTAGTGAGGCGTTGGATTAATGATTAGCGCTTTTCTAATAGTAGCGATTAATATTTTTTGTGTCTACGTCTGTTACGTCATTGCCAAAGAGCGTGGCGCCAACGTTCGTTTTTGGGGCTATATGGCTGTCTTGTTTGGGCCTTTCGCAGTGCCATTTGTGTGCTTTGCGAAGCCCAAGCTGAAGGAATAATATGTCTGGTGAAACCGATCTAAAGGCGATTCTAAAAAGTCTTGCCCCCATCATGCTTAATGATACCTACGTGTTTTGCACTGTCGCTGACGCTAACTATGGTGATTACGCTGGGGCTCAACCGATTGCCAGCTTTGGTGAGAAAGAAGGGCTTACCCTGGTGCTGACAAAGGCACAGGCCGATGCGTTTGGATTACCTTATGAGGGGCTTTTTAGCTGTATTAGCCTGCAGGTACATTCGAGCCTGGAGTCGGTTGGGCTAACCGCCGTCGTAGCAGGTAAGCTGGCTGTCTACGAGATAAGCGCCAATATAATTGCCGGATATTATCATGATCATCTGTTTGTGCCGCAGGCGCGTGCTGCCGAGGCTCTGCAGCTGCTGAGTAATTTAAGTAAGGTCTAATGCTGGCATGGCCTCAGGCACAAATCAGTTTTCCACTGTCATCATTGAGTTGATCACCGCGGGCAATAACTGACCATTAGGTGTCCATCGTACAAATAAACGTGGTGGGATTTTAGGTAGTTAGGCCTGCGCGTATTGTTCACTGTGGCCGAGCCAGCGCGTAATCAAAGCATCGACATTTTGTGGGTGATTTAGAAGTAAATTTTGGGCCAGAATTTTGATCTCTGGGAGCATATGGGCGTCGCGTTGCAGGTCAGCAATATGCAGCTGCATATCACCAGTTTGACGAGTGCCCAGCACTTCGCCAGGGCCGCGCAGTTCTAGGTCCTTTTCTGCAATCTTAAAGCCATCAGTGGTCTCGCGCATGATCTTGAGTCGTGCACTGCCATTGCCAGAGATAGGTGGGCTATAGAGCAGTACGCAATGACTGCTCTGGGAGCCACGACCTACTCTGCCGCGCAGCTGATGCAGCTGAGAGAGGCCCAGACGGGCGGAATCTTCAATAATCATCAGGCTGGCATTGGGGACATCTACCCCCACTTCGATCACGGTGGTAGCCACGAGTAAGTCAATGTCGCCATTTTTAAAGGCGGTCATTATCTCGAGTTTATCTCTGGGTTTAAGCCGGCCATGAATTAAGCCAATGGTAAGCTCGGGAAGCATTAGCTGAAGTTCCCCAGCGGTAACTTCGGCGGCCTGTGCTTCTAAGACATCGGATTCTTCAATCAATGTGCAGACCCAGTAGGCCTGGCGGCCAGAGCTACAGGAGGCGCGTACACGCGCAATAACATCATTGCGGCGCAGATTGCTAAGCACCACGGTCTCTACTGGTGTGCGGCCGGGGGGCAGTTCATCAATAATCGAACAGTCGAGGTCGGCATAGGCGCTCATCGCCAGAGTTCGCGGTATGGGGGTTGCGGTCATAATCAACTGATGGGGAGCTGGCCCGCTTAAGCGCGGCCCCTCCGGGCTAAAGCCCTTTTTACGCAGTGCCAGGCGTTGGTGCACGCCAAAGCGATGCTGCTCATCGATAATACTCAGACCCAGGTCATTAAATTCTACGGTCTCTTGAAATAGCGCATGAGTGCCAATCACCATTTTGGCCACGCCATCGGCGATAGCCTCAAGTTGCACCTCGCGAGCCTTGCCTTTGACCTTGCCGGTAAGATAGGCGATACGAATGCCCAGAGGCCGCAACCACTGTTCAAAATTAATACGGTGCTGGTCGGCGAGAATTTCTGTCGGTGCCATGAGGGCAACTTGATGTCCATTGGCAATGGCCTGCACGGCGGCCAAGGCAGCTACCACCGTTTTTCCTGAGCCCACGTCGCCCTGGACTAACCGCAGCATCGGCACTGCGGTACTGATATCTGCGCTTATTTCTGATGCCACCCGGTGCTGTGCAGCTGTCAGATCAAAAGGTAGTTGATGCAAAAATTTTGCTGACGCAGTTTTATCATTGGTCAGTACCGGGGCTTGCTGTTGCTGCACCTGTTGGCGCAGTTTGAGCAGGCTCAAATTATGCGCAATCAGTTCTTCCGCAGCCAGGCGCTGCTGTGCTGGGTGCTCGCCTTCTGCAAGCAGATTTAGTGCTGTACCTGGCGGCGGATTATGCAGTAGCCGTAATGCATCGGACAGAGAATAGGCTAGCTGTCTGCGCAGATTTGTACCTGTGTCCTGGGGTAATAACTCAGGAACATTATGATTTTTGAGCAGTGCCAGTGCCTGGCCACAGAGATCGCGAATACGACTTTGAGTAATGCCTTCGGTGGCTGGATAGATTGGCGTGAGTCTGTCTTCTAGCGGAGGCGGGGTGGCTTGGTCGAGATACTGATACTCTGGATGATAGAGTTCAACACCGGATTTACCGCGCCGTACCTCACCAAAACAGCGTAATTTGGCGCCGGGCTTAAGGCGCTCTTGCTGAGCTCGGTTAAAGTGAAAAAATCGCAGCGTGACCACGCCAGTGCTATCTTGAATGCGGCAAACCAGACTGCGGCGCCGGCCAAACACCACATCGCTGGCACGGACTTCTCCTTCAATAACCACTTCTGTCATCGGTTGAATGCCGCCGATAGGCGTAATTTGTGTTCGGTCGATATAGCGCAGCGGTAGATGAAAGAGCAAATCCTGAATGGTATAGAGCCCCAGCTTTTTCAGTTTGGTCGCTAACTGCGGACCCACTCCATGCAAAGTGCCTACGCTGCGCCTGTCGAGAGGGACTTCTGACATTAGCTTTTTATGATGCCGAGCCCGGGCAGGCTGCGTTCATAGATGGCATTGCGCAGAGCATCTATTGCTTTATGCCGCGGGAAACTGGCGCGCCAGGCCAGCGCAGTGGTGCGTGATGGCGTAGCCCCGGCGAAGGGCCTTGTTATTAGAGAGGCGCCTCGGTAGTTAGCACCAATCGCCGCTGACTGAGGAAGAATAGTAATGCCCAACCCAGAGGCGACCATATAGGACAGGGTCTCAAGCGAGCTGCCCTCAGTCATGGTGCGAATAGGGGCTGCCTTGGTTAGCTGTTGGTTGATATTGGGCAGCGCCTCAATGACCTGGTCTCTAAAACAATGGCCTTCGCCCATCATCAGTACATTTTCGCCGTCTAAATCACTATGCTGTATTTCTTCTTTGGCGGCTAATGGGTGGCCCTCAGGCAGAAGCAGTACGAAAGGTTCATTGTAGAGCGGCTGCACCACAACATCTGGCTCGGTAAAGGGCAGTGCGACAATAATGACATCCACTTCGCCACTGCGCAGACGCTTGCGTAGGGTGCTGGTATAGCCCTCTTCAATAATAAGTGGCATCTGAGGTGCAGCTTTTTGCAGCGCGGGAATAAAGTGCGGAAATAGATAGGGACCAATGGTAAAGATAGCGCCAACATGCAGTGGGCTGCCAAGCTGATCCTTGCCCGCGGTGGCAATATCTTTAATTGCTGCCGCTTCTTCGAGCACACGCTGGGATTGATCAACAATGTTCTGGCCTATGGGCGTAAGGCGGACACTGCTTTTGGACCGTTCAAAAAGATCGACACCTAATTCACCTTCGAGTTTTTTAACCGCTATACTCAACGTCGGCTGGCTAACATTACAGCGTTCAGCCGCCTGGCCAAAATGCTGAACCTGAGCAAGAGTTACAATGTAGCGAAGTTCTGTGAGAGTCATTGGTGCTGTCCCTTGGTCTGTTGTGTCATCATAGCCAATTTTTATTATAGAGAGAATACTAATTGAAAGTTTTATTAGCCGGTTGTGGCGATATTGGTCAGCGCACCGGGGCGCGGTTAACGCCTGATCATCAATGTTTTGGTCTTCGGCGTCACCCGCAAAATCTACCGGATACCATTATTCCTGTTGTGGGCAATATGACGGACGTCAAGGGCTTACAGAAAACTCTTGGTGAAGGCTTCGATGCTGTGGTGGTTACGTTAACGCCAGAGGAATTTACCGAGCAGGCCTACCGTCAGTCTTATCTTGCTGGAGCCACTGCATTGGCTACTGCTATTGGTAACACTAGCACCGCTCTAAGGCCCAGACTGGTTATCTGGGTATCCAGCACCAGTGTCTATGGCAATAATCAGGGTGACTGGGTAGATGAGCAGTCGCCGACTAATCCTGGCAGTTTTTCGGGTCGAGTATTGTTGGCGGCTGAGCAGCAGATACAGCGTTTGCCCTGCGCCCATTCGATTGTCAGATTCTCTGGCATTTATGGGCCGGGCCGCACCCGTATGCTCAGCCAAATTAAGGCTGGCATGGGCCGACCTGCGGTGCCTGAGCAGTGGAGCAATAGAATTCACAGTGATGATTGTGCTGGGGTGTTGGCTCATTTAATTGAGCGGTTTTTTGAGGATAAAGGTATTGAACCACTGTATTTAGCCACGGACTGTACACCGGTGACCCAGCATGAGATGCGCAACTGGCTAGCGGCGCAAATGCAGGTTCAGTTAATTGATAAGGCGGTGATACAACATTCGACTAGGCGCTGCAGCAATCAGCGCCTGTTAGATAGCGGATATAAGTTTATTTTCCCCAGCTATAAAGAGGGTTACCTAGGACTAATGTCTTAGGGCTTTGGTACGACCCTAGATAACCAGAATACCGTCCATCTCTACCATTGATCCCTTAGGCAACTCGCTGACACCAATTGCGGCACGCGCTGGATAGGGCTCGGTAAAATTTTGGCTCATAATCTCATTCACAATTGGAAAGTGGCTCAGGTCAGTGAGAAAGATATTGAGCTTAACGATATTGCTTAGATCACCCCCAGACGCCTCACAGACGGCGAGCAGATTCTTAAATACTTGATTAATTTGATCGCTGATATCACCGTCGACCAATGCCATAGTGGCTGGGTCCAAAGGAATCTGACCTGACAGATAAACGGTATTATTGACTTTGACGGCCTGGCTGTAGGTACCAATGGCGGCTGGGGCGCTGTCAGTATGGATAATAGCTTTATTGGGCATAGTGGTTTCCTTGCTTACTTGTTTCGGACACGATAAATGCGGCGCACTGGTTTGAGGCTGCGGGCGCGACGCAGTATATCGGCGAGGTGGATTCGGTCACGTACGGTCAGTACCACATCTACAATAGAGGTAAATGAATCTTTTTCATTGACGCTAATATGTTCAATGGTGGCATCTTCTTCGGTCATTCGAGATGCCAGTGCAGCAATAAATCCCCGTTCTGGGGTTACTTCTACTTTTATTTCCACGGGGAATTCACCCTTCACCACAGTTGACCAGGCCAATGGCATACATTTTTCAGGGTTGGAGCGTATTTCTTTGAGATTACGGCAGGACTCGAAGTGAATGACCAGTCCTTTACCTGGCGTAATATGCCCAAGGATTGGATCGCCGGGAATGGGGTGACAGCAGCGCGCATAGTGCAGCAGTAAGCCATCGGACGCGTCTATAACTACCGGCAATGTGTTGTTCTTTTTGCCATCTGCGATTTTGCGCTTACTTGCGGGGACCAGCAAATTCGCAACGGCAAAGGGAACCCGATTTCCAAGTCCAATTTGCTGGAGGACGTATTCAAAGGTTGAGGCACCTGTTTCTTTTAACAGGCGCTTTATCTGTGATTTTTTCAGCTGGTTATACTGTGTGCCCAAATTTGCCAGTGCCTGGTCGAGCAGCCGTTTACCCAGATCGACAGATTCATCATGCTGCTGATTTTTAAGGAAGTGACGAATGGCACTGCGCGCCTTGGCGGTGACGACAAAGTTGAGCCAGTTGGGGTTTGGCTGCGCACCTTCGGCAGTGATAATTTCTACTTTTTGACCGCTCTGCAGCTGTTCTGACAATGGGGTTAGTTGGCCGTCAACACGACAGGCGATACAGCTATTGCCAATACCAGTGTGCACGGAGTAGGCAAAATCCACAGCGGTGGCCCCAGAGGGAAGCTCTACTATTTTTCCTTTCGGCGTAAATACATAGACCTCATCGGGAAACAGGTCTGCTTTTACATGCTCAAGAAATTCCAAAGAATCGCCGGCCTGTTTTTGCATTTCCAGCAAGCCTTGAACCCAGCGATTGGCGCGGCGTTGGTTGCCATCAACATTTTGGCTGCCTGATTTATATTCCCAGTGCGCGGCAATACCGTAGTTGGCCATTCGCTCCATTTCTTTGGTACGAATCTGTACTTCGATAACCACGCCATGCATACCCACTAGCAGCGTGTGCAGCGACTGGTAGCCATTGGATTTGGGGATGGCTATATAGTCTTTAAATTCGCCGGGTACGGGTTTGAAGATATTATGCATCATGCCTAGTGTGCGGTAGCAGTCGTCGGCGCTGTCTACCACCAGCCGAAAGGCGAATACATCCATAATGTCGCGAAAAGCCTTTTTCTTGGTGCGCATCTTTTTATAGATGCTCCACAGATGCTTTTCACGACCTTTCACTAATGCGGGGAAAGATTCACTCTCTAAACGCATTTCAATGGCTTGGTGAATCTCAGTGACAATTTCTTTACGGTTTTTTCGAGCGGCTTTCATGGCTTCGCGCAAGCGTCGGTGACGCAGAGGATACATGGCCGCAAAGCCCAGGTCTTCAAATTCAAGACGGATATCATTGATGCCGAGACGCTGGGCAATTGGGGCGTAGATATCCAATGTTTCGCGGGCGATACGGCGACGTTTAGCCGGCGCCAGTACTCCCAGTGTGCGCATATTGTGCAGCCGATCTGCCAGCTTGACCAAGACCACACGGATATCTCGAGACATGGCCAGAGTCATTTTTTGAAAGCTTTCAGCTTGCTGTTCGGCTTTGGATTCGAATTCTATTTCGGTAAGTTTACTTACGCCATCGACCAGGTCGGCAACGGTGCGTCCAAAGCGACGGCTAATCTGCCCTTTAGTGACACCTGTATCTTCAATAACATCATGCAGCAGCGCTGCCATGAGGCTTTCATGATCCATATGCATATCGGCAAGAATATTGGCGACAGCCAGGGGGTGGGTAATATAGGGATCGCCGCTTTGACGCATCTGGCCGCGATGGCATTGTTCAGAGTAATTGTAGGCGCGCTCGATCTTAGCGACTTCTTTTGGGTCGAGGTAAGAGGAGAGTTTATCCGTGAGTACATTTAGCACTGTATTGCGGCCCTCCTCTGTTTCTGAGTAGAGCTTTAGACAGTTGGCTCTTGGGGAGTCTCGGTAGTTTCTGCGCCCTCTTCAGCAGCATCGACAATTTCGTAGTCTTGTACAACTTCGGTAAGAATATCTGCCGTAATTAATCCCTGTTCGATCTCGCGCAGGGCAATAACAGTAGGCTTATCGTTTTCTTCGGGAACCAGTGCAGGGCGACCCTCAATAGCCAGTTGACGAGCACGCTTGGAGCCAACCATCACCAATTCAAAACGGTTATCTACGTGATCCAAACAATCTTCTACAGTAATGCGAGCCATTTTATATCCGCCAGTCTAAATAATGTATTCTGATAAGCGCAGCGAAAAGCTGCGAGATCGACTAGTTTACCTAAAGACTGGGGTCACGACAATAAATCCAGCAGTAATTTTTCAACACCCTGAACGGGTTGTCGGCAGCGTGTGGCAGTAATAATAGCTTCGAGTTCATCGCTGGCAACGGCAAAGTCATCATTGATCACCAGGTAGTCGGCTTCCACATAGTGGCTCATTTCTTCGGTTGCGGCGGCGATACGTTTGGCAATCACATCAGCATCGTCCTGACCACGGCCATTCAGACGTTCGCGCAGAGCTTTCTTTGAAGGTGGCAGGATGAAAATACTTTTGCTTTTAGCAAACTTGCGTCGCACCTGTTCGGCGCCCTGCCAGTCGATTTCGAGGATTACATCTGTCCCTGCAGCCAATGTGTTTTTTACCCACTGCTCGGAGGTGCCATAAAAATTGCCGAAGACTTCAGCATGTTCAAGAAAGGCGTTATTGCCGATCATGCTCAGAAAAGAATCATGGCTAACAAAGTGATAGTTAATGCCGTCTTGCTCGCCAGGTCGGCAATCTCTTGTGGTATGTGAGATAGATGCCTGAATATTTTCCATGCGACCAAGGATCTGGTTCACCAAGCTTGTTTTGCCTGCGCCTGACGGTGCTGAAATAATAAATAAGGTGCCGTTGCCCATAGTTTGATCTAATCCAATGCTTAAAAAATGGCGCATAAAAAAGCGCGGTTTCGGTCCGACCTCAATTATTCCAGATTCTATGTCTGCTGTAATAAAAAATTTCGCTGTTTCCAGTGTCTACTCTGTTACCGGGTCAAAAATATGGTTTAGGCAGTTGGCAAGGCGAATGCCGGCCATCAATAGCCGCTGCTCAATAATTAGCTTATTGCGACTAATATAGGCTGGGCCTATCAATGCAATTTGCCCTTCGGTTGCGGGGCTAAAATCATACACTTGACGGCGCAGCGCTTTCGATTCCCGAGCCCAGTCTAAAAAAGTACTGTTTTGCCACTGGACGATCTCAGCGGTGCTCGCCCGATCTAGCAACTGACTATATTGTTCGGGACTTTTATTTTCTGTATCAATAATCAGGCTATCCCAGACTTTGTGGAGGTTGGTGGACTTAGCGTTATTGAACCACTTCACCTGTATCTTATTGCCGCCGCGATCATCGCGCCGGCCAACATGGAGTGGCTGATGAATATCCCCCACAAAATGGCTCAGAAACGCCAGCGCCTCTAGGCGCTGTTTTTTGGTCTGCTGTGAATCTTTCAGATCTGCGTAAAAGTAGTCCAGGGCAGAGATCACATCGCCGTCGCTATGGCGTTGCAAGCCGGAAAACTGTTCATGATCGTCAATGCTGATGTAGTGCCAGTATTTGGACTGCTCCCAAGCGGGGAGATAACGCACTCGATCTGGCCACAGTGATAGTTTGGCCAGTTTTTCTCCATCGGTTATTACATGGATAGCAGCAGTCGTTTTTGCACTGAGATGGTTGTCGGCGATGTTGCTGATAATGCGATGCCCGTCTGCACCAAATGAAAAGGCGGGGCTGCTCAGCAATAGCAGCCAGAACATTACTAGGGAGCTATAAATACGCATTATTCGATATTTTGAATTTGCTCACGCATCTGTTCGATAAGTACCTTAAGTTCCACTGATGCCTGGGTAGTAATACCGGCAATCGATTTTGAACCCAAGGTATTGGCTTCGCGATTTAATTCTTGCATTAAAAAATCCAGACGTCGACCAATTGACTCTTTACTACCTAGAACGCGGCGAATTTCGCTGATATGGGCCTCGAGGCGATCGAGCTCTTCATCTACATCGGCGCGGTTGGAGATAATGACCATCTCCTGCTCTAGTCTGTCTTCATCAACCTGAGTGCGCAGGCTTTCTAGCTTCTCGTTAAGACGAGTGCGCTGGTGCTCAAGAATGGCTGGTAGGTTCTCGCGCACAATGATTACCTGGGCCTCAATGCCACATAGGCGCTGCTCAATCATTTCCCCAAGTTTATCGCCTTCGCGCTGGCGTCCCTCGAGCAATTGATCAACGGTTTCGTTAAAGGTTTGTACGGCAGCCTTGTGCAAGCGCTCACTTTCGACATCCTGATCCCTGAGAATGCCGGGCCAGCGCATAATTTCCAGTGGTGAGATTGGCGCCGGGCTCTGCAGCTCATTAGCCATCTGCTCGGCAATAGCAATATAGCGTTTGGCCAGCACCATATCGGCACTCACCGTGGCATCGTTGTTGTTAAAGGCGACCTGCAACGCGATATCAACCTTGCCGCGAGTCAGTTTTTTGCGTGCGATTTCGCGCAGTTGCATTTCAACTTCACGCAGGGTTTCGGGCAGACGAAAACCGGTTTCCAAAAAGCGATGATTTACCGAGCGCAGCTCACAGGATACTGATCCCCAGCTGAAATCGACGGTGTTTCTAGCAAATGCGGTCATACTGCGTGGCATAGTTTGTTTCCAATCTAACTATTTATGAGCCGCCATGTTAACAAAGGCGGTCAACTGGGTGGTAGATTTGCTACAATTCCGCCACATTTTTTGCAACTCCCTTTTCAGGAACCCTAATATGAATAGACCCAGCGGCCGACGCCCCGAACAGCTCAGATCCGTTAAGATTACCCGTGACTTTACCTGTCATGCCGAGGGCTCCGTGTTGGTTGAGTTCGGCAATACCAAAGTTATTTGTACTGCCAGTGTTGAATCCGGTGTGCCAAGATTTTTGCGCGGTAAAGGCGAGGGTTGGGTAACCGCTGAGTATGGCATGCTGCCCCGCTCTACCAATAGCCGGATGGGGCGCGAGGCGGCACGCGGTAAGCAAAGTGGTCGTACTCAGGAAATTCAGCGCCTGATTGGCCGCTCATTGCGCGCCGCGGTAGACCTTAAGCAACTTGGCGAGCATACGGTGAATATTGATTGTGATGTTATCCAGGCCGATGGTGGCACACGCACTGCCTCTATCACCGGCGCTATGGTGGCGCTGGTAGATGCTATTCGCCACTTGCAGCGTAAAAAAGCCATTAGCGGTGACCCGCTGGTAAATATGATCGCGTCTGTTTCGGTGGGTGTTTACCAAGGTACTCCGGTACTGGATCTGGATTATGCTGAGGACTCTAATGCCGAGACAGACATGAATGTAGTGATGAACGCCGACGGTGGTTTTATTGAGGTACAGGGAACTGCTGAGGCGGCCCCCTTTAGTGCTGAAGAGTTAAACGAGATGTTGGATCTAGCCAAGCGCGGTATAGCTGATTTGGTGCGCGTGCAAAATATGGCTCTGGCCCAGTAAGCCACAAAATAGTTAGCAGACATTTTAACTGAGACGTAAATCAGACCTATGAAAAATACTTATAAAACACAATTTATTGATATTGCCCTTGGTAGCGGCGCACTAAAATTTGGTCAGTTTAGGCTTAAATCTGGACGTGTTTCGCCACATTTCTTTAATGCGGGAGAATTTTATCAGGGCAAGGCGCTGGCTATTTTAGGGCGTTGTTATGCCGAGGCAATTGTTGAATCCGGCGTACAGTTTGATGTGCTTTTCGGCCCAGCTTATAAAGGTATCACTCTGGCGGCAGCGACCTCAGTTGCTTTGGCCGAGCATCACAATATGGATGTGCCATACTGTTTTAACAGGAAAGAGGCAAAAAGCCATGGTGAGGGTGGCACTCTCGTCGGTGCACCTCTGGAAGGCAGGGTGCTTATTATTGATGACGTGATTACTGCAGGCACAGCGATTCGCGAAGTAATGGGGATGGTTGAGCTGGCCGGCGCTGAGGCTGCAGCTGTGGTGATAGGCCTGGACCGCAAAGAACGCGGGAATTCTCATCAGTCAGCAATACAGGAAGTGGAGCAACAGTTTTCGATTCCAGTCATAAGCATTATTGATATGGACGACATTTTGACCTATCTCAAATCGCAGCCGGACATGGCGGCGCTGGCTGAGGAGATCAAAACTTACAGGCAAGAGTACGGCGTATGACAAGAGCGGTATTGTTTCTATTATTGTTGGTGACGCCCTGGGTCACCGCAAAGGAGCTATACCGTTACCAGGACAATGCAGGCCTTCAGGTGACGAGTGACACTTTGTCACCTGAAGCGGCCATTAATGGCTATGAAGTCATTAATGAGCAGGGTCGGGTGTTAAGAATATCGAAGCCACAGAGACTGCCAATACAGAGTTCTCAACAGAGTGAGCAGGATCAGTACCTGCTATCAAGTTTTAGTAGCGTCGATGAAATCAGTGTTTTAAAAAACCGCAAACTCAGGTTGTTAGCTCGGGATATCCAGCACCTGCAAAACAATATCAAAGGGCTGGTTGCTCGAGAAGGTCTTATTTTGCAGGAGGCGGTCAATATGGAAATGGCTGGCGAGTTGGTTTCTCAGTCGATTCTTGATCGACTTGCACAGGTCCAAAAATCCAGGCGTGAAATTCAGCAGTTGCTGGAGGACCGCGAAGAAGATCGGCGTTCGACCAATGCCCGCTATCTATTCTTTGAGCAGCGGTTTGCCGAGTTACTTAATCAGCAAACATCTGCGCCGTAATAAGTTGCCAATGCTCGGCCCAAAACTGGGTCGGTGGCTGCTTAAAGCCTGTGCGCACAAATTGGCTGATCTTACCTTCGGCGCTGACCAGCATAATATTCGCCGCTACTGAGACTGGTACGCTAAGTTTGAGTCCATCGCGGATCTCGGCTTCACGTAAAGTCTGCTTAAGTTGCGATTCCAAACGATCAAAAAATACAGCAATACGCTCGTGTAGCCTACCAGTTTCGCCGGTCAGTGCGTCGCCATTGAGTATGCGCGAGATGCCGGGATTTTTTTCCGAGAAGGTCAGTACTAGACTGAGGATGCGGTAACATTGATTTACGGCATCCGGCTCGTCGCTAACAATGGTGCGCACGCGGGCAAAAATGGTTTCTTCAATAAACTCAATCAGGCCTTCGTACATCCGCGTCTTGCTGGGAAAGTGTCGATACAGTGCTGCCTCTGATACACCTAATTCAGCTGCCAGCGCTGCTGTCGTTATGCGACTGCCACGTGACGACTCCAGCATACGCGCCAGAGCTTGGAGTATTTCCTGTGCTCGAGAACCTCTTTTGCCCGCCATCAGGATTCCCCTATGAGTTCTTGGTTGGTAATTAATGTGCCGACACCTTCGTCGGTGAAAATTTCCAGCATCACGGCATGCTCGACACGGCCATCAATAATATGTGCATAGGGAACGCCAGATTTAACCGCCTCTAGGGCGCAGGAAATTTTGGGCAGCATGCCGCCGTAAATAGTGCCGTCGGCAATTAATTCGTTAACGCGATCGACGCTGAGACCAGTTAGAACCTCGCCCTGTTTATCTTGCAGCCCCGAGACATTGGTTAATAGCATCAGCTTTTCTGCCTGTAATACTTCAGCGACTTTACCTGCAACTAGATCGGCATTGATATTATAGGATTCACCATCTTGACCTACGCCTATGGGTGCAATGACGGGAATAAAGCCGCCCTGTTCAAGCATATCGATAACGGATTTGTTGATCGATTCAACTGTGCCCACATGACCGATATCAATAATTTCCGGGACTGACATCTCTGGCGTTTTATGTGACACACGCATTTTTTTGGCTTTAATCAGCTGACCGTCTTTACCTGTAACGCCAAAAGCCTTGCCGCCGGCATTACTGATCAAGTTAACAATCTCTTTGTTGATAGTGGCGCCCAACACCATCTCAACCACATCCATGGTCTTGCTGTCGGTCACACGCATTCCGTCGACAAATTCCGACGTAATATCCAGGCGCTCAAGTAGCTCACCAATCTGTGGGCCACCACCATGCACGACCACGGGATTAATACCCACCGCTTTCATTAATACGATATCCCGGGCAAAGCTTTCTTTAAGGCGGTCGTCTACCATGGCGTTACCGCCATATTTAACCACTACGGTTTTGCCTGCAAAACGCTGGATGTAGGGAAGCGCACGGGAGATAACCTGCGCGGTGGTCTGTGCTTCATTACGACTCAGTGACATAGTTAGATATAGTCTTCTATTTGGTTAATAAAGGGGAGTAATTCTCTGCGGAAGGCCTGTTTGACCTTTTCCAGACTGTCATCATCGTCTGCTTCGAAGCGCAGGGTCAAGTTGGCTGAGGTATTGGATGCTCTAATCAAGCCCCAGCCATAGGGATATTCAGCTCGCAGTCCGTCTAAACTCACAATCTGAGCGCCGCCAAACTGGCAGCCGGATAACAATGTTTGCATGATCCCGAATTTTTCGTCATCTGGCATCGGAATTAATATTTCTGAAGTGTAGCTACTGCTGTCAAAGCTGCCAATGATTTGATCCAGTGTTTTCTCTGCACTATCGCGCTGTGAGCACAGGATCTCAAGCAGGCGTGTTGCTGCATAGAGGCCGTCATCAAAGCCTTTCCAGCGATCATTAAAAAAGATATGGCCGCTAAACTCGCCGCCCAGAGGCGCATTGTTATGATGTACGGCTTTCCTGACATGGGAGTGACCGGTCTTACACATGACTGGACGACCGGAATGCTTGCGCACCATCTCGGCCAGACGCTTGCTGCTTTTTACATCAAAAACAATATCTGCACCGGGATTGCGTTGCAAAATATCGCGGGCAAAAATCATCATTAGTTGGTCGGGCCAGATAATTTGGCCCTTGCCTGAGATAACGACTAGGCGATCGCCATCGCCGTCAAAGGCCAAGCCAAGATCAGCTTTAACTTCTTTGACCTTGGAGATTAGCTGTTTGAGGTTTCTCTCATCTGCAGGATTAGGTTCGTGGTTGGGGAATGAGCCGTCGACATCGCAGTTAATGGGAAAGGCCAGGCAGCCGAGGCTATCAAAAAGCTTTAACGCTACTGGGCCGGCAACTGAGTTACCCGCATCAATCACCAGTCTAATCGACCGATCAATAGCGCAGTGTTCGACAATATGACGAATGTACTGGGAGATGATATCCCGAGAGAACTGCTGCCCGCTTTCACTGCGGGTAAATTTCTCGGCGGTGAGCATGGGTTTCAATAGTTGCAGTGCTTTGCCAGAGATCACCTGACGCTGAATAACAATCTTAAAGCCATTGTAGGCCGCTGGATTATGGCTGGCTGTGATCATAATGCCACAACTGGATTGGCCGCAGTGATGAACGGCAAAGTTTAGAACTGGTGTGGTTATTTCGCCGAGGTTAATAACATTACAGCCAGTAGATAATAGGCCCGCTTGCAATGCTTCGGCGAGTTCCGGAGAGCTGAGCCTGCCATCACGACCAATATAAATGGCGGTGTGGCCATTTTGTAGAATAATGGTACCTATGGTTTTGCCGAGTCTTAAGGCAAATTCTGGTGTAATTTCTATGCCAGCAATACCGCGGATGTCGTAGTCGCGAAACACCACATCCGGCAATATAAATTGCTCGAGCACAGCGGGTGCTATTGGCGCTTCCACTACGTCCAGTTGAGGCTCTTCTACTGCTACCTCTACCTGAGGCTCTTCGATTTTCAGGAACGATTCTTCGGTCGCTGCTATTTCGGGCTGGGGCTCAGGCTGTTTAGGGTCGGACTCGAGTTTGTTCGCTTGTGATTTTGGCTCTTCAATGTTGGGCTGAGGCTCTTTAATTTGGGGCTGAGGCTCTTCAATTTGGGGCTGAGGCTCTTCAATCTTCGTTGTTAATTCTAGGCTTTCATTATTGGGACCGGCAAAGAGCGCATCTTTAGCGTTATGTTCTTCAATAAAAATATCGGTTATCAATGATCTGCGACTTGCGCGGAAACTGGCCAATAAATATACGAGCACCAGCGTTATGCCGCTAGGGCTGGCAAGTAATAACCAGGAAGGTGGCAATTCTGCCTCAATGGTACGAATCAGACTGTTGGACGGGGAGAAGCTTATTTTCCATAGGGGGTTTACCGTATCAAGCACTGTTATCTGATCATTGCGCAGTTGGGAGGCTGCTGCCTGGAGCGCTGGTTCGCCGAGTGTCAGCAAGGTGATATTGCTTCTGTTTGGAACAACCTGTTGCAGCATCAGGCTGCCCTTTGAGACATCCACGGTGCTAAGGGCAAAACGCAGGCCAGTGATGGGCAGCTGGATTAAAATAACACCTGCGGGTCGTGCTTCAAGAGCAAGGTCTGCTGACGGCAACGTTTTGCTAATAAGTATTGTCCAGTGGTCGTCTCTTTTAATGGCTCTGGGACTGACGACGTCGCCGCGCAATGAGGATTGCACCATCTGTGTTGCGGCAAAGCTGAGGTTGTCTTTATGGCGCTGCATATCCGAGTCTATAAAGCGAATAGACTCAGCATCTGGAATTATCGTGGCGGCATTAAGCTCTCTGTCATCTAGGGATGAACTGTCACTGCTGGCAAGCTTCTCGAGCTGCTGCTGATAACCATCAAGATAGGTTTCGACTCGACTGGCGGCAATTTTCATATTGAGGCCGAAATGGGAATTCATCGCCTGAGCGCGGGCATCGACTATGACAACCTGCCATATCAGTGCGGCGGCAGCGGCTGACAGGGCTAAACCGGCGAGCAGGCTGCGGCCGATCACTTTATCTTCGCGGACTTCTGAAATGAATCTCTTTACATTCACTGTAATTAGTAACTCAGTAACTGGGGTATTAATTGAGGGTGAAGGTTAAGCAAAGTAACTTTTAGCTAAATGTTCAACAATATCCCGTGCTAACTGCGCCTTGCTCCTTTTGCCAAATACCACTGAAGATGAACGGTCAATCCAGATGACCTCGTTGTCATCGGCATTAAAGCCGACATCCGTGCGTGAAACATCGTTAGCGATAATTGCACTTAAGTGCTTGCGCTGTAATTTATCTCGGGCATAGATCTCTACGTCCTGAGTCTCTGCAGCAAATCCCAGGACAAACAAATCCGGGTTGGCCAAAGCCACGGAACTGACAATATCTGGATTTTTTTCCAGACTAATCGTCATAGTGTCGCCCTGTTTTTTAATTTTTTGCTCGGCGACAGTAATGGCGCGGTAGTCGGCAACTGCGGCTGCTGCAATAAATATATCGGCATCAGCAGCCGTAGCTAAAGACGCATCGAGCATATCCTGAGCAGAGACAACGGAAATAAGATTACAGCGTTCTGGCGGCGCACTATTTACTGGACCTGAAACTAGCGTCACGGCAGCACCGGCATCCATAGCGGCGGCGGCCAGGGCAAAGCCCATCTTGCCCGAACTGTGGTTGCTAATGTAGCGCACCGGATCCAGGGCTTCTCTCGTTGGCCCTGCGGTAATCACTACTTTTTTGCCTGCCAGAAGGCCATTTTGAAAAAGGCTGCACGCTGTGCTGACTATGCTGTCTGGCTGTTGCATCCTGCCGGGGCCAATATCGCCGCAGGCTTGAATACCTGCGTCTGGGCCAATAACAGTTACACCGCGTTGCTGCAGCGCGTCAACATTAGCGAGACTGGCCGGGTGGTTCCACATGGCCTGGTTCATTGCTGGTGCTACGGCTACTTTAGCCGGAGTGGCCAAGTGAACGGCGCCCAGCAGACTGTCGGCCTTGCCATGCACCATATTGGCAATAAAGTCAGCACTTGCGGGGGCAATTAATAACAGATCTGCCCAGCGCGCCAGTTCAATATGGCCCATACCAGCTTCGGCTTCTGAATCAAGCAGCTCACTGTGCACCGGATGCCCTGACAGCGCCTGCATGGTTAATGGTCGAATGAACTCGCTGGCAGCTGGGGTCATGACGACGCGAACGTCAGCGCCCTGATCCTGCAGTCGCCTGACAATCTCAGCGCTTTTATAGGCAGCAATGCCGCCCGTAACGCCAAGAATTATTCGTTTGTTTGATAGGCTACTCATTAATCGTCCAGACAGGCCAAATAAAGGGTTGTAAGATAACATCATGAGCAGGAATTCTGTAGTCATAAATGAGGACTCACTATGGCTATAAGCCAATGGCCGAAGGAAGAGCGACCCAGAGAGAAACTTTTATTGAAGGGTGCATCCGCACTCTCTGATTCTGAATTACTGGCAATATTTTTACGTACCGGACTGCCCGGCACTACGGCGATTGATCTGGCCCGCAATTTACTTGATGAATTTGGCGGTATTGGGCCGCTGCTCAGCGCCGATCAGCAGGCGTTCTGCGCGAGTAAAGGCTTGGGTCCCGCCAAATATACTCAGCTGCACGCCTGTCGCGAGCTCACTACGCGTTATCTAAAAGAGCAGTTGACGGGTCAACCGGTCTTCACGAAGCCCAGCCACGTCAGAGATTACCTGGCTGTGCAGATGCGAGATCTCACGCGTGAAGTGTTTGTCGTACTATTGCTCGATACCCGGCATCAGCTGATAGAGTTTCGCGAGATGTTTCAGGGCACCATTGATGCTACCAGCGTGCATCCGCGGGAAGTAGTTAGGCTGGCACTGCTGAAGAATGCTGCGGCCGTTATTGTGGCGCACAATCATCCCTCCGGTTTAGCCGCCCCCAGCCAGGCAGATATTGCGATCACGCAAAAAATAAAACTGGCTCTTGAGTTGATGGAGATTCGTCTGTTGGACCATTTTATTATTGGTCGCGGCCAGGTGACCTCTTTAGCTGACACTGGGAGGATGTGATCGTGGTTGAGTTGTATCCTGAAGAAAAAGGGGTGTTTTCCAGCCATTGCATGGTTTTCGTTTGATTCAAGATTGTGTTTCTGGTATAAAACGCGCCTCCTTTCGGGACGGTCCCGTAAATGGATAGACAATCACAGAATTCTTTTGCTTAGCAGTTAGTTCGCACGGCAAAAAATCGATAGCAGAGGCAGGAATAATGTCCAGAGTATGTCAGGTCACAGGCAAGCGCCCAATGGCTGGAAACAATGTATCTCATGCGAAAAACAGAACTCGTCGTCGCTTTGAGCCAAATCTTCATACCCACCGTTTTTGGGTTGAAGCACAAAAACGCTTTGTTAAGCTTCGTGTGTCTACCAAAGGTATGCGTATCATTGACAAAAAAGGTATTGAACAAGTCTTGTCCGAGCTTGCTGCTCGTGGCGAGAAAGTCTAAGGAGACCGCTAATGGCTAAATCAGCTCGCGAAAAAATTCGTTTAGTGTCTAGTGCAGGTACTGGTCACTTTTATACTACTGATAAAAACAAGCGCAATATGCCTGAGAAGATGGAGATCAAGAAGTATGATCCCACTATTCGTCAGCATGTAATCTACAAAGAAGCTAAAATTAAGTAATCTGGTTTTTTCTGTAGCTTGAAAGGATCCTGCCGGTTGGCGGGATTTTTTTTGCCCGGTCAACTGTGGCGAGCACATGGTCATCGCTAGAAAGTGATTATATCCAACAATAAAAAAAGCCCCGATAATTGCTTATCGGGGCTCTCTAATAATTTTCGTACTGCTATCTAGTGACAGCGACAGAAATTATTCGGCAACTACGTTCTCAGCTTGAGCGCCTTTTTGACCTTGAGTAACTTCCATCGTTACCGCTTGGCCTTCTTTCAATGATTTGAAACCATCAGCTTGAATAGCACTGTGGTGTACAAATACGTCACCGCCGCCTTCTTGCTCAATAAATCCAAAACCCTTGCTGTCGTTGAACCACTTAACAGTGCCAGAAACTCGCTCTGCCATAACTAACCTCACTTATAAAATATATACCGTTTAAGGCGTTTAAAATGTATCCAGCCTCATCACGGGGCTAGCCTTACCTTTGGTCTGAAAAATTAGTTACGGATCAAAGGCATTTCTGACTCAGCAAACACTCAAAGTGTTATATGTGCTTCCTCAGAATCGCGCAGTGTATTGCTTTTTTTTGGGTTTGGCTAATTTTTGAGCGATTAAAACGCAAAAAAGGCCCTTTTCAGCGAAAAAGGCTCTATTTAGAACAAAACACGGCAGCGAATAGTGCCATCGATCGTTTTGAGCGCCTGGAGTGCACCATCACTGTATTCAGCATCAATATCGACCACCACATACCCGACCCTATCATTGGTTTGCAGGTACTGTGCTGCGACATTGATATTAAACTCGGAAAAAACCTTATTAATAGCGCTCATCATACCTGGGACATTGCCGTGCACGTGCAGCAGTCTATGTGTGTCAGCATGAGCCGGCAGTGCTACCTGGGGAAAGTTGACCGCGCTAATACTGGTGCCATTGTCACTGTACATGACCATTTTTTCGGCGACTTCAACGCCGATATTCTCTTGCGCTTCCTGTGTCGACCCACCTATATGCGGTGTTAAAATAACATTGTCGAATTTGCGCAGTGGCGAGATAAACTCTTCGTTATTAGATTTTGGCTCAACGGGGAACACATCAATGGCGGCACCGCCTAAATGATTGCTAGCCAGATGCTCACAGAGACTATCGATATCAACAATCTGTCCGCGGGCGGCATTAATCAGCATGGCGCCTGGTTTCATTGCGGCAAGTTGTTCGGAGCCCATCAGGCCTCGCGTTGCTGTGGTGTCTGGCACATGCAGCGATATCACGTCGCTACTTGCCAATAGTCCTTTTAGTGTTGGGACCTGCTCAGCGTTGCCCAGGGGCAACTTTGTAACAATGTCATAAAAGCGCACTTTCATGCCCACGGCCTCTGCCATAACACTAATCTGACTGCCAATATTGCCATAACCAATAAGGCCTAATGTTTTGCCTCGCACTTCAAAGGCATTGGCTGCCGACTTTATCCATTCTCCACGATGGGCCTTGGCGTTTTTATCTGGAATCCCGCGCATCAACATAATTGCTTCGGCGATAACCAATTCTGCAACACTACGCGTATTAGAGTAGGGCGCATTAAAAACGATAACCCCGTGTTCGGTCGCGGCTTGCAGATCGACCTGATTGGTGCCGATACAGAAACAGCCGACACTGATTAGCTTCTTGGCTGCGCCGAATACTTTGGCATTGAGTTGGCTGCGTGAGCGGATGCCAACGAAATGCACGTCGGCAATTTTTGCTAGCAGCTCCTCTTCTGGTAGTGCAGCGGTTTGGTAGTCGATGTTTTCATAGCCAGCCGCTTTAAAGACTTCTACTGCAGATGGATGAACACCCTCAAGCAGAAGAATTTTGATTTTTTGTTTACCAAGAGAAAAATTGAGCATGTTATGTCCGCTATCTGTGCATTGGGCAGCCAAATTGAGGCCGCTATGTTAACATGATTAGCCAGCATTCCATTGCATAAGCCACCCGTATGATGAGGATTTCCGGATGTTATCGGAACAGATAATTGCACGTTTAACTGACATTGTTGGTGCTCAGAGACTACTGTTGGAGCCTGATGATTTACAGCGCTTTGGTATCGACCGTACGACTATTTGGCAGCCTAATCCCTGTGCAGTGGTATTACCTGGGTCGATTGAGGAAGTTCAACAGATTGTATTGCTGGCCAACGAATTCAATCTGGCCATAGTGCCCTCTGGCGGCAGAACCGGACTGAGTGGTGGTGCCGTGGCTAAAGACGGCGAAATTGTGGTGGCCATGGACCGTATGAATCAGGTGTTGGATTTTAATTCTATGGATCGCTGTGTCACCGTTGGCGCTGGTGTGATCACTGCCCAGTTACAGGACTTTGCCGCTGAGCAGGGATTGTTTTATCCGGTGGATTTTGCCTCAACGGGCTCAAGCCAGATTGGTGGCAATATCGCTACCAATGCGGGCGGCATTAATGTGATTCGCTACGGCATGACCAGAGAGTGGGTTATGGGTTTAAAGGTGGTTAATGGTGCCGGTGATATTTTAGCGCTAAACCGGGGGCTGGTTAAAAATAATACCGGTTATGATTTCCGTCATCTGTTTATTGGTTCCGAGGGAACCTTAGGCCTTATCTGCGAAGCGACTATCCAGTTGACCCGCCCGCCGACAGATTCCACAGTACTGGTTTTGGGTGTTGATAATTTCCCCGCTATTCTTGATGTGCTGCGCACCTTTAGCACTCAGATTGATTTGAGCGCCTTTGAATTTTTCTCTCAGGCGGCGCTGGATAAGGTGACTGAGCATCGCGGCCATGCCAAACCGTTTGAAACCGAGACGCCATTTTACGCGCTGTTAGAATTTGAGACGCCAACCGAGTCGGTCATGGACAGCGCTATGGCCCTGTTTGAAAGCTGTATGGAAGAGGGTTGGGTGCTAGATGGGGTGATGAGTCAGAGCCTCTCTCAGGCCCAGTCATTGTGGAAATTGCGCGAAGATATTTCCGAGACGCTGTGGCACTGGCAGCCCTATAAAAATGATATCTCTGTGCGGGTGTCTAGAATGCCTGACTTTTTGCGCGAGGTAGATGAGCTTGTGGCGAGCCGCTATCCAGATTTTGAGTTGGTTTGGTACGGCCATATTGGCGATGGCAATCTGCATCTCAATATTCTTAAGCCAGAGGCATTATCGAATGAGGACTTTGTTGCCAGGTGCGGTAATGTCAGTGGCGAGATTGGCCAGCTGTTGGCTAAGTATGAGGGTAGTATTAGTGCCGAACATGGCGTGGGTTTGCTGAAGAAGGATTATTTGCATTATTCCCGGTCGCCACTAGAGATGGACTTGATGCGCAGTATTAAGAAGGCCTTCGACCCGAATGCTATTTTAAACCCAGGGAAACTGTTTGATTAGCTGGGTATCCAAGCGACGGTGCATATTGCAGGGAGTTAGTAATGAATGAACAGATTGTAGAAATAGATACAGCGCATAAAAATGTTGCGCTGCTGGTCTACGTATTGCAAGGGCTCGGTTTCTTTACCGGTGGATTAACTTTTATCGCGGCCCTAGTTGTCAATTATGTCAAAGTAGATGAGGTCAAAGATACCTGGCTAGAGAGTCACTTTCGCTGGCAGATTAATACATTTTGGTACGGCTTGCTGTGGTGGGCTATCGGCATGCTGTTCTGGCTGATTTTAATGGGCTGGCTAGCGTCAGCGATTGTCAGTATCTGGATGGTCTACCGCATTATTAGGGGCGCTCTATACCTCAATGATAGTAAACCAATAATTTTTTAAGTCGGTGCCGTTGAGGGTTTTAGAGAGCCCAGATTTGGCGGAGGGGAGCTCCACAATGCAGGATTACCAACATATCGTTGATGGCGAGACTGTCAATCTGCCACTGGGCAAAGTGGTTTGTGTGGGTAGAAATTACGCCGCCCATGCGCGCGAGCTCAACAATCCTGTGCCCACAGAGCCGGTTTTATTTATCAAGCCCAATACCGCGCTGGCGACCCTCGGAGAGGCAATTTTTATTCCTTCCCATTTAGGCGGATGTCATTTCGAGACTGAGATGAGTATTTTGATTGGCCAGCCTCTGACTGAGTGCAACGAGGCGCAGGCGCAGGCGGCTATTTTGGGGGTGGGCATTGGCCTGGATTTAACGCTGCGTGATTTACAGCAGCAGCTAAAAGACAAAGGTTTGCCCTGGGAAAAAGCCAAGTCATTCGATGGCGCCTGCCCAGCCTCTGAATTTATTAGCCCAGATCAGCTCGGTGATTTACAACATCAGCAGATTAGGTTGAGCCTCAATCAGCAGGTGCGTCAGGACGGTAATAGCGCGGATATGCTGACGCCAGTGCTGCCACTTCTGGTGTATATCAGTCAGTTTTTTACCCTGCTGCCGGGTGATCTGGTGTTTACTGGCACCCCTGCCGGGGTTGGCCCACTCGCCATCGGTGATCAGTTGGAACTTTCATTATCTGAGGTAATTCACTGCCGGACTGAAGTTTGCATGAGACAAAGGGAATCTCTATGAGTTTAGCAAAGGGAATTTACAAGCATTACAAAGGTAATCTCTATCAGGTGATAGATGTGGCCAGGCACAGTGAGACCGAAGAAGAGCATGTGGTGTATCGCACACTCTATGGCGACTACAGTCTATGGGTGCGACCGCTGGATATGTTTGTTGAGGATGTGCAGGTTGATGGTCAGCAGATATCGCGATTTGCGTTTGTTGAATCAAGCGACTAATGCTGTTTATCTCCAGCACTATCTCCATCCCAGAATCAGAAATTGAGCTGACGGCTATTCGTGCTCAGGGTCCCGGGGGCCAAAATGTCAACAAAGTATCGTCGGCGATCCATCTGCGCTTTGATATCCCTGCTTCTTCCTTGGCAGAGGCGGTGAAGCTGCGATTACTCAAACTAAGTGATCAGCGTATTTCTAAAGAAGGCGTTGTTATTATCAAGGCTCAGCGTTATCGCAGCCAGGACAAAAATCGCGCCGAGGCACTTCAGCGGTTGCAAGAATTAGTGCAGTCGGCAATGTTTACGCCTAAGGCCCGTCAGCCAACCAAACCGACCAGAGGTTCGCAGTTAAAGCGTATGGATAAAAAAACTCAGCATGGGCAAAAGAAAAATATGCGCTCTAAACCGAGTCTGGATTAGATGACCGAAACTAGTAGTCACCCCTTTGAGGCCCTCACTCCAGACCTGCTAATTGATGCGGTAGAGAGTCAGGGCTTTATTTCTGATGGTCGTTTTTTAGCGCTCAACAGCTATGAAAATCGTGTGTATCAAATTGGCATCGAAGAACAGGCGCCAATGATTGTTAAGTTCTACCGCCCTGCGCGTTGGAGCGATGATCAGATTCGCGAAGAGCACGAGTACTGCTTTCAGCTGCAAGAGCAAGAGTTACCGGTGGTTTGTCCCTGGCTCAATGCCCAGGATGAAAGCCTGAGCACCTACGCTGACTTTAGATTTGCTCTATATGAGCGCAGAGGGGGTCATGCCCCTGAGCTAGATAATCTTGATAACCTGTTTATTTTGGGTCGGCTGTTAGGGCGCTTTCATGGCATTGGCGCAATGCAGCCATTTGCTCATCGTCCTGCGCTCAATGCTGAGAATTTTGGCTGGCAGTCCTATCGTTTAATCAGTGAGCAGTTTATGCCCGCGGAGCTGAGTCCAGCCTATGACTCTCTGGCCCTGGATGTGCTCACGACGGTGGATCAGATTTTGGTGGACTACGGGCCGATAAATAATATCCGTGTTCATGGTGACTGCCATTCGGGCAATATATTGTGGCGTGATGATAATCCACATTTTGTCGACTTTGATGATGCGCGTATGGCGCCAGCCATTCAGGATTTATGGATGCTATTGTCGGGCGACCGCCAGGAACAGACAGCGCAGATGGCGGAGCTTATTGAAGGCTACAATGAGTTTTTTGATTTTGATTACCGCGAGCTGCGGCTGATTGAGGTATTTCGTACCTTGCGAATTATGCACCACAGCGCATGGATTGCCCGGCGCTGGACAGACCCTGCATTTCCGCGGGCGTTCTCTTGGTTTAACTCGGCGCGTTACTGGAGCGACCACATTCTTATGTTGCGTGAACAGTTGGCGGCGCTTAATGAGCCGCCACTGCAGGTTCGTTGCTGAGTGCCCCTACCAGCTGTAGTTAACACCAATAGTTAGCTGGCTGTCGCTCGGGTCAGTGCCCAGGGCAGGTTGGTTATCGTAGATCCATTCAAGCTTTAGTTCTGTAAACAGGTTGTCTACCAGGGGCGCCTTTAATCCTATATCTGCCTTGATCTCCGAGTCCTTGAAATCAGAGAGCGACACTAATAGTCGATGGGTGTGAAATAGCTCTAAGCTCTGCATAAGAATCTGACGATAGTCTGCCGACCAGCTCCAGGTGAGTCGGTTATCTGAGCTTTGGTCATCAAGCTCTTCACTGATCCAAGTGAGACCGGATTCTGCCGACAGTGCGCTAGCCTCGGTATCCCATAACTGGCGACCGATAGCACTGCCTACAGAGTAATACTGGTCTATTGCACGGTTTTCATTGGCACCCCAGGTCGCACCGTTTTTCCAGAACCATTTTTCGCGGAAGAAAAAGTCTACGCCGTAGCCGAGATGGTACTCTTCATTAGAGGGCGAGCCATCGAGACTGTGGCTTTCGTAATTGACGCTGGTGTCGTGGCGATAATCCCCGGTTCGCCATTCGACTCGGCTCTCAATGTCCCAGTCTTCGCGCTCTTCATTGCCGCTGGCATAGGCGCCAGTAACAGAGAGGTCTCCTTTATAGCTATTGCTAAACGAGGACAGCGTGGGTTGGGGCTCCTTAGGTGCTGCAGAGGAAAGCGGTGCTCCATTAACAGAGGCTACGACGTCAAGTGCGACGCTAAGGTTACCAAAATTATCTGAATGCCAAAGTAAATGGTGATCACCCTGTTCGACAACCTGGCCCTGCAAAGTATCTCCATTGGTTAGTACCAACTCGTCGGCAAACAGCAAGGTGCTGGCCAGAGTAAAAGCACAAAGGCTGAGAATTCCAAGTAAAAATCTGGGGTAAGATCCGTTTCGCATAACTTCCTCATCAGGTTGAAAAATAATTTGCCGTTACTCAGCGATGAGTATTTTACAGATTTGATCAAGATGGTCATTAGATGTCGAAAATTACTTTATCTTTCTACCCTATCATCAGTAAAATGACGCCGAGCAAAAAGGATGGCCATGGCTTGGCGGGCAATCATTATTTTGGATGTTATTAGTCACAGGAGAATACTATGAGCGAACTTCCCACCGAATTAAAATATGCCAGCAGCCACGAATGGGCTCGCCTGGAAAGTGATGGCACTATTGTTGTAGGCATTACCGATCATGCACAGGAAGCTCTGGGTGATGTGGTCTACGTTGAGTTGCCAGAAGTTGGCGCTGCCATTGATGCTGGTGCTGAGGTCGCGGTGGTTGAATCGGTTAAAGCAGCGTCAGATATTTATGCGCCAGTGACCGGTGAGGTGGTGGAGATTAATCCTGCCTTGGAAGATGAGCCAGAGACGGTTAACCATTCGCCCTATGCTGACGGCTGGTTCTTCCGGGTCAAGCCAGCAGGTCTTGGTGAGTTGGAAGATATGCTCGATGCCGATGAGTACCAAAATGTGATTGATGAGTCTTAATTGCTGTTAGCTCGATAGCATTTAGAAGCCTAAGCCCTGACTACCTGTTAGGGCTTTTTTATTCGCGCAGAGAAATAATATCCCAGCCCCGCGAGCTTGCCTGAGCGCTGAGCGCCGCATCCGGATCTACAGCCACCGGCTTATCAACTTCCAGTAATAGAGGCATATCATTGATTGAGTCGGAATAAAAATAACTCCCGTCCAGGGTTTCATTATTATCATTTAGCCATAGATTTAAGCGATCGACCTTACCTTCTTGATAGGTGGGGATACCAACAATTTTACCGCTGTAGCGGCCGTTGACTATCTCTGGGTCGGTGGCCAATAGCTCATGAATGCCCAGGGCCTGACAGATGGGTTCCACGATAAAGCGATTGGTCGAGGTAATGACTAGCAGTCTGTCACCGGCAAGACGATGTTTTTCGATCAGTGCTTCGGCCTTAGGCAGCCGCAGTGGGGCGATTACCTGCTGCATAAATTCCAGGTGCAACTGGCCGAGTTCTGCCATTGATGTCGCGGCCAGTGGTGCCAGCGAAAACTCAAGATAAGCCATAATATCCATGCAGCCGTTTTCATAGTCGGCATAGAAGCGATCATTCATTTCCTGGTAATGACCGCGGTCTACTTTATTCTTTGCGACCAGAAATTCACCCCAGCCATGATCGCTATCACCGGCAATCAAGGTGTTGTCTAAGTCAAAAATGGCCAGCGCCATGGGAAACTTCCAGTGTAATTAAACGAGGGCGAAGGATAGCGATGATGTAAGATACGCTCAAGAGAAAATTGCTGGCCGTTGTCGACTGTGGAACAATGGAAGGCGCAAATAATAGGTTAAAACGGGAATAACACTGTGGTTGATAAGGATGGTTTTCGCTCTAATGTTGCTATTGTCATTAGTAATGGCCAGGGCAAATTATTCTGGGCCAAGAGGTTGGGTCAGAATGCCTGGCAATTCCCCCAGGGTGGTTTAGATCAAGGCGAGTCCCCAGAAGAGGCTCTGTATCGTGAGCTGTATGAAGAGGTGGGCCTCGAGTCTAGCGATGTAAAAATCCTTCAACGCAGCAAAAAATGGCTGCGTTACCATATTCCGACACAGATGCAGCGCAAGCATTCCAAGCCGCTGTGCATAGGCCAAAAACAAAAGTGGTTTTATCTGGAGCTAACTGGCGATTCGTCAAAGGTTCGTTTTGATGCCGCTGGCACCCCGGAGTTTGATAACTGGGAATGGGTTAATTACTGGTATCCAATTGACTCTGTTGTGTCGTTTAAGCGCAATGTCTATCGCAACGCACTGCTCGAATTTGCGCCCGCCAATGCCCGCTTTGAACAGAAAAGTGGGGGCGCCTAGCCATGCTGGCATCGTTGCGCACCATTGTTCAGGAGGTTAATAGCGCCCGCAATCTACCTGAGGTGTTGAGCATTATTGTCAAAGAGGTTCGCGCGGCTATGAATGCGGGCGTCTGTTCTGTCTACCTGTTCGATGAAACCGATCAACGCTATGTATTGATGGCCACTGAGGGCCTGCGCGTAGAATCCATTGGCAAGGTGCGGTTGGCGATGCGCGAAGGTCTGGTTGGTTTGGTTGCGGCCAAAGAAGAGCCACTTAATTTAAGGGATGCCGACCAGCATCCCAACTATGCCTATTTTGAAGAGACAGGTGAGGCGCCCTATCACTCGTTTCTAGGTGCACCAATTATTCATCATCGCAAGGTACTGGGTGTGCTGGTCCTGCAGCAGGAAACCGAACGGCGCTTTGCCACTGAGGAAGAGGCCTTTGTGGTGACCGTCTGCGCCCAGCTATCTGGCGCTATTGCTCATGCTGAGGCTACTGGTGCGCTGCGTAAATTGGCCTCCGCGGGTCGTGGCAAGAGCCGCGAAGCCACTTTTCACGGTATTCCAAGCTCGCCCGGCATTGGTATCGGCCGTGTGGTATTGGTTGAACACAGCACTGAGCTAGCGTCAGTACCCGAGCGATTTACAGATACCCCAGCTGCCGAGGTGGAGATTTTCCGGGCGGCTCTAAAGTCGGCCAAAGAGGATATGCGTAATCTGGGTGACGGCTTGGAAGAATTGCTCAGCTCCGAAGAGCTAGCACTGTTTGATGTGTATATTCGGATGCTTGATGATCGCTCCTTAGGGGGTGAGGTGATTGCCGCGATTATGGCGGGCCAAGCCGCTCAAAGTGCCTGGAGTTCGGTTATTTTGAAGCATGTGCGCACCTTCAGGCAGATGGAAGATCCCTATTTGCGAGAGCGGGCAGCAGATGTTAACGATCTGGGCAAACGCGTCTTGGGTTACTTGCAGAGCAATGACCGCAAAACATTGCCTATGCCACGTCGCGTGGTGTTAGTGGGCGAAGATCTCTCTGCGACAGCACTGGCGGATATTCCAGTCGATCGGCTGGTGGGTATTATTTCTCTCAAGGGGTCGAGCAATTCCCATATGGCCATTGTTGGTCGTGCGCTGGGTATTCCGACTGTGATGGGCGCCATTGACTTGCCCTGGGCAGAATTAGAGGGGCAGGAGTTAATTGTCGATGGTTTTACTGGTGATGTGGTTAGTAGTGCAACCCGCACTGTGCGGCGCACCTATTTGCAGCGTCAGCGGGAAGAGAAGATTCTTGCTAAAGACCTGGAAAAGTTACGAGATATTCCCTGTATTACCCCCGACGGCTTTCGGTTTTCTCTGTGGGTCAATACTGGCCTGCGTCAGGATACTTATAGATCACTTAAAAGTGGCGCCGAAGCTGTGGGCCTGTTTCGCACCGAAATTCCTTTTTTGATGCGCTCCAGCTTCCCCACAGAAGATGAGCAGATGGATATCTACCGTGAGCAGCTGGTGGCGTTCTCCCCGCGTCCGGTGACTATGCGAACGCTAGATATTGGCGGTGACAAAGATCTCCCCTATTTCCCCATCGAAGAGGAAAATCCATTTTTAGGTTGGCGCGGTATTCGTATTTCACTCGACCATCCAGAGATTTTTCTGATTCAGATTCGCGCACTGCTGCGCGCCAGTGAAGGTATTAATAACCTGCGCATTATGCTCCCGATGATCAGTAATGTGCCGGAGCTAGATCGTGCTCTAGAGCTGATTAATCGCGCTTACCGAGAGCTGACTCAAGAGGAGGGTTACAATATTGAGATGCCTCCGATTGGCGCCATGATTGAGGTGCCCGCAGCGGTTTATCAGGTTAAGGAAATTGGTCGTCGCGTTGATTTCCTGTCGGTGGGTACCAATGATTTAACCCAGTACTTACTCGCGGTTGACCGCAATAATCCGCGCGTGGCCGACCTCTACCATACGATGCATCCGGCCGTGTTGCGGGCACTCAAGATTATTTATGAGCAGGCTTCATCGGTTAACTGTCAGCTCAGTGTCTGTGGCGAGATGGCGGGTGACCCTCTCAGTGCAGTGGTATTGCTGGGGCTGGGTTACGAGAATTTCTCTATGAGCGCCACCAGCTTGCTGCGGGTTAAATCGATGCTGCTTAATATTACCCGCAAAGATGCGCGTGATTTGGTGCGCCGTGCGTTGCGCATGTCGGATGCTGAGTCGGTGGCGCAGTTTATTGCTGACTCATTAGGCCAGCCGGAGATAGCCAGGCTTATTCGTCCCACCAAGCGCAGTCAAAAGATTGAGAGATTAAAGCTAAACTCCTGACGCCCGAGGCTCTCGCCCGCCTCAAAGCAATGTTCCGCCGCGACCACTTCTCCCGAGCGCGATATAATAATGGCCGCGGAGGCTCTGGTGCCATAGCCATCGGCAACAATAAAGGGCGACGATAGCAGGCTCTCCCAATGTGCTGGAACCCCGGTGTCGGGGAGCAGCTCAGGTGCGTAAGTTTTCTCTAGCGATAATGTAGCAATTAAATCCGGTAACTGTTCCGCACCTATTTTATCTATCGCAATAGCCTGCTTTAGTTGCTGGCGAGCATGGTCGACCTTGGGCCAGGGGCTATCCAGTAAATGATTGCTCAGGGCATAAATTCCGGGGGGCAACAGTCTTCTACTGTGATCGTGGTTATTCAAATACAGCAAATTAAAGCCGTCATAGAGTAATAAATTAAACCCGTCGTAATCAGATACCGTTGCTGACAACGAGTCGGCCCAGTCATCTACATTCTGATCTGAGCCTAAAAAGTCGGTGATTAATTGCCCGCGAGACAGCGGCTTAGCCTGCGGTGTAACCCCGTCGACAAACTGCCGAAAATTAGTGACCGCAGCAAAGCGCCCATTGCGAGATAGCCCCATCCAGGTGCCACCTGCCTGACTGTCTCTGCCCGCTAAAATAGGGGCATCCGACCACCAGTGCATAGGCAATGTGGGCCGCTGGTAGAATTCGTCGCGGTTGGACGTAACTATTAACGGCGCATCTGGGTGAGTTTGAAAAGCAACTGCGAGTAAGCACATGGGGTTCAGTGTAACTATTTATTGTGCAAGCTGACATCCCACGTAGAAGATGGCCTAATAACCCGCTATTATCAGCGCTTAAATATTTAGGGGTAAACGCTGTAATGATAAGTTATCCAGCCATAAACCCGGTGGCACTGTCGCTGGGACCGCTGCAAATTCACTGGTATGGCATTATGTATCTTCTGGCATTTGCTGGTGCCTATTTTCTGGCTGTTCGCAACAGCCAGCGGCCCTGGTCACCGATTAAAAAGACACAGGTTGAAGACCTCATTGTCTATGGCGCCTGGGGCGTCATCTTGGGTGGGCGACTCGGTTATATGTTTTTCTACAATGCCGATAAGTGGCTGGCTGATCCAGCAATGCTATTTCGTATCTGGGAGGGAGGCATGTCTTTCCACGGTGGCTTAATCGGTGTTGCACTAGCGGTCTTTATTTATGGGCGCAAAAATAAGCTGACCTTTTTGGGGCTGGCCGATTTTGTTGTTCCCTTAGTCCCCGCCGGTTTATTTTTTGGCCGTATTGGCAACTTTATTGGTGGTGAGCTCTACGGCCGGGCCGCTGATGTGCCCTGGGCAATGGTATTCCCGTCTGATCCAGCTCAGCTGCCGCGACATCCCTCGCAGCTCTATGAAGCCTTGCTGGAAGGCTTGGTGTTATTTTTCATAATTAATTGGTTTGCACGCAAGCCGCGACTGTTCGGTGAAGTCTCCGGATTGTTCCTGGTGCTGTACGGTCTGTTTCGCTTTATGGTCGAGTTCGTGCGGCAGCCAGATGCGCAATTTATTGGTCAGTCAGCGTTAGTTGAATCATTTAACTGGATGACCCGCGGTCAGGCCCTGTGTGTTCCAATGATTCTGCTGGGTCTATGGCTTATGAGGAAGACTATTCTGCGCCTTTCAGGCAACCCCAACTAAGGTTATTTTATGAAGCAGTATCTCGACCTGGTTCGCCATATTCGCGACGAGGGCGTAACAAAAGAAGATCGCACTGGCACCGGTACTAAGAGTGTCTTTGGCTATCAGATGCGCTTTGATCTGGCAGAGGGCTTTCCTCTGGTAACCAGTAAAAAAGTGCATTTAAAGTCGATTCTCCATGAGCTGCTATGGTTTGTGCGCGGTGATACTAATATTCGCTATCTGGTTGAGAATGGCGTTGGTATCTGGAATGACTGGCCCTATCAGAGCTGGTTGCGTGAAACCGGGCAAGACAGAGACTTGGTGATGTATTCCCCCGAATGGAAGGCGGGAATGACAGCATTTATCGCGCGCATTAAAACCGACGACGCCTTTGCTCAGCAATATGGCGATTTGGGCCCTGTTTATGGCAAACAGTGGCGCGACTTTGAAGGTGTAGACCAACTGGCTCAGCTGGTTGAGGATATTAAGTCTAATCCGGATTCTCGACGCTTGATTGTCTCGGCATGGAACCCAAAAGATATACCTGTGATGGTTAAATCCGGGTTGCCACCCTGCCACAGCCTATTCCAGTTTTATGTGATTGAGGGCCGCCTCTCTTGCCAGCTCTATCAGCGCAGCGCCGATGTGTTTTTAGGTGTGCCTTTCAATATCGCGTCCTATGCAATCTTGACGCTTATGATCGCACAGGTGACCGGACTACAGCCGGGTGACTTTGTTCATACCTTTGGTGATGCTCATCTCTACAGCAACCATATGGATCAGGTTGAGGAGCAGCTTTCGCGAACTACCTACCCACTGCCGACGCTGGTGCTTAACCCGGATGTCGATAATCTATTTGATTTTGTGTTCGAAGATTTTGAACTGCAAAACTACCAATCCCACGGCCCGATCTCGGCGCCGGTGGCGGTTTAATCGGACCCTACAAATGAAGCTATCTCTAATTGTCGCGGTCAGCCGCAACGGTGTTATTGGTTTAAATAATCAACTGCCCTGGCATTTGCCTGAAGATCTTAAGTACTTCAAGTCGGTCACCATGGGTAAGCCAATTGTGATGGGCCGCAAAACCTATGAGTCTATTGGTCGGCCGCTGCCGGGGCGCACTAATATTGTGATTACACGCGATGCGAATTGGTCTGCGGCTGGTGTCGAGGTGGCGCAAACTCTGGAGGTGGCATTAAAGCTAGGTGAGAAGGCCTGTGAAGCCGCTGGTGCTGAGGAGATTATGGTCATTGGTGGAGAGCAGATTTATCGCCTGACACTCGCAGCTGCCGACCGCTTGTATCTGACTCAGGTAGATGCAGAAGTCGAGGGTGACGCTTTTTTCCCGGAGATTGATCTCAAAGCTTGGAATCAGGTTGACATGAAACTGCCGACAATAACCGACACTCACCCTTACCGGTTCCTCGTTCTTGATCGGGCTTAATTGGCACAATTAAGTGGGTCTCCGTCGCAGTTGTTACGTTAGGTAACACAACCTATAAAATCTATCTTTTATCCCGTGAATTACCCCCGACTCAAATTGATTCTTTAACTTGAGGCTGTTACAAAGTCATCCCGAACAAAGCTTGTCTTTTGTCGGCATGGCTTTTTGTCGATTTTAGACAGTGAAAGATAATTAAACCGGTAGACCCAAATTGAGGGAACTATGAATAAGCAACCACTAAAAGCACTGGCACTTTTTGCCGCTCTTGCTGGTACTTTGACTGTTAGCGCAGTCCAAGCTGCTGAAGTAAGTGATGTGCTCAACGCTGGAGCCGTTAAGGTTCAAGCGGCTAAATCCGCGCAAACCAAAGTTGATCGGATCGCTGATCAAACTGACGGTCTTTTGCAAGAATTCAAACAGGTCAATAAGCAGATCGAGTCTCTGCGAGTGTACAACTCTCAGCTTGAGCGCCAAATTGAAAGCCAGAAGCAAATGATGGCTGAACTGAAAGAATCGATTGAGAATGCAACTATCATCGAACGTGGTATCTCACCACTGATGATCAGCATGCTTAATGCTCTTGAAGACTTTATTGAGCTGGACGTTCCGTTCAAGAAAGAGCAGCGCAGCGAGGCAATTGACGCACTCTACGTGAATATGGACAGCGCCAAGTTCTCGGCCGCTGAAAAATTCCGACAAATCCTCGAAGTCTATGACATTGAGTCAGAGTACAGCTTATCTCTAGAGTCTTACCGTGATCTGGTTGATATCAATGCTGACGGTTCTGAAGTTGAAGTAGAAATGCTTCGCGTCGGCCGTGTTGCACTGATGTATCAGACGAAAGACAAATCTCAAACTGGTGCTTGGAACAAGACGACCGGTTCTTGGGAGACATTGGGTTCTGAATACCGCAGAGCCGTGGACCAGGGCATCCGTATCGCGAAGAAACTTTCTCCGCAGGATGTTATGGAAATGCCAATTACTGCGCCGGAGACTGCACAATGAACATGAATTTCGTTAAAGTTTGTGCCGCTTTTATAGCTGCGGCTGCTTTCAGCATGCCAGCCATGGCACAGGATGCAAAGACTCTCGATGAGCTTTTGCAAATGATTCAGAGCGCTAAAATCTCTGAGTCAGCCGATTACCGCAAGCGTGAAGCTGCATTTAAATCTGACCAGCGCAAGCAGGCGACATTGCTTAATCAGGCTCAGAACACCAAGACTGCCGAAGAGCGTCGTTCAGATCGTTTAGAGCAAACTATCCGCGACAATGATGTGGTTCTTGCCGGTCTGCGTGAACAGCGTGACAAGCGTCTGGGTTCACTTAAAGAGCTGTTTGGCCATCTGACTGGTGCCGCTGGTGATATTCGCGCCAATCTTAATCAGTCAATTGTTAGCGCACAGATTCCTGGCCGTACAGAGTTCCTTGATGAACTGATTGCAAAAATGAGCAGCGATACTCGCCTGCCTTCAATCGAAGATATCGAGAAACTATGGTACGAGCAGCAGCGCGAAATGGTAGAGAGTGCGCGCATTGTTAAGTTCAACAGAACTGTGCTGCTAGCCAACGGCGAGCAGGCCGAGATGGAAGTTGTTCGTGTTGGTACCTACAACCTGATGTCTGATGGAATGTACCTTGAGTACAGCCCTGAAAATGGTTTGGTTTCTGAGCTGGCTCGCCAACCTTCTAGCCATCAGTCTAGTGCTGAAGATTTACAAGAAGCTATGACAGGCTTTACTAAAGTAGGCCTGGATCCAACTGGTCCTCTAGGCGGCGGCTTATTAGCAGCTCTGATTAACTCACCGACGCTGATCGAGCGCTGGCACTTCGGTGGCATCGTAGGCTACGTGATCACTGCTGTATTTATCGTTGCTATCTTGCTGGCCATCTGGCGCCTGATTGTACTGATGGGTATGTCAACCAAGGTCACTAATCAGCTTAAAGCCAAGACTGCTGATGTAAGCAACCCGCTGGGTCGCGTACTGAAAGTTGCTGCTGACAACCCGGGCTTAGATCCAGAATCATTAGAACTTAAGTTACATGAAGCTGTGCTGAAAGAGCGTCCAGAGATTGAATCAGGTCTCAACCTGCTGAAAATTATCGCGATGGTAGCGCCACTGCTAGGTCTGCTGGGAACAGTGACCGGTATGATCATTACGTTCCAGATGATTACTCTGTTTGGTGCTGGTGATCCTAAAGCAATGGCCGGTGGTATTTCGCAGGCACTGATCACGACTGTATTGGGTCTGGTAGTTGCTATTCCCACTGTCTTGATGCACACCTTGGTCAACGGCAAAGCGCAACGTATCCTCCACGTTCTTGAAGAGCAGAGTGCAGGTATTGTTGCTGGTTCAGTAGAGGGTCGCTAAGATGTTCTTCGTTGATACGATGGCCGAAATTGGGAAGTTTATGGATTCGGGCGGCATGGTTCTTTGGGCCATTGTCGTCCTGCTATTCGTCATGTGGACTCTCATCTTCGAACGTATGTGGTATCTCCGAACCAGTGTAGGCGTTGACGTACAACGTGCCCTTGATGTTTGGGAAGCGCGCAAAGAGCGCAAGTCCAAGCACGCTCATCAGGTCAGAGAAAAGCTGATTTCTGAAGTGAGCATCGAGATCGACTCAAATATTATGATGATTAAAACACTGGTTGCACTGGCCCCGCTGTTTGGATTGCTGGGCACTGTAACCGGAATGATCACAGTATTTGATGTTATGGCCTTTACTGGTGGTGGTGATGCTAAGGCGATGGCCGGTGGTGTATCACAGGCAACTGTGCCGACAATGTCGGGAATGGTTGCTGCGCTTTCCGGCGTGTTTGGCATGACTTATGTCGAAGGCGAAGCAGAGCGCGAGAAGCACCTTTTGGAAGACCATCTGACCATGGATCACTAAATGGAACTGCCTGTCTAACGATTAATGGGTTAGATAGGCGTCCTACGAGAGACAACTATGCGCAATAGAACGAGAAAATCGCAGGGGCAGGGTGAGACAATTGACCTCACACCAATGCTTGACGTGGTTTTCATTATGCTTATCTTCTTTATTGTAACAGCTTCGTTTATCAAGCTACCTGGTGTTGAAGTCACTAAAGTTGACACCAGTACAGAAGACTCCTACAAAAAAGTGGGAATTTTAGTAGCCGTAAGTGAAAACAATGAATACTGGATTGATAAAAAACGCGTTGAAACTACCGCGTTAAAAATCAACCTGACTAGATTGTTTAATGAGAACCCCAAGGGTGGCATGGTAATCCAGGCCGATAATGAGTCCAACATTGAAGCAGTTGCCAAGGTAGCTGATATCGCGCGCGATATTGGTATATCCCCTGTGGCTGTTTCTGTAGAAAACGACTGAGTTAATAGTATGGCTGTAATAAGAGTTGGTATTTCTGCTGCACTTGGCGTGCTGGTTACCTTTGCGTTAATTATCTTAATGTATAAGCTAATTGACTCAGGTAGCAAAGAACTGGATGAAAAAGAATCAATAAAAATTCCAGATTTCCTGCACGTTGATAGACAGGTAACCGAGAACGCGAACAAATCTGAAGTTGAAAAGCCGGAAGACCCTGAGACGCCTCCACCAGATATTCCTGAAGAGAATATTGAATTTGACGTGCCTGACAATGCCGTAAGCATGGCGGCACCAACGGCAGGTGGCAACCTAAGTATTGGTAATTCTGGTTTTGCCAGAGATTCTGACTACATCCCTGTTTATGTGCCGCAGCCTCAGTATCCGCGTCGTGCTCAAACACGAGGCAAAGAGGGGTATGCTGTGGTCGAGGTGATTATTACCACGACTGGCGGCGTGCGCGATCCAGTTATGGTTGAAGAATGGCCAGAGGGATGGGGTTTTGGGCGTGCAGCCATAAAAGCAGCTAACAAGCTTAAGTACAATCCACGCGTTGTTGACGGCGTAGGCCAGGAAGTAACGGGCGTGCTGTACAAATTTACGTTCCAGATGGCGAAATAAAGGGTATCTGATGTTTAGAAGCACAAAGACTTTAGCCGTATTCGGCGCTGCTTTTTTATTGCCCCTACTGGTGGCAGTCGCAATTCCAGAGGCGGTAATAGGCGGCGCTGTAGCCGTTGCAGCAGAGAAGAAAGAGCCAAAGTATAAAGATGTAAAAACACGCCAACGCCAGTCTGTTGGTGGTAAGTGTGCCAAGGCGCTGGAAAAGATTCAGGTCGTTCTTGAAGAAGAGCAATGGCCAGAGTCTATGGCTATGCTCACCGCCATCGAGAGCAACCCAAAGCTTTGTGCCAGTGATTATGAGCAGACGCAGATTTGGAAATTCCAAGGTTACGTCTACTACTCGCTGGATGATTTCGGCGGCGCTATTCGCAGCTACAAGAAGGTTATCAACGGTGTTGGTACGCCTCCTGAATTAGCTCTGGATACTCGCTATACCATAGCGCAGCTGTACACGGCGGAAGAGCAATATGCGAAAGCGGCAGTTGAGCTGGAAATATGGATGGATGCGGCCGTTATTGTTGGTGGCGATGCACGTTCATTGCTGGCGCAAATTTATTACCAACTCGACCGCAAAGCAGAATCGTTACAGATGCTAGAGTTGGCTATTAACGATGCAGAATCCAAAGACATCCTGCCGAAAGAGGGCTGGTGGGGCCTGCAGCGTGTTTTGTACTATGAGAAAAATGACTATAAGCGCGTGACCAGTATTCTTGAGAAGCTGGTCAAGCATTACCCGAAATGGACCTACTGGAAACAGATTGGCGGTATGTATGGTGAGCTAGAGCGTGAGATGGATCGTTTGGTTGCCACCGAGATTGTCTACCTCAATAATCAGCTCGATAAAGAGAGTCAGGTGATGAGTATGGCCTATATGTATCTGGGTGCAGAAGTGCCTTACCGGGCTGCCTTGATCATTGAGAAGGGCATGAAAGACGAGATCATCGAAAGAAATGCCAAGAACCTTGAGATTCTGGGAACGGCTTGGTATCAGTCAAAAGATCTCAAGCGTGCTCTAAAGTCTCTTGAAAGTGCCTCCAAGTACTCAGACACGGGCAATTTACAATCTCGTCTGGCTGGCATCTACCTGGATTTAGGCCGTGACAAAGAGGCCTATCGCGCTGCCAGCAAGGCCGCCAAAAAAGGTGGTGTTAAGCGCCCAGATGGAAACTATTTGGTGATGGGTAATGCATTGATTAACTTGCATTGCTATAAAGACGCGATTGAAGCCTTTCAGAAGTCATTGAAAGAGGCCAAAGACAAGAAAAGCAAACGCTACCCACTGCAGTGGATTCGTTATGCTGATGTCGAAGGGTCAAGGCTCGACAAGTTACGCGATGTAGGTGCCAAGGTGCCAGGATGTAGCAAGTAAGGTTTTAGCCTGATACAAAAAAGCCCGGAGCTAGAAATAGCCCCGGGCTTTTTTATGTCTGCTTGCTTGTCAAAGCTGAGATAGATCGCGAACCGCGCCCTTATCAGCACTGGTTGCCAACTTGGCGTAGGCTTTAAGAGCGGCTGTGACCTTACGTGGACGCTCTTCTAGAGGTTTCCAGCCCAGCTTATCCTGCTCTTCACGGCGAGTTGTCAGCTCCGCATCAGACACCAGTACATCGATACTGCGATTGGGAATATCAATACGAATAGTATCGCCCTGCCTCACTAGACCAATATTGCCGCCGGCCCCGGCTTCAGGTGATACGTGGCCGATAGACAGGCCTGAGGTGCCACCCGAAAAACGACCATCAGTGATAAGCGCGCAGGCCTTGCCCAGATTTTTAGATTTAATATAGCTTGTGGGATACAGCATTTCCTGCATGCCAGGGCCGCCACGCGGACCTTCATAGCGCACAATAACCACATCGCCAGCTTTCACTGTATCATCCAAAATGGCGGCAACCGCCTCATCCTGACTTTCGGTAATAAAGGCAGGCCCCTCAAAGACATGGATAGACTCATCCACCCCAGAGGTTTTAACCACGCAACCATCTGGCGCGAGATTACCTGTTAAAACCGCTAAACCCCCTTCAAGGCTAAAGGCATTTTCTAAATTACGGATACAGCCATTTTCACGATCGGCATCCAGAGATGGCCACCTGGTACTCTGACTAAAGGCTGTTTGAGTTGGTATTCCGGCTGGGCCAGCCTTATAGAAGGTTTTCACCTCCTCACTGACATTGCCACTAACGATGTCCCATTTCTCCAGTGCTTCCTTTAAGGTCTTGGAATGTACCGTGGGTAGATCGCCATGAATCAAACCAGCGCGCTCAAGCTCGGCCAGTATGCCCATTATGCCACCGGCACGATGGACATCTTCAACATGGTATTCCGGGGTGCTCGGCGCCACTTTACACAGCTGGGGTACAACACGGGAAAGACGGTCTATATCATTCATATCAAAATCGATACCCGCTTCCTGAACGGCGGCCAGCAAGTGCAAAATGGTATTGGTTGAGCCACCCATGCAGATATCAAGGGTCATCGCGTTTTCAAATGCTTTGAAATTGGCGATTGAGCGTGGCAACACCGAATAATCATCTTGCTCATAATGCTTGCGGGCTAGATCGACAATGGTGCGTCCAGCTTCTTGAAAGAGTTCGCGACGGTCGGAATGGGTTGCCAAAACAGTACCATTGCCGGGTAGAGAAAGTCCTAGTGCTTCAGTTAGGCAGTTCATGCTGTTGGCGGTAAACATCCCAGAGCAGGAGCCACAGGTTGGGCAGGCAGATCGCTCATACTCCGCAACTTTCTCGTCGCTGGCGGCATCGTCTACCGCAATCACCATAGCATCGACAAGATCGAGCTTATGCTCAGCCAATTTGGTCTTGCCCGCTTCCATGGGGCCGCCGGAAACAAAGACAACCGGAATATTGAGTCGCATCGCCGCCATCAACATCCCCGGGGTAATTTTGTCGCAATTAGAAATACATACCAACGCATCGGCACAGTGCGCATTGACCATGTACTCGACTGAGTCGGCAATGACGTCTCGCGAGGGCAGCGAATAAAGCATGCCGTCGTGGCCCATAGCAATACCGTCATCTACGGCGATGGTATGAAACTCGCGGGCAATCCCGCCCACCTTGGCAATTTCAGCTGCCACCAGATCACCCATATCCTTAAGATGCACATGTCCAGGCACAAACTGAGTGTAGGAGTTAGCGATAGCGATCATTGGCTTATTGAAATCATCGTCTTTCATTCCCGTGGCTCGCCAAAGCGCTCGGGCGCCAGCCATGTTCCGACCTTGGGTGGTAGTGTGGGAGCGATACTTGGGCATTATTAATCTCTTGTGTTAAACCGTTGGTGGCAAAGGATAGCAGCTAGTTAAATGGCTTTGCTAAATATCCGTGAATTACGCTGATAATTATACAGTGACTGCTTCTGTGCGGGCAGGTCTGCAATCTGCGCCTCGACAAAACCTTTCTCTAAAAACCAATGAGCTGTCTGTGTAGTCAGAGCAAATAATGTCGACATACCCCTAGCCTGAGCATCAGTCTCAATTGTTTCGAGCAACCGAGCAGCTATGCCCTGATCATGGAATTCTGGATGCGTGGCGACACAGGCCAACTCACCGCTCGACTCCTCCATAGTTGGGTAGAGCGCTGCGCAACCCAGCAGTAGTCCTTCCGGATGCACCACGACCATAAAGCGTGAGATCTCATTTTCCAGTAATTCTCGCGAGCGCCTCACTAACACCTGCTGGTCTTCGAGTGGCGAAATTAAATCAAGAATACCCCCCACGTCATCGATGGTGGCAGGTCGAATCACTTCAGAGTGATCCTTCATAATTAGAGTGCCGCTACCGTCGCGGGTAAATAGTTCAGATAATAGCGCGCCATCTTCAGCACAGCTGACAAGGTGTACGCGATCGACACCACTAGAGCAGGCCTTATAGGCGCAGGCGAGCAAACCGAGTTCAGTGTCACTGGTGCTTTTAGCTCTCAGTGCAGTGACTTGCGGCAATGATAGGCTGCGCACCAGGTTGTTATTATCCAGAATACCCCCTGATTCACTTACCAAAATTAACTTTTCGGCATTTAGCGCTATCGCCACATGAGCGGCCACATCCTGATAATTGAGATTAAAGGATTCGCCTGTGGGCGAAAAGCCAATCGGTGATAGCAGCACTAGCGAGCTCAGCCCCAGCTGCTGTCGAATACCACTGGCATCCACACGACGGACTTCTCCGGTGCGCTGGAAATCTATGCCATTGCGTACCCCAACCGGCTTGGCCGTAATAAAATTGCCACCAATAACACTGAGTTGCGCGCCATGCATCGGGGAGTTAGGCAGCCCCATCGACAATTCAGACTCTATGATCAGTCTGGTGCTGCCTACGGCTTCCTTGACGCAAAGCATGGCTTCACCATCGGTAACACGCAATTGTTCGGCAAATCCAGTGTCAATTCCTGACAGCGCGATACGCCGATCAATCTGAGGTCGCGCCCCATGAACTAACACCAGACGAATACCCAGGCTCTGCAAAAGCGCAATATCATGCACAGTGCGGTGGAAATTGGCATGGTCAATCGCATCACCGCCAAGGGCGATAACAAAGGTCTTACCCCTATGTGCATGTATATAGGGCGAGGTCTGCCTGAAAAACTGTACGTAGCTGTCTGTAATCATGGCGTGATTATAAGCAACCAGCGCCAATAAGTTGAGTTATAAATTATTTGATAGTTGCGCTTTGCCCTACTTGGCGCCTCAAACCCGACTACTATTTAGGCATGGAGTTAAGTACAGGAGTTACCGCATGAATCAAACCCATGCAAAGGGGCGAAGTCTGGACCTCGGCAGTGCCATTAAACAGCTAGTTAGTGATGGCTTACTACTGTCAGCCGACGCCCAGAGTCTGGCCGCAGATCACCGTAGCCGGGACGAAGCGCTGCTGCATCCGCTACAGTATATTGCCAGTAAGCAATACCGCCATGCTGACAGTCAGAGTCCACTCAACCTCGATGTTCTGACGCAGTGGTTGGCCACTAAATCAAAACTCTCTCTGGCACATATAGACCCATTAAAAATCAATGTGCCCGCTGTCACCGGTGTAATGTCATTTGCCTATGCCCAGCGCTATGGCATTCTGTGTATCGAGGTCACGCCGGTGGAGCTGGTTATTGCCACCATGGAGCCCTTTGATCGCAGCTGGGTCGAAAGTCTGCAACAAACCAGCCGTAGAACTGTGCGCACTGTGGTGGCCAGCCCGGCGGACATTAAAAAATACACAGTGGAGTTTTACTCCCTAGCGAAGTCGGTTTTTGGTGCAGGCTCATCGGCCCGAGGCGCAATCGGCATCTCTAACTTTGAACAGTTATTGGAAGTTGGAAAACTAAAAGATCCGGACGCTCAGGATCAGCACATAGTCAATATTGTTGACTGGCTTTTGCAGTACGCCTTTGAACAGCGCGCCAGTGATATTCATCTTGAACCGCGCAGGGGTAGCGGCAAGGTGCGTTTCCGCATTGACGGGGTGCTGCACCTGGTGTATGAACTACCGGATAATGTGATGACTGCCATGACCAGCCGCCTAAAAATATTGGGTCGTATGGATGTCGCCGAAAAGCGCCGCCCGCAAGATGGTCGTATCAAGACAGTGGCCCCCAATGCCAATGAAGTAGAACTGCGCCTTTCCACTATGCCCACAGCATTTGGCGAAAAGTTGGTGATGCGCATCTTTGACCCGGATGTACTCCTGCGAAGCTTTACCCAGCTGGGACTGGTAGCCGAAGACTTTGATTGCTGGCAGGCTATGACCGAACAGGCCAACGGCATCGTGCTGGTTACTGGCCCCACAGGTTCAGGTAAAACCACTACCCTGTACTCTACGCTAAAACATTTAGCCGTCGAGTCGGTAAATGTCAGCACCATAGAAGACCCTATCGAAATGGTAGTAGACGCGTTTAACCAGAGTCAGATTCAGCCTGCCATCGACTTTGATTTTGCGGCCGGGATTCGCACCCTGATGCGTCAGGACCCGGATATTATAATGGTTGGCGAAATTCGCGATCATGAGACCGCCGAGATGGCAGTTCAGGCAGCCCTCACAGGCCATCTGGTGCTGTCTACCTTGCACACTAACGATGCGCCCAGCGCCATCAGCCGATTGCTGGATCTGGGTCTGCCGACTCACCTGCTTAAAGCCACGTTAAATGGCGTTATGGCCCAGCGCCTGGTGCGCACATTATGCAGCGCCTGCCGCGTAGAGGTCAGTCCTGACCCACAGGCATGGGCCGAACTTACTCGGCCCTTTGATCTACCGATGGCAACAACAATTTATCAGCCTGGGGGCTGTCTTGCATGCCGCAACACAGGTTATGCTGGGCGCCAGGGTGTCTATGAAATTATGCCCCTGAACAATGCACTACTTAGCAATATTAGTGCTGATACAGATATTCAACAAATTCGTCAGGCAGCGGTGGCACAGGGAATGAAACCGTTGCGTCTAGCTGGCGCCGCAAAAGTCGCAGAGGGAATCACCTCCATTGAAGAGGTCATGCGGGTTACTCCAGAGCTTGGTCGCTAAACAACCACCTTATGCCGCTGAAAAATACTCCCGTTCCACAGTCGTTAAAGACAATACCCACCGAGCCCTGGCTGCAGCAGCGCCTGCAACAAGACAGTGTTTTTGCCGAGCAGCTGCCCCTTGTGTGGGGGTGCAGTGATTTTGTCGCCGAACAGTGCAGCATCGACCCGCAACTTTTTCAGCAGCTGGTCGAAAGTGGTGACTTGGCGCAAGGTTACTCCCCAGACACCTATCTACAGCGCCTGGAGCAACAGCTCGCTGACGTTACTGACGAAGAGCAACTTAGCCGCCAGCTTAGGCTGTTTCGACGCCGTGAAATGATTCGCATTATATGGCGAGACTTCACACGCACTGCGACCATGCTTGAAACCACCACTGACGCCACAAGGCTGGCAGAAGCCTGTATTGTTAGCGCGCTGAATTTTTTGCATAGCCGGTTCTGTACCCAGTTTGGAACCCCGGTCAATCAGCTTGGCGAAGAGCAGCGGCTAGTCGTGATTGCCATGGGTAAGATGGGAGCCTATGAGTTAAATATCTCCTCTGATATCGACCTGATTTTTGCCTATCCTGAAGCCGGCAAAACTCGGGGTGTCACGCGTAGTATTTCTAATCAGGAATTCTTTGTTCGCCTTGGCCAAAGGCTTATAGCGGCTATTGATCGCCAGACGGTTGAAGGCTTTGTTTTTCGCGTGGATATGCGTCTGCGGCCCTATGGTCAGAGTGGTGCTCTGGTGTTAAATTTTGCAGCGCTCGAGGAATACTACACAACCCAAGGGCGTGACTGGGAGCGCTATGCCATGATCAAGGCGCGAGTCGTGGCCGGTGAGTCAGCGGATGCAGACTATCTGCACAATATGCTGCGGCCCTTTGTCTACCGCAAATACCTCGACTACGGGTCTATTGAGTCTCTGCGTGACTTAAAGCGCGCCATTAATCGTGAGGTATCGCGCAAAGGTATGCAGGACAACATAAAGCTTGGACCGGGAGGTATTCGTGAGGTTGAGTTTATCGCCCAGACCTTGCAACTTATTCGTGGTGGTCGGGACACCCGCCTGCAAACCCAGTCTCTGCATCAGGCGCTCCAGGTACTGGTGGCAGAGCAGATCATTGATCAGGCCGAGGGGCAGTCGCTGTGGCAAGCCTATGAATTTTTACGCAACACAGAACATGCGCTTCAGGGCATTGCCGATAAACAGACGCAGCAATTACCGCGGGATGACCTGGGCCAACAGCGCGTAGCAGTATTGCTGGGTTATTTAAGCTGGAGCGACTTTTATCAGCAGCTGCAAGCTCATCGGGATCAGGTGCGCAGCAGTTTTAGCGCTATTATTTCCGATGGTCAGGAACAGGCCCCGCAAACACATGACACCGAACAGAATATCTGGCTGCAGGATCCTGATGCGGCAACTATTTTGCAGCACTTGCAACAGCAGGGTTACCAGCAGCCGCAGCAAGTCGCTGAGCAGTTAGCGAGTTTTTATCATAGCCGCGCGGTACAGAGCCTCGCTGCCCTGCCACGCACGCGCCTGGAAGTGCTACTGCCGAGGCTTATCAGTGCCTGTGCAGGTCGTGCCGACAATAGCCTGACGCTGGGCAGAACGCTGGGTTTGCTTCAGGGCGTGCTGCGCCGCAGTGCTTACTTGGCGCTGCTGGCAGAAAACCCTCAGGCGCTCGAACAGTTGACGATACTCTGCGAGCGCAGTACCTGGATTGCCGAAGAGCTGGCCGCCTACCCGGCACTGCTCGACGAGCTGCTCGACCCTCGTTCACTTTACACTGCGCCCGACAAACAGCTCCTTCGAGATCAGTTGCGGCAACAGATGCTGCGTATACCTGACGAAGATCAAGAGCAGCAGATGGAAGCCGTCCGTTATTTTTGCCGCGCCTGCACATTGCGCGTGGCTGCTTGCGAGCTAATGGACGTGTTGCCGCTGATGCAGGTGAGTGATTATCTGACCTGGCTTGCCGAGGTGGTGGTGGAGCACGTGGTCAATGTGGCCTGGCAGCAACTTGCTGCCACCTATGGTCAGCCACAGAGATCGAGTGACAACGAATCCAGTCAGCAAAGTCAGACCCCCGGCTTTATTGTCGTCGCCTATGGCAAGATGGGCGGCATTGAGATGGGCTATAAGTCCGATCTGGACTTGGTTTTCTTACACAGTACCGAGGCCAATCAGGTTACCGACGGCGCCCGCAGTATCGATAACAGCACATTTTTTATGCGTCTGGGCCAGCGTATTATTCACCTGTTATCCACGCCAACTCATTCTGGTATCGCCTATGAAATCGATATGCGTCTGAGGCCCTCTGGCAATTCGGGAATGTTGGTATCTTCTCTGGCTGGTTTTGAAAAGTATCAGCACAGCGGGGCCTGGACGTGGGAGCATCAGGCTCTGGTGCGATCCAGGGTCATCGCTGGCGACAAAAAGTTGGCTGCTGACTTTGATTCAGTAAGAAATGCGGTTCTCCGGCGGCCGAGAGACGCGCAATCTCTTGCCAAGGATGTGCAGGAAATGCGTGAAAAAATGCGCAAACATCTGGACCAGAGTACGAAAGATGGCAAATTTTCCCTCAAGCAAGGGACTGGAGGTATCGTAGATATTGAATTTATGGTTCAATTTGCAGTCTTGGCTTGGTCTCACGACCATCCCTCGCTTACTCGCTGGAGCGATAGTATCCGCATCTTGGAGTCGTTGGCTCAATGCGGGTTATTAACACAACAAAAAGCCCTCCAGCTGATAGACGCCTACAAGAGATTCCGCACCGCAGGGCATCGCTTACAGTTGCACAATCAGCTGGCACAGATAGCTGTGTCGGAGTTTGTTGAGGAGAGGGAAGTAGTGGTGGCCCAGTGGCATGCTTTATTTGGTAATGGTTAATTAGAGAGGAATTAGGTCGATGTCATTTTCAGACCGCGATGGTTTTATTTGGATGGACGGCAAGTTAATTGATTGGCGCGATGCGCAGATTCATTTTCTTACCTCATCTCTGCACTACGGCAATGGTGTTTTCGAGGGTATTCGCGCCTACGAAACCGAGCATTCTGGCACCTGCATTTTTCGCCTTGAAGACCATATCAAGCGTCTGTTTAACTCGGCAAAAATCTTACATATGGAGCTTCCATTTACCCAGCAGGAAATCTGCGATGCCCATCGTGAAGTGGTGCGCAGCAATAACCTTGAAGCTGCCTATATTCGCCCACTGGTGTTTTTGGGGTCCGAGGGAATGGGGCTGCGCGCCGCAGGGCTAAAGGTGCATGTGGGTATAGCCGCATGGGACTGGCCCTCTTATATGTCGCCAGAAACCCTCGAAACCGGTCTCAAGGTACGCACCTCCTCTTATACCAGGCACCATGTTAATATCACCATGGTAAAGGCCAAGGCTAGCGGCAACTACATCAACTCAATGTTGGCGCTGCGTGAAGCGCTAGACTCAGGCTGTGACGAAGCGATTATGCTCGACCCAGAGGGTTATGTTGCCGAGGGCAGTGCCGAAAATTTCTTTATGGTTCGCGATGGCGTGATTTACACACCAGACCTAACCTCCTGTCTCGATGGGCTTACACGCGACACAGTTTTTAAATTGGCCGCGGATCATGGTATTGAAGTGCGCGAAAAGCGCATTTCGCGGGATGAAGTTTATATCTGCGACGAAGCGTTTTTTACCGGCACTGCGGCCGAGATAGTGCCCATCCGTGAATACGATAGTCGTATTATTGGTTCCGGTAAGCGAGGCCCAGTTGCCACCACATTGCAGGCCGCTTATTTTGATCTGGTGCGAGGCAAGAACGCTAAGTATCAGAATTGGCTGGCACCGGTTTCTAAATAGCAGTCTGTTAATCAGTAGCATGTAAAGTAATAGTTTAGTCCAACGGAATTATTATTATGGTGAGTTCTACCGCTAACGAAATTGTTAATGTGCTGTGTATGAAGTGGGGCGCCAAGTATTCTGGTGACTATGTGAATACCCTGTATTCAATGGTTGCACGCAATATGAGCAGAGAGTTCCGCTTCATCTGTCTGACCGAAGATGGCTCCGGACTAAACGACAATGTAGAGGTTTTTCCGCTGCCTGAGCTGTCTGTTGATTTGGGTGGTCCAGAGCGCGGCTGGAACAAGCTCGCCGTATTTGCAGAGACTTTATATGATCTCAAAGGCAAGGTGTTGTGTTTGGATCTCGATCTGATTATTACCGGCAGCCTGGATGACCTTTTCGATTATCCGGGCGAAGTAATGATTATCAAAGACTGGATTAAAAAAGACGGTACAGGCAATTCATCTGTATACCGTTTTGAAGTGGGTGCCCACCCAGAAATACTTGCTGAATTTGAAAAATCTTTCGCGCAGATTAAAAAAACGCATCGCAATGAGCAGGAATATTTGTCGGCAGCATTGATGGCAAAAAATGCCCTAGTGTATTGGCCCGATCATTGGTGTCGTAGCTTTAAGCGTCACTGTATAAAACCATTTTCATTTTTCGTAGCACGGGAAACCGAAATGCCCGCCGACACTCGTGTGCTGGTGTTCCATGGCAAGCCAGATCCCCATGAGGCAATTGCTGGTATTAGCGGTAAATGGTATCGACGCTTCAAGCCTGCGACCTGGGTTGCAGGGCATTGGCACTGACCAGTGATTAGGAGTTTCAGGTGAGCGAATCAGAGAAAGTTAAGCAGGTAATCTGCATTAATTGGGGCACTAAATATGGTCCCACTTATATCAATCGTCTTTACGGCATGGTCGCACGTAATATCACGCCACCCTTTACGCTGACCTGCTTTACAGATCATCCTGGTGGCATTCGCTCTGAGGTCAATGCAGTGCCATTGCCCGAATTAGATTTTGAACTGCCGGTAACCAACAAAGGCATCTGGCCTAAGTGTCGTCTGTGGAGTGAGAAACTTGCAGACCTGACCGGACCCGTATTGTTTTTGGATTTAGATATCGTGGTTACCGGTAGCCTGGATAGCTTTTTTAATTATGGCGATCCAGAGGACGTAATTCTCGCGCGCAATCCAAGTAATCCATTAGAGCGCTTGGGTCAAACATCGGTTTATCGTTTTCCGGTTGGAAAGTTACTGCCATTGCTAGAGCGTTTTGCCAAGTCACCATTGGAAATTGCCGAACAGTATAAGTACGAGCAGCGCTATGTCACCAACAATGCGCCGGGCGGTATTAAATTTTGGCCAAAATCTTCGGTTCTGCACTTTCGTCAAAAATGCCGGCGCAGTTTTCCGTTTAATTACTTTAGGGTTGCCAAGCTGCATAAAAATGCCAAGATAGTGATTTTCCCCGGCGACCTGAATCCGCAGGATGCTATTGATGGACGCTATCATGAGAGTGAAGCAGTTATGTCACCCAAGGCGCACCTGTTGGCAGGTCTTCGCGGTCAGCGGCCTAGATCATTGGCGGCGCATCTCAGGCACTTTATATTGCCGACGCCATGGGTCGAGCATTTCTGGAAAGAGTAAATGTAGTTCTATAAGCCTTGCTGCATAGGGTAATTATAGTTTTCAAAATCCTGCTTATAGATTCGGTTGAGGGTGCTCAGCATATTTGAGTTCATCGGCTGTATCTTGCCAACTGTATTGGTGCTGTTAGCACGTTGCCCATAATCAAACCCTGTCTGTTGAGCGAATTGCTGAATACCTTCAGGCTCATCCATCTTGAATATACCTAGCGAAGCAGGATCAATATTCAGTTTTGGCAATAGCCAATATATCGGATGGTTGATCACCCAGTGCTGAGGCTGGACGTGCTCATCCAAATGATAGCAGTCAGCTAATAGCTCAATAAATCTTTCAAATGAAGTGTTTATGAGAGTCTGTTTAATTTCTTCATCAGTGTTATGTTTTAGCGATAGCCCTAGCTTGGGGAAAAATACCCGCTGTGGCTTTTCCCAGCGAAAGGATTTACTCAGATCGGCTTGCAGTGGAATTTTTTGGAATTTGTCCTTATAAAATGAGGCCGCCCTTTGGTAGGGGTCACGAACAACGAAATACACTGTAGGGTTAGCGCATCTAATATTTAGGTAGGCCTCGTAGCGCTTAACTTTAGTGAAATTAGGTGTCTTCTTAAAGGATGAGAACATCACTTTAAAATTAGTAATCACCAATTTATTTTCATTTTTGATCTTGAAGAACGGCATCGTGATCCCTTGAGGATTCTTATAATTAGATTGGAAGCGCTTATTTTTTTACTCTACAACAGCAAATAATACCCCGATAACTTATACATAAATGTATAGATGTAATGCCTAAGATGCTAGTCTGTTATGCCTATTTCGAGACCAGTAATTTTGAGCCGACTTATCTACAGCACGATATTCTATCTGTTGACGCCGATCATTCTGTTGCGGTTACTTTATCGTGGGCTAAAGGCGCCGGCCTATAGGAAGCGCTGGCTTGAGCGCTTTGGTTTTGCACCCTGTACCCTGTCGAGCAAAGATAGTATTTGGTTGCATGCCGTGTCTGTTGGCGAGTCGCTGGCCGCAGTGCCATTGGTAAAAGCGTTACAAGACAGGTACCCCCGGCATCGCATTATCCTGACCTGCATGACTCCTACGGGCTCTGAGCGCATTAAATCTGCCTTTGGTGACTCGGTTGATCACAGCTATGCGCCGTACGATATGCCGGATGCTGTAGCGCGGTTTTTGAACCGGGTTAAACCAAAAATACTGATTATTATGGAAACCGAGCTGTGGCCGAATACCATTGCCGCCTGTCAGCAGCGCGATATTCCAGTGGTATTAGCCAACGGACGCCTGTCGGCACGCTCGGCCAAGGCCTACCAACGCATTAGGCCGCTGGTCGAGCCCATGTTGGTGGGATTATCCGCGATCGCCGCTCAGCACAGAGATGATGGCGCGCGCTTTGTTGAGTTAGGTCTGCCAGAAATGGCGTTGCAGGTGACCGGCAATATTAAATTTGATTTAACGCTGGATCAGGCGATGCAGGAAAAAGCCGCAGCGCTCTCTGAACAATGGCAGGGTAATGACAGGCGCCCAGTATTTCTGGCTGCGAGTACCCATCGTGGTGAAGATGAAATTATTCTTCAGGCCTTTGCTAAGGTTAGAGATCAGATAGATAATCCATTGTTGGTGTTAGTGCCAAGACATCCTGAGCGTTTTGATCAGGTGGCAGGGCTTTGCACAGCAGCGGGTTTTAATCTTGCCAGACGCAGTAGCGCCGACCAGGTAGCCGGTGCAGATATTTTACTGGGCGATAGCATGGGTGAGTTAATGACCTTTTACGGTGCTTGCGATATCGCTTTTGTTGGCGGTAGCCTAGTGGCGACCGGTGGACACAACATGATTGAGCCAGCTGCCTGGGGAAAGCCAGTATTAACTGGGCCGCATCTGTTTAATTTCACCGAGGCATCGCAGCTTTTGCTAGACGCTGACGCGATGCGGGTGTGTAAGGATGCGAGTGAGTTGGCAGAGCAATGTCTAGGATTATTTAAGCGTAAGCAAAGGCGTGAAAAGATGGGAAATGCAGCGCACCTTATAGCCGAAGCCAATCGAGGTGCGCTGGACAAACTAGTGGCACTGATTGCCCGGTTTATTTAGCAATAGGCAACTGCGGATCCAACCAGCCATTGAGCGCATAAACATCGTCTGGCGATAACTGGCCTGCGACCTCTTTGAGGCGCATCATAGACAAAATATAGTCATAACGCGCATTGGAATAGTTACGACGCGCCTGATAGACAGAGCGTTGCGCGACGAGCACATCGACAATATTTCTGGTGCCCACTTCATAACCGGCCTGGGTTGCTTGCAGTGCACTATCTGCGGAGGTGATTGATTGTTTGCGCGCCTTTACGCGGGCGGCATTGGTCACTACCAGTTGATGCAGCGAACGCGAGGCCTGAATAACATTTCGCCTAGTTGCGGTATAACTTTCGTCAGAGGCAATCGAACGCTGTTTGGCCTGACGACGGCTTGCATCGACTGAGCCGCCCAACCAGATTGGCATAGTTACTGAGACAGCAAACGAATGACCGTCCTGTTGATGCTCAAAAGCTGAGGTATATTGAGTGCCATCAGAGTCAGATTCAAAATAGTTGGCGCTGCCAGTAATTTTCGGTAGGCGAGCTGCGGCCGCAGCTTTCGCTTGATTATAGGCCGCGTCTTTACCTAGCTCAGCGACCTTTAGCTGGAAGTTATTACCAATCGCAAAATCAACCCATTCTTGATTGCTCAGTGGCTCAGGATTGGTTGCCATAAACTTCTCAGTAAGACCCGCCAATACTTCATGATTTTGGCCAGTAAGCACCTGCAGGCCTTCAAAGGCGATATTTAGGGACCCGCGAGCTTCCAGACTATTAACAGCGGCATCGTCAAATACTGCCTGAGCTTCATGGACATCAGTGACTGGCAGCAAGCCAACCTCAAAGCGTTCGCGAGTTTGCTCAAGTTGGCGTTGAATCGCACGCTCCTCGGCGCTGCGAGTTTGAAGATTGTCATAGGCGCGCAGCACATTAAAATAGGCTTCACTTACCCGAATAATCAGCGACTGCTGATCAGCGGAAAACTGTGCCCGGGCGCTCTTGCCCAGTGCTTTGCCGCTTTTAAAGCTGTACCAGGAAGACATATCAAAGAACGCCTGGCTTAAAGATACGCCGTAAGATTTTTCGTCAATATCAATAAGCCCAGAGATGCCAGGGCCCAAGATTACATCATCATTAATTTCGGATCTTGTATAGTCACCAGAAACAGCCAGCTGGGGCAACAGAGCCGCGCGCGCTATATTCTTTGTCTCACGCTCAGCATTGTAACTCGCCCGGGCTGCTCGCAGCACAGGATCATTTTGCAGGGCAGACTCATAGATATCGCCAAGGGTATCAGTGGCGTTGATCTGAGTGGCCATCATGGCTGCAATCAACGCCACAATGCTTTGTTTAAAAGGATGCATATTGTTCTCCAGTAATCTAAGAGGCAAGTTTAGCAGACTTTAAAGATTGCCATGCTACGCATACGCACCAGCTGCCAAACCTGTTCACTCGGTGATAAAGTAGGCCTCTAAAAAAATAGAGCGGCAGGATAAATAGACATGACCAAGTCACATCGTTTTGGTGCAGATGATTATCGAATAGAAAAACAAGAGACGGTTTTTCAGGGCTTTTTTCGAATTTCGCGTATGCTGATCAGCCATCGGCTGTTTGGTGGTGGTTGGAGTGCGCCACTGACGCGTGAGCTGTTTCAGCGCGGTGATGCAGTAGGTGTGTTGCTCTACGATCCAACAAATAACCTTGTGGGTCTGGTTGAGCAGTTTCGTGTCGGTGCGTTGCAGGAGCAGTTGGGTCCCTGGCAATATGAAGTAGTCGCAGGCATGATCGGGCCATGCCAGACACCAATCGAGGTGGCGATTAGGGAGTGCGAGGAAGAAGCCGGGATCAAGGTGGCAAACTTGATTCCCATCTGCGACTACCTGGTCAGCGCAGGTGGAACTGATGAAAAAATGCATATGTACTGTGGTCTAGTTGATCTTGTGGGCCGCGAGGGAGTCTTTGGTCTCGACACTGAAGGTGAAGATATACTGCTGCAGGTATGGCCTTATGAAGAGGTTATGCAGGCGCAATCTGAAGGCGTGCTCAACAGTGCCGCCGTGACTGTAGCCCTGTTGTGGTTGCAGTTAAATAGCCAAAAATTGCGCAGCAGGTCTTGAATTAAGAGCTAAGCTAAAAGTAGTCCATTACAATAGTTAACTAGATCACGAAGAGGAAATAGAGACTTTGTCAGTATTCGAAACCCGCAGACGGCAGCTCGATTTAATGCGCTTACATGAGGAATGTGAGTGCAACTACCGGCGTCTGCAACAGGTTATGCCTGAATCCAATATACTGGGTGCGGCAAGCAAAATACATGATCAGGACCGGCCGCGCAGCGGCATGATGCTAGAGGTGATCGAAGTCACTAAATACACCAGCACGGTGCTTATAGTGGCGGACAGAGCCGGCCCCCAATGGTTACCTGAAATCGAGATAAAAGTACGCATATACCGCGATGCGCGGATGGCGGAAGTCATTGAATGGTGCAGCGACCGGACTATTCCCTGGGCACTTTCTGAACACAAAGGGATGCAGGCGCGGGACGAAAAGTGGCAGTGGAATATGTTTTTAAGTGAACTGCTATCTCACGGGTTGCGTCATGGCATAACGGAATTGGAAATGTAATCAGTAATGACGATTGTTCGACTCACACAGATTACCGACCTCCACCTTGGGCCCAATAGCGATTCAATGTTGGGTGGTGTGCGCACATTCGACAGCTTTAAATCAGTATTACAGGCCATTAAGCAACAGGGGCGTGGCTCTGACCTACTACTATTAACGGGCGATCTGGCTAGCGACTGTGAGCCAGAAGCCTATCAACTCCTCAACCGCACTTTGCGGGAGCATGACAAACGGGCTATTTGGTTGCCCGGCAATCATGATGATTCTGCTGTTATGGCCGCTAATCTGGTTGACTATCCACCAGTGCAAATTCACACAATGGGCCATTGGGCGGTACTCACGTTGGATAGCTCTCAGCCGCATAAACCTGGTGGTCATATTGCCAGTGAGCAATTAGCACAAGTTAAGCAGGGCCTGGATAAACTGGCCGACAAATTTGTGCTGCTGGCAATGCACCATAGTCCGGTGGACGTGGGCTGCGCCTGGTTAGATTTGCAGCAAATTGATAATCAGCAGGCGTTGCATCAACTGCTGGTTGCCCATGGCAATGTCAAAGCGGTGATCACTGGCCATGTGCACCAGCAATTTGACGGCAGTTGGGGTGGCCTGCCAATTTATTCCGCCCCTTCAAGCTGTGTTCAGTTTAAGCAGCACAGTCAAGAGTTTGCACTGTCAGATCAGCCTCCGGGTTATCGTTGGCTTGATCTTCATCCTCAGGGTAGGGTCGATACCGGGGTTGAATTCCTGGATGATTTCACGCAGATCCCCGATCTTGATTGCGCGAGCTATTAGAAGGCTGACAAGCCTCCATTCTTGGCTATAATAGGCTCTGATTTTCAGGTTAGCCAAGTATGCCAACACTGCTATATTTACACGGGTTTAACAGCTCACCGCAATCTAAAAAGGCACGGCAAACTCAGTCTTGGTTTGCACATAATGCTCCTGAAATAACGTTTATCTGTCCGCCACTGTCGCCCTTTGCCAATCATGTTATGGCGACTCTCGAGGCAATAATAGAAGATCGAGCTGAGCAGCCGATTTATTTGGTGGGCAGTTCAATGGGTGGTTTTTTTGCCACCTGCCTAATTGAGCGTTACAACCTGCGCGGGGTGTTAATTAATCCAGCGGTCAGTCCGGGTAGAGGACTAGATAGCTGGCTTGGAGAAAATGCCAATTATATGACAGGTGAGAAATGGGTTTTCGAACCTCAGCATATTGATCAATACCTGACACTAGACCCGGATTGCCTCGTTCATAAAAATAACTACCATGTGCTATTGCAAAGCGGTGACCAGGTGCTTGATTATCGCGATGCACAGATACGCTATCAGGGAAGTAGCATTGTCATCGAAGAGGGTGGCGACCACAGTTTTATAAATTACGAGCAGCATCTGGCGGGTATCCACCGGTTTCTGACTTCAACGCAGTATTAATTACTTTGAATAATAAGAGCGAATGAGCAACTACAACGCAAAAGATATTGAAGTTTTAACAGGCCTGGATCCGGTACGAAAAAGACCGGGCATGTACACAGATACCAGCCGCCCCAATCATTTGGCCCAGGAAGTTATCGACAACAGTGTCGATGAAGCGCTGGCGGGCCATGCCAGTCGTGTCGAGGTCACCTTGCACAAAGATGGCTCGCTGTCCGTCTGTGATGATGGTCGCGGTATGCCTGTTGATATTCATCCAGAACAGGGCCTTCCCGGTGTCGAGGTGATTCTGTCGACGCTGCATGCCGGTGGCAAGTTCTCCAATGATAACTATCAGTTCTCTGGCGGTTTGCATGGTGTTGGTGTGTCCGTGGTCAATGCACTGTCGACCAAGATGGATGTCATCGTCAAACGTGGAGGCAAGGTCCATCAAATTTTATTTGCCGATGGCAATAAAACCTCGGACCTTCAGGTGATCGATAGCTGCGGTCAGCGTAACACCGGCACTATTTTGCGCTTCTGGCCCAATGCGGGTTATTTCGACTCAGTAAAATTCTCGGTCAGCAGACTGCGTCATGTACTGCGTGCCAAAGCCGTTCTCTGCGGCGGCCTAACCGTCAGTTTTTACAATGAGAATACCAATGAGAATGAAGAATGGTATTACGAAGACGGCTTAAAAGATTATTTGGCCGGTGCCCTTCACGGCTGGGAAGTATTGCCCGCAGAGCCGTTTATCGGCGCCTTTGCTTCCTCTAATGAAGCGGTGGACTGGGCCGTACAATGGATACCCGATGGGGGTGAACTGGTTCAGGAAAGTTATGTAAATCTTATTCCTACCCCCCAGGGTGGCACCCATGCCAATGGTCTGCGTACTGGTCTGTTAGATGCCATGCGTGAATTTTGTGAATTTAGGAACCTGCTGCCCAGAGGGATTAAATTAACACCAGATGATATCTGGGACCGCTGCAGCTATGTGCTGTCATGCAAGCTGGCAGATCCACAATTTTCCGGCCAGACCAAAGATCGTCTGTCATCACGAGAGGTTGCTGCCTTTGTGTCCGGTGTCGTTAAGGACGCCTTTAGCCTGTGGTTAAACCAGCATACTGAAGAGGCCGAGAAGCTTGCTGAACTCTGCATCTTTGCTGCTCAGCGTCGCATGCGTGCGAGTAAAAAGGTGGTGCGTAAAAAGGTTACTCAGGGTCCGGCACTGCCAGGCAAACTTGCCGACTGCTCCAGTGGCGAGCCAGAGCGCTGTGAAATATTTTTAGTCGAGGGTGACTCTGCTGGTGGTTCTGCCAAGCAGGCGCGCAACCGAGAAAATCAGGCGATTATGCCACTGCGAGGCAAGATTCTTAATACCTGGGAAGTGGATTCGCAGGAGATTTTGGGTTCCCAGGAAGTCCATGATATCTCCGTTGCTCTGGGTGTTGATCCGGCGCTAGAAGACGCCGAATCACTGCGGTACCACAAGATTTGTATCCTTGCCGACGCAGATTCCGATGGTCTCCATATTGCAACATTGTTATGTGCGCTGTTTGTGCGCCACTTTCGCCCACTAGTGGCTCTAGGCCACGTCTATGTAGCCATGCCACCGCTGTTTAGAATTGATGTGGGTAAAGATGTTTATTACGCGCTGGATGATGCTGAGCGACAGGGTATTCTCGATCGAATCCAGGCTGAGGGTAAACGTGGCAAGGTCAACGTTCAGCGCTTTAAAGGACTGGGCGAGATGAATCCGCTGCAATTGCGCGAAACCACCATGGATCCGGATACCCGACGCCTGGTCCAGCTAACCCTAGAACCCGGTGACGACACCAATAGCATTATGGATATGTTACTAGCCAAAAAGCGCGCTTCAGATCGCCGCGCCTGGCTGGAAAACAAAGGCAACTTAGCCGATTCCTCCAACCTTTAAACCGTATTTAATACAGGAACCACGATGAGCGATATCGTCACCTTTAATGACCAGGGCGTTGAGAGTAGACCTCTCAGCGACTATGCCGAGCAGGCCTATCTGGATTACTCCATGTACGTCATACTCGACCGCGCCTTACCCCATGTGGGTGATGGCCTCAAACCAGTGCAGCGTCGCATCGTCTATGCCATGAGCGAGCTGGGCTTGAAAGCCAGCGCCAAATATAAAAAGTCCGCGCGAACAGTGGGCGATGTGATTGGTAAATTTCATCCTCATGGTGACAGTGCTGCCTATGAAGCTATGGTGCTGATGGCACAGCCATTTTCTTACCGCTACCCGTTGGTTGATGGTCAGGGTAACTGGGGCTCCTCAGATGACCCCAAATCTTTCGCGGCGATGCGTTATACCGAATCCAAACTTTCCAAATATGCCGATGTATTGTTGTCAGAGCTTGGTCAGGGCACCGCTAACTGGCGTCCCAACTTTGATGCCACCATGGAAGAGCCGGAGATTTTGCCGGCGCGAGTCCCCAATGTATTGCTCAATGGCACTACAGGTATCGCGGTGGGCATGGCGACGGATATTCCGCCGCACAATCTCAATGAAGTGGTGAATGCCTGCCTGCATTTGCTGGACAACCCCAAAGCCACAGTGCCTGACCTGATGGGTTATATCAAAGCGCCAGACTTTCCTACCGAAGGGGAAATTATTACCAGTCAGGCGGATATATTAAACACCTATGAGACCGGCCGTGGCTCGGTAAAAATGCGCGCCATCTGGAACAAAGAAGACGGCGATATCATTGTTACCGCGCTGCCGTTTCAGGCTTCGGGTTCAAAGGTTCTCGAGCAGATCGCCGCGCAGATGCGCAATAAAAAATTACCCATGGTTGAAGATTTACGCGATGAATCTGATCATGAAAATCCAACCCGTCTGGTGATTACACCGCGCTCTAACCGCGTTGATACCGACACCCTGATGGACCATCTGTTTGCAACCACAGACCTGGAGCGCAGCTATCGCATCAATATGAATATTATTGGTCTTGATGGTCGCCCCTCAGTGATGAATCTGCGACAGATTCTAAAGGAATGGCTAAGGTTCCGTACCGATGTGACCCGTCGTCGTCTCGATTACAGATTACAGAAAGTTGAAAAACGCCTGCACCTGTTAGACGGTTTATTAATTGCGTTTTTAAACATTGATGAAGTGATACATATCATCCGTACTGAAGATGAGCCCAAGCCCGCATTGATGGCGCGCTTTGGTTTATCAGATACCCAGGCGGAATATATACTGGACACAAAGCTACGTCAGTTAGCGCGCCTGGAAGAATTTAAAATTCGCAGCGAGCAGGATGAGTTGGCCAAAGAAAAAGCCGAACTGGAATTACTGTTGGGTTCCGAAGCGCGACTTAAGACATTGGTGAAAAATGAACTAAAAGCCACAGCCGAAGAATATGGCGATGAGCGCCGTTCACCCTTAAAAGAGCGCGGCGAAGCACAGGCGTTTAATGAAAAAGACTTGCTCACTGCCGAGCCTATTACGGCTGTGCTGTCTGACAAAGGCTGGTTGCGCGCTGCTAAAGGCCATGAAATAGATCCCACCAGCCTGAGTTACAAATCTGGTGATAAATTCCTCGCCTCCGCACTTGGGCGCAGTAACCAAAATGTATTTTTACAGGACACCAGCGGGCGTTTCTACGCTCTGCCTGGCCACACTTTGCCGTCGGCCAGGGGGCAGGGTGAGCCCGCGACCGGACGACTTAACTTACCCTCAGGCGCACTATTTACTGATGTTCTAATGGGCGCAGACGACCAGAAGATACTGCTGGGCACGGATGCTGGTTATGGCTTTATTGGCAAGATTGGCGACCTGTACACTAAAAACAAAGCCGGTAAAGCGGTGGTATCGATCCCCAAAGGCGGGCGAATCTTGAATCCTAAAATGGTCAATGATACTCACTCGCTAATAGCTGCTGTTAGCAACGAGGGGCGCATGCTGGTGTTCCCAATTGCGGACTTGCCAGAGCTCGCGCGTGGCAAGGGCAATAAGATTCTCAATATTCCGGGCTCGAGGTTGCAGAGTCGTGAGGAGTTTGTGATTGATTATGCCGTTATCCCTGCGGGCCAATCGCTGGTTGTGCACTCCGGGAAACGTTACCTGGTGATGAAAGGCGCAGATCTTGAACATTATCGTGGTGAGCGTGGCCGCCGTGGACACAAGTTACCTAGAGGCTTTCAGAAAGTCGACAGGCTGGATGTACAGGACAGCTAGCAGGACAACATAAGTAAGGACCTGTTAAGCATAGCAAGAGGGCTCAGTTTTCACTGGGCCCTTTTTTATACGTTTATTCCCTTCTTAGAAAAACCGCCATTCTTGGACTACGCTTAACGAGAATGTCTGATCTAAATGAATATAAATCTGAAATGATTTAAGTCTATTAAAAGGAAATAACCATGGGTGAGAATTTCGAACTACTACAGGAGCTGGTAATGCTCTACGGTGTGAAAATAGTATTGGCACTGCTGATTTTTGTCATTGGTAAGTGGCTAGTGAAAAAAATAGCCGGGATCATCGAAAAAACCATGCGCAGAAACAATGTAGACCCGGCGATCCGTAACTTCACCGGCAGTCTTGCCTATTGGGCATTATTGATATTTGTCTGTATCGCGGCACTGGGCCAGCTAGGCATTCAAACCGCATCCTTTGTCGCCATTGTCGGCGCCGCTGGCCTTGCTGTAGGTCTGGCGCTGCAGGGGTCGCTGGCCAATTTCGCTGCCGGCGTTCTTATTCTTATTTTTCGCCCCTTTAAAGTGGGAGATTTTATCGAAATTGCAGGCGTCTCTGGTGTGGTGCAGAGTATTCAAATCTTTACTACCGAATTAAATTCGCCTGACAATAAAAAAATAATTGTACCAAATGGCGGCGTAATCAGCGGCAATATTACCAACTATTCGGCCAATGATACCCGCCGTGTCGATCTGGTGTTTGGCGTAGGCTATGGTGATGATATAGATGCAACCAAAGCGGTACTTGAAAAAGTTGTTGCTGACAATGAGCAGGTACTCAGTGACCCCGCGCCAACAATTGCAGTGGTCGAATTAGCCGACAGCAGTGTCAACTTAGTGTGTCGACCCTGGGTAAATAGTGAAGACTACTGGGCCGCTTATTTTGCTATTACTGAAGCGGCGAAAAAGGCACTTGATGGTGCAGGCATCTCAATTCCTTATCCACAGAGAGATTTACATCTACACAACGTAGAAACGACAGCATTAACCAAATAGGAGAAGTAGCTATGGGATTTATATCATGGATTTTATTGGGACTACTAGCTGGTGTACTGGCGAAATATATTATGCCAGGTAAAGATGGCGGCGGGTTAGTGGTGACAGCTTTGCTGGGTATAGCCGGTGCCTTTGTCGGTGGTTGGCTGGGCTCATTTGTTGGCCTGGGTAGCACCGGTGAGTTTAGCATTGGCAGTTTAATTACTGCGGTTGTCGGTGCACTGGTATTACTGTTTATTTATAACAAAGTTAAAAGCTGACAATAGCCCTGTTCACTGTTGCCTATGGCAGCAGTGAACAGAGTGTCTGGATCTATCATCGTTTCTTACTGCTCAGCAAGTGGAACCCTTTTAATAAATTAACCGCCTCGTAAAGCTGGTTGTCGTCACTAAGGTCTTCGCGAGCAAAGTCTTCAGCAGTGGTCGAATCATTGCTCTTCGCAGTTTCCAAGTGCCCTTCCAAATCTGCCTCACGGGTTCTCTTACGCATTTTATAGGGGCGTATTTCTGCCCGTTCGACGATCATATCTGGAATAATTCCCTCAGCCTGAATAGAGCGCCCATTGGGCGTAAAGTAACGGGCGGTGGTTAATTTGACCGCTCTGCCATCGCCAAGAGGGATGACGGTCTGTACTGAGCCTTTGCCAAAACTCTGGGTGCCGATAACGGCGGCGCGCTGATGATCTTGCAATGCACCAGCAACAATCTCAGAGGCTGAGGCGCTGCCGCCATTAATCAATACCACCACAGGCACGTCATCAAGAATATCGCCGGGCTGTGCCTCAAAACTATGATTGGCAGTCGGTAGGCGCCCTTCGGTATAAACAACCGTGCCGCCGTCGATAAGTGCACCCGCCATTTCCACGGACGCAGGCACCAGGCCGCCAGGATTATTCCGCAGGTCGAGAACCAGGCCTTTGAGCGGTTGCTCGCTATCGGCTTTAAGAGCTTCTACGTTACTGATGAAATCTGTACCTGAACCGTGCTGGAACTGTGATACGCGCACATAGCCATATCCCGGTTCCAGGAAGCGGCTGCGCACTGAGCTGATCTGTATGGTGTCTCGGACCACATCAAACTCTATGGGGCCGTCATGACCTTCACGGTAGACGGTAAGCTTGATGCTGGTGCCTTTGTCGCCGCGCAGTTTGTCAATGGCTGTTGATACACCCATGCCACGCACTGGCGCATCGTTCATTTCAACAATAAGATCACCTGCTTCGATGCCAGCATTGGCTGCAGGGGTATCATCGATCGGCGAGATAACTTTGATTAAACCATTCTCACCGCCCACCTCGAGTCCGAGACCACTATACTCACCGGTGGCATTTTCCTGCAGATCGCTATAGCGGTCTTTATCCAAATAGACTGAATGAGGGTCGAGCTCTAGCAGCAGGCCAGCAATGGCATTATTTAATAACTCACTGTCGCTGACTTCTTCGACGTAACCTAGGCGGATCTGCTCGAACACCTGCGTAAACAGGCGTAATTCATGTAGCGGTAATCGTGTTTCGGTGGTGTTTGATTCTGTCTCGAGCTGTTGTTTGGTAACAGTAGTATCGGCCAGAGGGGCCAATGAGAAAAGCAAAGAAGCCGCTAGAGTGACGGACCGCGACCATGCTCGTAGTAACATTGTTAACATAGATAGTTTCCTTAATTATTGCCCAATCTACAGACTCTACTTGGCGTGTAAAACGCTAGCTTGGTTGCACGCCCTAGCAGAAGATGACTGCCGCGAAAATTTAGCGCTTACCTAACCAGGATTTCGGATCGGCCGGGTTACCCTGCTTACGAATCTCAAAGTACAGCGCGGGGTTTGACAGTCCGCCGGTATCGCCAGCACGCGCGACTATTTCACTACTCTGAACCCAATCGCCAGTGTCTTTCAATAACTCCTGATTATGCGCATACAATGTCATATAACCATCGCCATGATCGAGAATAATCAGCAGGCCAAAGCCGCGCAGATAGTTAGAAAAGACCACCCGGCCATTATGTACTGCGTTAACTGCCGTGCCAGCCTTGGCACTAATCAACCAGCCCTCCCAGCGTAGCTCGCCGCTACGAAGGCTGCCATAGCTATGAGCAACTTTGCCTTTTAGCGGCCAATTAAGTTTTCCTTTACGCGAGGCAAAAGGCTGGTAGTTTTTTGGTAGCGTCATATCCGCCACTGCTTCTTCTACTGCGCTAAGTATTTCTTCGAGCTTGCCGCGTTCTTTTTGCAAACTGCCAAGTTTCTTTTTATCGGTACGCAATGACGCCTGCAGTTTGGTTAACGTGCCAGAGCGTTTTTTAACGCGCCCGCGGAGTTTCTCCTGTCCATCTTCAAGCGCCGCACGAGACTTGGTTAGCTTTAACTTCTGGCTATTAATGTTTTCAATAACCTCCGATAGCGCGTCAACATCGGCCATGTAACGTTGAATTTTTTCGGTACGTGCCTGTAGAAAATAACCATAATATTTAAATACTCTGGCTATCTTTTGTGGGTCTTCCTGGTTGAGTAATAACTTGATCGGTTCTTGATTGCCGAGCTTATAAGCTGCAGAAATTTGATCGACAATCGCGCCACTTTGCAGGGCGATCGCGTTTTGCAAAACGCCCTCCTGCTTATCGAGGTTAGCTAGTTTTTCTTCGAGGCCGGTTATTTTCTTGCGCAGTTGGCGCAGCTCACGGTTGATATGACTCACTTCAAGTTCAACTTTTTTCAGCTCGCTCTGCAGGCTGTTTTTTTCTTTGTCACGAGCGACCAGCGTTTTTTCAAGACTGATGATTGACCGTTTTAGATCGTCAAGTCTGGCCTGCTGTTTATCGTCTGCAACACTGGTACCGCTAAGTGATAACAGCAGGCCGATGGCTAAGACAGTGACCATCCTTAAATCTTTCATTACGAAACTAGCGATTGACCAGTCATCTCGGCTGGCTGTGCTAGACCCATCAGATCGAGCATGGTGGGGGCAATATCTGCCAGCGAGCCTCCGTTCGCCAGCAGGAGCTGACGTGGGCCAGCATAAACTAAAGGTACTGGCAGGGTTGTATGCTGGGTATGTGGCTGGTTATTGGCATCATCAAACATTTCTTCTACATTGCCATGGTCCGCGGTAATTAATACCTCACCACCGACTTTTGCCAGCGCGTCGAGTATTTGGCGGAGACTGTCATCTACGGCTTCAACTGCTTTTATTGAGGCTTCAAAATTACCAGTATGACCCACCTGATCACAGTTGGCATAGTTACAAATAATGCTATCAAATTTTCCTGAGCCAATTGCTTCGATCAGCTTTTCGGTAACCTCTGGTGCACTCATTTCTGGCTTTGAATCATAGGTCGCAACATCAGGTGACGGAATTAATACGCGTTCTTCCCCGGCATAGAGAGACTCGCGACCACCACTAAAGAAAAAAGTAACATGAGCATACTTTTCAGTTTCGGCAATGCGCAGCTGTTGTTTGTTCTGGCTAGCCAAATATTCGCCCAGGGAATTAACCAAATTTTCTGGCGGATAAGCACAGGGTACATCAATGTTGGCTTCGTATTCTGTCGTCATAACAAAGGTTGATAGCTTGGCGACTCTGCGTCGCTCGAAACCAGAGAAATGCTCATCGACCAGTGCATGAGTAATTTCACGAGCGCGGTCGGGTCTAAAATTCATAGAGATGACGGCATCGCCATCTTCGATTCTGATGGGTGTCTGTCCCTCATCACAGATACTGGTGGCACTGACAAATTCATCGTTTTCATCGCGGGCATAGGACGCTTCAAGCGCACTAACCGGGTCAGGCGCTGTAAACGGTGCCTGGCCTTCGGACATCAGTTGATAGGCCTGTTCAACACGGTCCCAGCGATTGTCGCGGTCCATGGAATAAAAGCGGCCAATCACCGAAACAATTTTAGCCACACCGAGTTTTTCACACAGAGCCTGAGTTTTTTGTAGAGATGGCAGTGCGCTGCGCGGCGGGCAGTCTCGGCCATCCAGTGAAGCATGCAGGTATACTTTGCTGGCCCCGCGCGCAGCGGCCAGCTCCAACATGGCGTTAATATGATCTTCATGGCTGTGTACACCGCCCGGCGACAGCAATCCCATAATATGCACGGCCTTGCCATTGGCTACGGCTCTATCGACGGCATCGCAGTATTGCGGATTAGTGAAAAAGTCGCCATCGGCAATCGCTTTGTTGATACGGGTAAAGTTTTGATACACCACACGCCCGGCGCCCAATGTCATATGACCGACTTCAGAATTTCCCATTTGCCCGGCGGGCAGGCCCACTGCCAGACCAGAGGTATGAATTAACGTTTTTGGATTATTGGCCCAGAGTGTTTCCCATGTTGGCGCATTGGCCTTGGCAACGGCATTATATTTACTGTTGTCGCTGTAGCCGAAGCCGTCAAGAATAAGCAGCACTAGAGGTTTGCGTTGGTTTGTCATGGATTATCTAAGGTCCTGATTATAGGTTTATGATTCTAAAGACAACTGGCCTCTGACGCTATTGGTTTTCCAATAGCTCCCAGCGTGCATAGGATTCTGCGAGTTGCTTCTGGGCGCTTGCCAATTGGTTTTCTATGGCTTCGGTGGTAGACCTGTCACTCTGGTAAAAGCCTGGTTTACTGATTAGTTCAGATGTGGCGCTGATCTGGATTTCCAGTTCCTCTATCAGTGCAGGCAAGCCGTCGAGCTCACGCTGATCTTTATAACTTAATTTTTTACTGGTGCTTGCGCTTTTAGCCTGAGCCCTGGGCGCAGTTACCTTCACTGTTTGCTCTGCTTTGCGCTGACGTAACCAGTCATCATACCCACCAATATACTGCTCAATGGTACCCGAGCCGTCAAATACCAGAGTGCTGGTGACAACATTATTCAGGAAGGCGCGATCGTGGCTCACCAGAATAACGGTGCCCTTATAATCGATTAGTAGCTCTTCAAGTAGATCCAGAGTGTCGATATCTAGATCATTGGTCGGTTCATCGAGCACCAGTATATTAGAGGGCTGAGTAAATAATTTGGCCAGCAGCAGACGATTTCTCTCTCCACCAGACAGCGCTTTAACTGGCTGTCGGCAACGCTCTGGCGCAAACAGGAAGTCTTGCAGGTAGCTGATTACATGACGAGACTTGCCGCCGATCTCAAGCATGTCGCGGCCGCCAGAAACATTGTCCTGCACAGTTTTTTCTTCGTCCAGGGCTGATCGATACTGATCAAAGTAGGCGATATTCAGATTGGTGCCGGTTTTAATGCTGCCCTGTTGTGGCGTTAGTTCCCCCAGCAGCAATTTGATTAAAGTGGTTTTACCTACACCATTGCGCCCAATAAAACCGACTTTGTCGCCGCGCTGTATTAAGGTGGAGAAATTCTTTACGACAGCTTTGCCATCATCAAAGGCAAAGCTGACATTGTCCGCTTCGGCAACGATTTTTCCAGATTTTTCTGCCTGTTGAATATCCATGCGTGCCGTGCCCAGCTGCTTGCGGCGTTCGGCATGCTCTCTGCGCATGGATTCCAGCGCTCGTACACGTCCTTCGTTGCGTGTGCGTCGCGCTTTGATGCCCTGTCTGATCCACACTTCTTCCTGAGAGAGGCGCTTGTCAAAAAGTGCATTTTGACGGTCTTCGATCTCCAGATTTTCTTCTTTGCGCACCAGATAGGTGCTGTAGTCGCAGTTGTAGTCCTGCAGCTTGCCACGATCAATCTCAATAAAGCGATTGGCTAGGTTATCCATAAAGCGCCGGTCGTGACTAATAAATAACAATGAGCCTTCCCACTTCAACAGAAACTGCTCAACCCATTGAATAGCTTCAATATCCAGATGGTTAGTGGGTTCGTCTAATAGAAGGAGGTCCGGATCACACACCAGTGCTCGGGCCAGCAGTACGCGGCGTTTATAGCCACCGGAGAGACTAGAGATATCAACATCTGGGTCGAGTTCCATCTTGGTAATAATGGATTCAACACGCTGGTTAATATCCCAGCCATTAACGCGATCAAGCTCAGCTTGGCACTCTTCATAGGCGTTCATTACCTTGGGACTTGGGTCTACGTTGAGCTGCTGAATAAGATGATGGAATGTCTTTACCAGCTCACCTTCGGCACCCATGCCCTGAGCCACTACATCAAATACACTACCGCTGGTGTCATGGGGAACAGACTGTTCAAGCTGTGCTACCTTGACGCCGCTGGCGCGTTTGATGGAGCCCTCATCCGGTATGATCTGGCCGGTGATTATTTTCATCAGTGTCGATTTGCCGGCGCCATTTCTGCCAATCAGGCAGACGCGCTGATTGGGTTCAATAACCAGGTCGAGATGATCGATAAGCGGCGGTTGGCCATAACTTAGAAAAACGTCTTGCAATGTTACCAGGGGCATTTATTGTCCTGCGCCAAATGGCTTGGTCATAAGAATGAGTTTAGGTAGCAATGTCATTGAACCCAACAGAGCTGCTGTCATGGCGAGGCCGGTTAGCAGACCGAAGTAAATCGATGGAATAAAGTTAGACAGAGCCAGAATTGAAAAGCCAATAATAATTGTCATGGCCGTGTAGAACAGCGCCTGGCCAATACTGGCATGGGCGCGGTGCATGGACGCAACATAGTTGGCGTCTATTTTAAATTCACGGCGAAATCTGGTGATGTAATGAATCGCATGATCGACGCCAATACCCACCGTAATTGCAGCAATGGTAATGGTCATCATATCCAGCGGAATACCACTAATACCCATGCCGCCAAGTACAATTCCAGCCGCTAAGAAATTAGGCAAGATCGCAATCACTGAGATTTTAGCCGAGCGAAACAGTACCAAGAACATGAGCATAATGCCGACAAAAACGGCGCCAAGAGTGAGTATCTGCGAGCGATACAAACTTTGCAGCATATTGTTGTACAACACTAGCAGCCCGGTGAAGCGAATATCTTCCTGAGCGATGCCCACTTCATTTACTGCATAGTCATTGATTTTTTTAAGCAGTTCGGCGCGGCGCAACTGGCCACCCGTTTCTTTGGCACGCAACTGAATACGAGCTTCATCGAGATCTTCAATGAGATAGGGCGACACCATCTGACGATAGATGTCTGGACCCAGACTCTTGCGCATAAAGGCAATTTCAAAATCATTGAGTTTGTGGCCGCTAAGATCACTGGCAACATCGTAAATCTGTACCAGCGAGCTTACCTTGCCCACTTCAGGCTGTGCATCAATAAATGCCTGAAGCTTAGCCAGATCGGCCAGGCCGGTCGACGAGAACCAATAGCTGTCTCTGAGAGTGTCTTCGTCCGGCGTCTGCTCAAAAGAGAGATCGCCATAGCCATCATCTTCGTAGATCTCATCTAAATAGTCATCATCTGAGTAAGCATTGTCCTCGCCATACTCATCGGCACCACCGTAGCCATACTCCTCATCTGCGCTGTCTTCGACGCTAGCAATTTCCACAGGGGCAAAGGTTGGAGCCTGCAGAATGATATCCATCGGCGTTGTGCCGCCCATGGCGGTATCAATTATTTCCATGCCCTGATAAATTTCTGTGTCAGCACGGAAGTAATCAATAAAGCGGTTTTCTACTTCCAGCCGTGAAATGCCATAAATAGACAGCGCGGTCAGTGCCATGGCCATGAACAGTACAACGTTGCCATTGTGCTCAGTAAAGCGCGCAAATCTGGTGGTTATGGCGGCAGAGTTGTCTTTTTTAGCAGTGTTGGCTCCCTTGCCAAAAAGCATCATGCCAGCGGGAATAACCACAAAGGCAACTACCAATGCCAAGCTGATACCCATGGTCATCATCCAACCAAAGTCTATGACTGGGCGAATATTGCTAACCACCAGAGACATAAAGGCAACGATGGTTGTCAGTACGGTATAGAGGCAGGGCTTGGCCATAGAAATAACGGTTTCACTGACTAACTGATGCTGGCTGGCAGCGGGCTTTTGGCTCTGTAATTCGCGGTAGCGCACAATTAGGTGAATGGTCAGCGCCAGCGTAATGATCAGCAGCAGCGAGACAAAGTTTGACGAAATCACGGTCAGGCGCCAATCAATCCAGCTTAAGAATCCAAGAATAATGGTTAGACACAGGGTGCAGGTGGCCAGAGGTAATACCACCCAGCGAATCTGGCGAAAAATGAGCGCCAATGTGGCAATAATAAACAGCAAGATACCCGTGCCAAACACCACCAGATCGCTCTTGATAAAATCTACCATGTCCGCAGTGATCATATCTGGGCCACCAAGGAAGATTGTCGCACGATCGCGATAGCCACCAATGAGTGCTCGAACTTCGGCGACACGCTGGTGGTCTACCGCCGCTTTAGCTGTGCGGTAGTTTAGAAATTCTAGGCTAACAGCATCTAGCTGGACCTGCTGCTCGGGCGTTAGATCCTGGGTGGCGCGAATAAGGCGCAGGTCGTCGCGCTTGGTAACCAGTTCTAAATAGGTCTCATCGAGCGCTAGCGTTGCCAGCAGGCCAGTCGTTTGGCCATCGGCGCTGAGGATAACGTCTTTATAAATCGGGCTATTAAGAAATTCCTGCTTGGCCATCTGTTTATCAACACCCTCAGATAGCAGTGTGTTGAGATCTTCTTTAAGCTCTGCAACACCGATTTTGGGGCTATAAAGCAACGGTACATCGAGCATCGATAGAATACCTTCAACACCCTCTATGGTTGCGAGATCATCGCGCAGCGCAGCCATGGTCTCGAGGTTGCTATCATCAAATAGATCCCCGGTCTTGGGCGAAAAGGTCACAATCAGGTAGTTGTCACTGCCATAGCGCTGTACGACTTCGCGAAAGAAGTTGAGATCGTCATCATGCTCCAGCGTCAGGGAGTCGGCAGAGGCATCGAGCTTAAAATTTGGCAATCCCAAGGCCATGGCTATGGTTAGCGCAATAACTGCCATTAGCGAGGCCAGCGGATGGCGAAGAACCGTCTTATCGTATAAATCAAATAATGGTGAAGTCATTTTTAATATTATCTCTGTGCGGTGGCGTTAAACAGGCCGCTATTATGCGGTTTTGCAGGGCAAGATTATAGGGCATCGCCGATTATTAGGTGATTGATATGGAGGTACTATCCAGGCCCTCAACGACGATTAAAACCTGGCTATAGATGAACGAGACAGGTCGTTTTCAATTACAATTGCCTATCCCAACAACTGTGCAGTAAAAACCATGAATGGTGTAATTCTCGATTGTGACAGCCTTGGCCCTGACTCCCTTGATTTGAGTCCTCTGCGCAACCTTCCAATCCGTTGGGAAATCTATCCTGACTGCGCTGACAAACAGGTGGCTGAACGTATTGTCGATGCTGATATTGTGTTGACCAATAAGGCGATGATTTCAGCCTTGGCCATTGCTCAGGCCCCGCACTTAAAGTTGATTGCGGTGATGGCGACAGGCACTAATCAGGTCGATATTGAGGCCGCCACAGCACAGGGAATTGTAGTCAGCAATGCTATTGGTTATGGCACCGGTTCGGTTGTGCAACATTGCTGGTCGCTTATTCTGGCATTGACCACCAAACTTGAGTCTTACCATCACGCAGCTGTGGGTGGACGCTGGCAGCAGAGTCGATTCTTTTGCTCTATGGATTTTCCGGTGCGCGAGCTATGCGGCAAGGTGCTGGGTATTATCGGTGCGGGTGAGCTAGGGGTCGGTGTTGCTAACATTGCCGAGGCGTTTGGTATGCAGGTTATCTATGCGGGGCTGCCTGGGCGCACGCATAACTCTGCCGTTGAGCGAGTGCCCTTTGAGTCGTTTTTGGCTCAGGCAGATGTTATTAGTATCCACTGTCCCTTAACCGCTGAGACTACTGATTTAATTGGCGAGGCGCAGTTTGCGCTGATGCAGCGTTCGACCATTATTATCAATAGTGCTCGCGGCGGTATTGTTAATGAAGCGGCCTTAAAGCAGGCGCTGTGTAATGCGGATATCGCTGGTGCGGCAACTGACGTGTTGACGGTAGAGCCGCCGGTTGATGGCAATCTGTTGTTAGACCCCAGCATCCCAAATCTAATTATTACCCCCCACAGTGCCTGGGTAGCTCGGGAAGCACGGCAGAGATTGATTGTTCAGTTGGCAGAGAATATTCGTGGCTTTCTCGATGGTAAGCCACGAAATCAGGTCAATTAAATCGCAGTCTTAAGCTCAGATTTCAAAAACACGATCGAGCTTTTTGGGGGCGAGAATTTTCTTTAGCTTAGGGTAATAGGGCAGGCCATTTTTGAAGGGGGGATAATCTTCACCGGCAATTAATGGCTGCAAATAGTCCCGCGCTTTTTGAGTGATACCAAAGCCATCTTTGGTGATGAACGATCGCGGCATTTTCTTTTCCACATTGGCTACTTTGCTCAGTGATACTTCACCCAGCGACCAACTGTATTTATTGCCACTGTCACGTTCAATGGTGACCATAATGGCGCCTTTGCCTTCGAGCGCTTTTTCCACTGCGGCACGGCCAACGGCGTAGGCCTGATCGACATCGGTTTTAGAGGCTATATGTCGCGCTGCGCGCTGCAGATAATCAGCAAGGGCGTAATGGTACTTATACCCCAGCGCATGTTTGATCATGCTGGCCAACGTGGGTGCAACGCCGCCGAGCTGCTGGTGACCAAAGGCATCTTTGTTCAATGAGCCGGAAATCAATGCACCATCTGCATAGCTGGCGCCTTCCGATGCCACGACAACGCAATAGCCCTTCTCTTTGACTGTCTGCTCAACTTTGGCAACAAATTGTTCACGACTAAATGGAATTTCCGGGAAGATAATAATGTGTGGAGCATCCCCTGCTTCCTGGGCTGCAAGGCCACCGGATGCGGCAATCCAGCCCGCGTGACGACCCATCACTTCGAGAATAAATATCTTGGTTGATGAGGCGGCCATAGAGGCAATATCAAGACTGGCTTCTTTCGTTGACACCGCAACATATTTCGCGACTGAGCCAAAACCGGGAGAGCAGTCAGTGAAGGGCAAGTCATTGTCGATCGTTTTAGGAATATGGATGGCTTGGATGGGGTAACCCATTTTTGCCGATATCTGTGAAACCTTAAGACAGGTATCAGCAGAATCACCGCCGCCGTTATAGAAGAAATAACCGATATTATGTGCTTTAAATACTTCGACCAGACGCTCGTATTCGGCGCTGCTATCTTTGATATCTTTCATTTTGTAGCGACATGAGCCAAAGGCGCCACCAGGGGTGTGCTTTAGTGCGGCCACCGCAGAGTTGAGCTCTTTGTTGGTATCAATCAGATTCTCTTGCAGGGCGCCAATAATGCCATTTTGGCCCGCATACAGTGTCCCAATTTTGTCTTTATGTTGCCTGCAAGTTTCGATTACTCCGCAAGCTGAGGCATTGATAACGGCAGTAACACCGCCTGATTGCGCATAAAATGCATTTTTTTTTGTCGCTGACTTAGCCATGTTTTAATACTTTCCCTTGAGTCCATTTCGATTGCTGGCCATGTTACTGCTTTAGGCTTGTTGGTAACAGCGGGTTTTATAAATCAGTCGGGATTGAAATCGTTAATCGCATCTCAAATTGGCTGTTGTTCAGCATACTGTGATTAGGTTGGTGTTTATATTCTGCGCGAGCTCCAAGCCATGCTGTTTTGCCAGCCAGTTTCCAAGGTCTGTGATAGTTAATTTCTAACTGTTGCTCACGTCCCTCGGGCTTGAGATCAAAGCTGACATCTTCATAAATTACCTGCCGATCTAATGTTCGTCCTGTCGCCAGCTGCAACTGACCACGCCCACTGTCGATGCGCAGTGGCTGGGCGAGATACAAACTCAGCTGGTCATTTTCATGCCAGACGGAGTTACTTTTAAGACCCATGGCCCAGGAGCTACTGGTGATCTGATCGGATAGTTGCAGCTGGCCACTGCCCGCCAGACCACTATCCGTTGTGCCAGAGTAGAGCGCCACCACTGCCAGCCACTCAGGGCTGAATTGCAGGTGCCCATTTATCCCAGCAAAGATCGTTTTACTCTGTTCAATAGTGCCCAGCGCCGAGCCAATTTCTGTGCCGAGAAAAGTCTCTTGTTCGCGAACAAAGCCAGTTTGCAAACTTAAACTACTGCGGGATGTTGAAAAGGCATATTCGACCAGAGCGCCATTGCCCTGATGTTCACTCACTGGTTGATAATTATTCCAGCTGGCGGTGCCATTAAATAGTCCTATACGCAACTTGCCACTGTCACCCTGTAATGGAACGGCACCACCACTGCTCCAGCCATGACGTGCAAAGCGCAGCCAGGGTGCGGCAAAGGTACTGTCATCCTCAGTCGATGAGGGGCTCATCATTGAATTGGCATAAACACCAAAGAACCAACCAGCATTGGCGTTTATGCCGGCAAAGCGCTCAATACCCGCCGCACTCTTAAATTGCAGGGCAACATAGTCGGCTTGAACCTGATTGTTGGGGTTGCCATTAAAGCGGGCGTCTTGCTGCCAGAGATCTGGTGCGCTGCCGAAAGTAATTTTAGTGCCATCGATAGTTTGCTGGCTTCCATGGTTCAGGGCGGGACTGCTAACCAGATTAGGCGTTGCTGCGACGCTAATCAGGGCGCTGGCAGATTGATAAAATGGAAAGCCCAGAGCATCAAATAGCGCCATTTTATTGCCGCTCAATGCAGCGGGCAGGCTCGTCCCCAGTGCGCCACCGACCAAGTTGCTCTGAGTTGTATTTTGCATGCCGCTGTCGAGGCTCGCGCCGGTGGCGACACTCAGCCCCCCGACAGGGCGGGTAGCGGCATCCAAATCTAATAGGCCCTGACCATAGATGTTGCTGTCGCCATAGATACCATCTTTATTGGCGGAAACTAGCAGGCGATTAACCAACTCATGATTGCCCACTGTGGGAAATAGCTGTTTAAGCAGGGCCAGCGAACCACTGACAAGAGGTGCGGCAAAAGATGTACCTATGGCGCCGCCATAATAGTCGCGGTCCTCTTCGGCATCTGCCGGTGGTGAGGTCGCTGACCAGATGACCTCGTTGTCATCAAAGCTGTCATCATTATTAGCATCACCGCCGCCCGGTGCAGCCAGGCAAAAGTCTGCAGCTACGCCACAGTGATTGGCATAAAAAGCAATTTCTCCAGAACTGTCTACAGCAGTAACTGCCAGCATATGGTGTTTTAATTCGGGAAATAAGTAGGGTAACCCGGGCAACATTTCGGGGCTGGTCGCATCGACCGCAGAACCAAACTCATCATCATCTCCCCAGGCATTACCGGTTGAGATCACAAAGACAGTACGATTACCACGTGATTTATTCTGTTGGCGCAGTGCGTCGAGCGTCAGACTAAACGCATTTTCGATTGAGGCTGCTGAGTACGAGGTTATGACGCCAGAAAAGCCGAAGCTCATATTAACGATATCGACCTGATTGGCCATGGTCGTAAAGCGGCTGGCAAAGTAATTGTCATCACTAAAACCGATGCTGTCTGCATCTAGTGGTTTATAGGGACCATCACCAGATCCCAGTGGGATCTCATAGGCCAGAATATCGGCATCATAGGCAACGCCATGCATCTTAAAGCCCGTGCCTAAAGCACCATTTTTATTGGCAGCGATAACACCGGCAACCTGAGTGCCATGACTAATCGCGCTGTCGGACCTTGGGCTACTATCACTGTAATCTGAACCTGCATACTCGATCTTATCGCCGGAGGCAGTGGTAAATTCAAAGTGGTCTTCGTAGATACCTGAATCAATGACACCGACGCTGACGCCCTCGCCGGTTGCGCCTCGGGCATAGGCGCTGGAGGCATTGATTATTGCCAGGCCACCCATGCCCTCATATTCTTCTGTTTCAGCTCTGGCGACCAGGCTGGCGAAATCATCTGGGTCCTCATCCTGAGCCGCAAAGCTAGCATAGGGAGGTCCTGATTCGACTGCAGTAGTTACAGGGGGTGGCACTGTGGCAGTGTTGGGTGACGGGCTGCTGCCACCGCCGCCGCCGCAGGCAGAGAGCGCCGAGATGGCAACCAATATTAGTGCGGCAGTTACAATAGTAGAACGACTTAAAATCGGGATACCCATAATATGCCTAAGATCGCTGTTATTTTTTACCTGTTAACTCTAGCTTATATTGGCGATAATCGCCCGTAAATAGGCGGGTATAAATCGCTCTGAGGTAAAAAGGAACCCCATGCATATTCATATTCTAGGCATCTGTGGCACATTTATGGGTAGTCTTGCTCAGTTGGCTAAGTCTGCTGGGCATAAAGTATCCGGCTGTGATGCGAATGTTTATCCGCCAATGAGCACACAGCTTGAACAGGCGGGCATCACGCTTACCGAAGGATTTGATCCCCAGCAGCTGCAGCCAGCGCCAGATTTAATTGTGGTTGGCAATGCCCTGTCGCGAGGCAACCCCTGTGTTGAGTATATGCTTGATCAGCAGCTTGCCTATATTTCTGGCCCGCAGTGGCTGGGTGAGAATTTGCTGCGCAATAAACATGTGCTGGCGGTTTCTGGTACCCATGGTAAAACCTCTACTAGCAGTATGCTGGCCAAAATTCTTGACGCTGCAGGGCTTGATCCGGGCTTTTTGATTGGTGGTGTGCCACAAGATTTTGGCGTTTCTGCCCGCTTGAGTGACAGTGAATACTTTGTCGTGGAAGCGGATGAATACGACAGCGCCTTTTTTGATAAGCGCTCTAAGTTTGTGCATTACTTCAGTAATACATTGATTATTAATAATCTGGAATTTGATCACGCAGATATCTTTGACAATTTGGCGGCGATTCAAAAACAATTTCACCACGCGGTGCGCACTGTACCCAGCACAGGCACAGTGATCTATCCGGCAGCAGATGCCAATATTGCGGCAGTTATTGAACAGGGTTGCTGGAGTGAGCAGTGTGCGTTTGGATCCCAGTCATCGGATTGGCAATACCGACTCATCACTGAGGATGGATCCAGCTTTGAAGTGGTATATGGCGATCAGATTACCGAGATAAATTGGCAGCAGACTGGCCTGCATAACGTATTAAATGGGATGTCGGCAATTATTGCCGCGCATCAGGTCGGTGTCAGTCTTGAGCAATGCTGCAAGGGACTCAGTGACTTTGTCGGTGTTAAACGTCGTATGGAAGTGATTTATCAGGATCGCAGTATCACCGTTTATGATGACTTTGCCCATCATCCAACCGCCATTAAATCGACTATTGAAGGTCTGCGCGCGAAGGTTGGTCAGGACAAAATTACTGCGGTGATTGAGCCGCGCTCAGCGACCATGAAGCTGGGTATTCATAAAGATACGCTCAGTGCATCGGTAAGCGCTGCAGATCAGGTTTACTGGTATCAAAATCCCGCTATTGATTGGGATATCAATGCCGTCGCCAGTGCCTGTTCTGTGCCAGCGGCGGCGACCGCAGATATTGACCAGCTGCTCAACCTAGTCGCTCAGGGGGTAAGCGCAGATTCACATATTGTGATTATGAGTAATGGTGGCTTTGAAGGTTTTCATGACCGATTGATAGAGCGTCTAGGTCGATAGCATAAAAGTGACAGGACCATCATTGCACAGGCTTACCTGCATATCAGCGCCAAAAATCCCACTTTCTACTTTGGCGGCATGGGATGTTTTTGCCTGAGTCAAAAAATACTGATACAGCGCGTTTGCATCCTCCGGTGGTGCGGCTGTTGAGAAGCCTGGCCGCAGCCCTTTGCTAGTATCTGCCGCCAGAGTGAACTGCGAAATCACCAGCAGACCACCGCCGACAGCTGTCAGTGACAGATTCATTTTGTTATCGGCATCAGAAAATATTCTGTAGCTGAGTACCTTTTTCAATAACTGATCTGCTTTGCTTTGATCATCCCCTTTCTGGATGCCCAACAGAAGCAATATGCCCTGATCAATACTGCCATTAATCTGGCTGTCGATAGATACCGAGGCTGAGGATACCCGCTGAATCAATCCCAACATATTACTGGCTCTCGCTGTTGATTTGATACGCAAGCTGCTCGGTCGCACACAGCAGGGCATCGGTGGTGCCTGGCTCGCCGGAGGAGTGCCCAGAATCAGCAATGATTTTCAGTTTCGCCTCTGGCCAAGCATTACTCAGGTCAAAGGCCTGCTTAACCGGGCACACCATATCGTAGCGGCCATGCACTATGGTGCCTGGAATATCTTTTAGCCTGTGCGCATTATTAATGATCTGGTTGGGTTTCAAAAAGGCTTTATTAACAAAGAAATGTGCTTCGATACGCGCCATAGCCATGGCTATATGGGGGTTGGCAAAATGGTCCACCAATGTGTCATTGGCATGCAGTGTGGCACAGCGCCCCTCCCATACAGACCAGGCTTTGGCTGCTGACATACGCTCAATTTCATTGTCACCGGTCAGGCGTGCATAGTAAGCGTTGAGCATATCACCACGCTCGGCTTCAGGAATGATTTGCATATACTGCTGCCAATAGTCAGGGAAAACCTGGCTGGCACCGTGCTGATAAAACCAGTGAATATCTTCGTCGCGACACAGAAAAATACCGCGCAGAATAAGCCCCAATACCAATCCGGGATAAGTCTGAGCATAAACGAGCCCAAGCGTTGAGCCCCAGGAGCCACCAAAAATAACCCAGCGCTCAATACCCAATGTGGTGCGAATGATTTCAATATCTGCGACCAGTGCAGCGGTGTTGTTATCCTGTAGGCTGGCATGGGGTGTGGACTTTCCTGAGCCACGCTGATCGAAAAGAATAATGCGGTATTTATCCGGGTCAAAAAAGCAGCGGTCAGTCTGACGTGTACCGCCGCCAGGGCCACCGTGCACAAATAACACAGGGATACCCTCAGGATTACCAGATTCTTCAATATAGAGCTGATGAGGCTCAGACACAGCAATTCGCTGCGTGCTGTAGGGGCGAATTGCCGGAAAAGCTTTTCTCATTGCAGAGGATTCCTGACGGGTAGATGATCAGATTAATATAGACAAGTTTGCTCAGCTACACTACTTTAAATAAACCCTGTTATCGAACCAAGGAATAAATAATGAGCGAGCAGACTCGCTGTATCTGGTGTGGAGACGATCCCCTCTACCAGCACTACCATGACCATGAATGGGGTGTGCCCTGTCGTGATGATAAAAAGTTATTTGAATTTCTGATCCTTGAAGGTGCGCAAGCTGGACTGTCATGGATCACAATCCTGCGTAAGCGGGAAGCTTACCGCCGAGCTTTTGCTGACTTTGATGTACACAGGGTCGCGGCTTTTACCGAGCAGGATATTGAGCGCTGTGTGCAGGATGCTGGCATTGTGCGCAATCGCTTAAAGATCGCGAGTGCGGTTTCAAATGCCCAATTATTCATCGACATTCAACATGAGTTTGGCAGTTTTAGCGCTTATTTTTGGAGCTATGTGGATAACCAGCCCATTGTTAACCGCTGGGCTAGCCATGGCAAAATCCCGGCGACAACACCGTTATCGGATTTGATTGCCAAAGATATGAAGAAACGTGGTTTTAAGTTTTTTGGCTCTACTATTTGTTATGCGTATATGCAGGCAATGGGTCAGGTCAATGACCACACCACCGACTGTTATCGGCACCGAGAGTGCTAGCCCACTACCACCATGTCGCGGCCCATATGCTTGGCCTGATAGAGGCCATTTTCGGCGGTCGATAGCAGGTCGTCGATGCCAGTGCATTTATCAATCGAAGCAACGCCAACACTCAATGAAATTCTAAGTTTATCGCCCTGAGCATCCATATCCAGCTCACCAGCTGCTGCTCGCAGGCGCTCTGCAATATTGACCGCAGCCTCACTGTTAGCGGTGGGCAGTAATACCATAAATTCATTGCCACCCCAGCGCGCGACAATATCTTCGCCACGCAGTGGCTCACTGAGAACTTGGCCGATGGCGTAGAGAATGTCATCGCCCACATCATGACCGTAGCGGTCATTGATGAATTTAAAGTTATCCAAGTCTGCCAGCAGGATAGAAAATGGCTGATTAACGAGTCGGTACTGTTGGTATTTCTTCTCTAGTCGCCCTTCCATATTGTTGCGATTGGGCAGTTGGGTCAGTTGATCCTGATGGGCAATTTGATCAACTCGAGAAGACAGGTCCTGATATTTACTGAGGCTATCAAAACGAGAGTTGTCCATGGCCACCGCAAAGGCGGTCAAAATAGCGTAGGCAGAGAGAAAGCGTACCACCACAATGTCGCTGTAATTGGGCACGGCAAAGGGCATATACCCACCAGTCATAATCCAGGTGGCCGCGGCGAAAATACCAATCAGCATAAACAGACTCTGGCGATAGCCAAAGGACCCCACTATCACAGGCACAATGGTTAGGCACCACATTAATGATGAGGCGTCGGATGCACCCAGCAATAGAAAAAAGAAGCCGATGAGTAATGTGCCTGCCAGCAGCAAGCGGGCAAGATTATGGCGGTCGAAAATAGTGAAGATGCCGAGCGCGACGAGAAGTACGCCGGCAATGGCGAGATAAAATGTGGCCAGTACCATCTCACCTTGGCGGTAGGAATAAAAGGCGAACATGGTGGCAATAATTTCTTGCGCCATTAAAGAGAAGGACAGAAACCCGCCAGTAACTAAATCCTTTTTATCCACTTTCGCCATACTGCGCCTTAGAGACATTATTCACTTGTATATTAGTTCAAATGTATCGCTAAATCGAAGTTTCGCCAGATAATCCTTATCTGGCGTTTTCTGCATACAGTCTTACTTAGGTGCTCGCTTACGGGCAGTTTCGGTCAGATGTTTCTTACGTAAGCGAATACTGTAAGGCGTTACTTCTACCAACTCGTCGTCTTCAATAAATTCTAGCGCCTGTTCAAGCGTATGTTTGATTGGTGGAACCAGCGTCAATGCTTCGTCAGTACCCGAGGCGCGAACGTTGGTTAGCTGCTTGCCTTTAATCGGGTTGACGACCAGGTCATTGTTGCGCGAGTGAATGCCGACAATCTGGCCTTCATAGACATCGATAGCATGACCTAGGAACAGCCGTCCACGGGCCTGAATATTAAACAGTGCGAAAGCCGCAGTCTTACCCTTGACCATGCTTACTAGAGCACCGTTTTGGCGGCTGTGAGCTTCGCCTTCTTTGACCGGACCATACTTGTCAAAGATGCTGGTCATGATGCCTGAGCCAGAGGTCAGTGTCAGGAAAGTGCCGCGGAAGCCAATCAGCCCTCGCGATGGCATAGAAAACTCCAGGCGCACACGGCCTTTGCCGTCGGGCTCCATATTGGTTAGCTCAGCTTTGCGCTGCCCCAGCTCTTCCATAACAGATCCCTGATGCTGATCTTCCACATCAATAACCACCTGCTCATAGGGCTCCTGAACCTTACCATCGACAACTTTAGTCACAACTTCAGGGCGCGAAACACCCATTTCGAAGCCTTCACGACGCATGGTCTCGATCAGTACTGAAAGGTGTAATTCACCACGGCCAGAGACAATAAATTTATCCGGTGAATCACCCTGTTTAACACGCAGTGCAACGTTATGGATAAGCTCTTGATCGAGACGATCTTTAATATTTCGAGTAGTGACGTACTTGCCTTCCAAGCCTGCGAAAGGCGAGTTGTTAACGATAAAGGTCATGCTTACCGTTGGCTCATCAACACTCAGCGCTGGCAGGGCTTCAACATTGTCTGGGTCGCAGAGGGTGTCTGATATCCCCAGGCCATCGATGCCATTGATACAAACGATATCACCGGCTTCGGCCAAGTCTGTCTCGACTTGCTCAAGGCCCAGGTAGCCTTTTACATTGAGAACCTTACCCTTACGTTCTTTGTCGTCGGAAGATTTAACAATAACTTGCTGTCCTGGCTTGAGGGTGCCGCGGGTGATACGGCCAACACCGATAACGCCCACATAGGGGTCATAGGCCAGTGCCGAAATCTGCATTTGGAATGGCCCATTGCTGTCGACCTTGGGGCTGGGGACATCGGCAACAATCATTTCATACAGCGGCGTCATATCTTCCGCCATATCATCAAGATCGGTTCCAGCAATGCCATTGAGTGCTGAGGCATAGATAACCGGAAAGTCGAGCTGCTCGTCTGTGGCGCCGAGGCTGTCAAATAGATCAAAGACTTGATCCATCACCCAGTCTGGACGAGCGCCTGGGCGGTCAACCTTGTTGATAACAACAATCGGGCGCAAACCCTGCTCAAATGCTTTTGAGGTTACAAAGCGCGTCTGTGGCATAGGGCCATCAACGGCATCGACCAGCAGGAGTACTGAGTCAACCATGGACAGTACGCGCTCAACTTCTCCACCGAAGTCGGCGTGACCTGGGGTGTCGACAATATTGATGCGGTAGTCATTCCACTTGATGGCTGTGTTCTTCGCCAAAATGGTGATGCCACGCTCTTTTTCCTGGTCGTTGGAGTCCATTAGTCGTTCAGAACCCACGTCTTTTCGATCGAGAGTGCCTGATTGACTCAAAAGTTTATCAACCAATGTAGTCTTACCGTGGTCAACGTGGGCGATGATTGCAATATTTCGCAGGTTTTCAATGGACATTAGAGATACCAGTAGGCGCAAAAAGCCGCGATTATACGAGAATCTAAGGAAACTACTACCGTTCTTTTTATGAAGAGGACACTTCTTCTTCGGGTGCGGAATTACGCTCAATCAACATTCGTGTAATTGATGTAGGTGGGGAGGGGGGTGCAATCAGGTTTCCCTGCAGTAATTGGCAGCCTACATCCAGCAGTAAATGGTGTGTATGAGGGTCTTCGATACAGGGTGCAATGCAGTCTAAGCCCACGGATTTCGTAAGCTCTATCAACCCTTTAACCAGATTCCATGAGCTTTCAATTTCATCGGTTTCTGCCATTAACCGATGAGAAATCCGGATGGTTTCTACCTGTAGTTCGCGCAGTTTTTGCAGCGGCAGACTCTGGTAACCGACATTATCAATAATGAGGCCGCAACCAATTTCATTGAGGCGGTTCAGCTGTAATTGCAATGATGCGTTGAGTTTGCTCAGACTTTCAGTATGGAGACCGAACATAAAGGCGTTAGGCTTAATGTCATGGCGGCGCATTATTTCCTGCACCTGGGCGACAAAAGAGGGGTGTTCGAGCTCGCGCAGACTCAGTGTGAAGTAAATGCGCTGTTGATCCTGCCACAGGCGTTGGCCGCGCCACAGATTAACCTGCTTGCAAACCTGCTCAATCAGCGACAGAGAAATATCCACAATCATAGAACCTGATTCCAGCACCTGAATAAATTCATGGGCCTCGACAATGTCGCCATTGGGCTTTTGCCAGCGCAAGAATACCTGCAACCCATTGATTAAGTTGGTTTTACTGTTAAGGATGGGTTGGTAAAAGGGCACAAAGGATTCAGCTCTGGACTCGTCGCGCAGTCGCTCAAGTAGCTCCATCTGCTTTTGCATTGCTAGCGAGAGTTTACGGTCGTGGAAATAATAGTTGGATTTACCCTGCCGCTTAATGGTGTACAGGGCGTGATCTGCCTGCTCTAGAATGGCTTTGCCATCGGCAGTGCCGTCGTTAAAAAAGACAATGCCAATGCTGCAGCTAATCTGAAATTTTTCGCCTTTTATGACAAAGGGTTCGCTGGCGGCATCAATAATTTTTTCTGCCACCTGGGCTATTTGCAGGCGCGCGATTTCCCCTTCGGTACCCAGTCTTTCCAGCAGTACCACAAACTCATCGCCGCCTAGTCGCGCCACTGTTTCCTGGGTGCGAATCACTTTTCGCAGGCGCTGAGCAAAAAGCGTCAGTGCCAGATCGCCGTAATGATGACCGCGACTGTCATTGATCTCTTTAAAATGGTCGAGGTCAATAAATAGCAGCGAACAAAAATTATGCGTGCGCTGGGCGAGAGAAATAACGCGGTTCAACTCTTCCATCAGACGATGCCGGTTGGGCAGTCCTGTAAGTGGGTCAAAGTACGCCTGCTGTTTGATCCGGGACTGCATTTTAACCCGGTCGGTGACATCCTCAACAAACGAAGCGGCCCCGATAACATTCATGGCGTCATCAAATAGTGGCGTCTCATTCCATTCGCAGGTAATTTTGGTGCCATCCTTGGTGATATTTTCGGCAGTGCCTGAAAAGTCCTTTCCAAATAGAAATAGATCATGCTCTGCCTGCTGCATTAAAAATGTTTTCTCATCTTCAAATAGAAAGTCAGTGGTGCGGCCTAGAACTTCAGATTTGTTGAAGCCAAAAATAGCACTAGCGGCTGGATTCCAGCCAATAATTTCTCGATGTTCATTCCATTCAATAAAGCCGAGAGGCGTTTGCTCAATCAGGCTGGTGATCTTTTTGCTGGTAGTCACAACCTGCTGACTGTTTTCTTCGGCCCGTTTGATGCTAAGCGCTCTACTAATAAATGTTTGACGGCAAGACACACAGGCTCTGTCGAAGGCAATATAAATGATTGTCAGTGTGCCGATGAATACGGGGCTCTGGACGGGAAAATGGAAGCATAGACTGGCGGCTAGAGGGATATAGACAGAGAGTACAAAAAGATGGCGAAAGGATGCCGCTTGAATGTGCAGCGGTGGCCAGGCTATCGTAAATGTAATAATAATAGCGGCGACAAGCAGCGCACTCTCAAGTTGGTTGGGTGCGATAAACAGCGCGCTGGCGAGTCCCCAAAATAGAGCGCAGATAATTGATGATACGGTGAAAGCGAGTTGGGTAGGTTGCTGATTTAGCCATAACCACAGCGCCAGGCTAGTTGCAGCAAGCGCTCCCAGCCAACTCCATGCCAGTTCTGGCGGAAGTTGCTGGCGGGTGACCACAAGCAACATAATGCCGCCAACCACAGAAATCGCCAACCCAGGCTTTAAGTTAGCGATAGTTTGCTGGTTTAATTCAATGGTCAACGACGAATACGGAGAGGCAAAATCGGCAGCGTTAGCTTCCCTGCGCTGTACAGTATTCGTATCTGCTTTAGTCATCGGCTGCGTCCTGCGGCTGATCTTTAACTTAACTCAATTATCGATACCTAAATATAGTCGCTAATGCCCAAAAATGGGCGTGATTCAAAGTAATACTGTGATAAATCGCACATTTAGCGGTAACTCTGCCGCTTGAATTAGGTTTTGATGCTGAAGATATCAACGTGCTTAAAACCTTTTTCACGCATCAACAGGGCCTGTAGTCGGCTCATAATGCCTTTTTCGCAGTACAGCAGATAACGGTGATGTTTATCTAGCTGGTCGAGTTGCTGCTCAAGGTTAAAAAAAGGCACGGTCAAGAGCTCGTTTTTAGGCTTGTTCAAGGGTGTTGCGTCCACTTCTGCTGGGTGGCGAATATCAATAATGATGTCGCCGGCGCAGGGCTCGTAAATGGTTTTAATCTCGGCGCTGGAGTCGCTGGATGTTGAGGGGCAGATAATGACTTCCTCGAGTACAAAATAGTGCAAAAAGGTGACAGGGCCTAGCTAGGCGGGCATTATACCCGGCCGAACCAGAATAATACTATTTCATCCCATTAATGCACAGATATGGTGCGCTCTATTTCGGCAGGCACCGTTATGGTGCATTTATTGTTGTTAATATGCGCAGCTTAATCGAGCGCTCTGTCGCCAGCCCCTGAAAAGCGGCGCAGTGGAGGCTTTTACGGCGGTTAACCTGGCCTCAAGTCATTGGCATGACAATTGCTATATTCATTGGGTGAAACACATAACTTTTAGTTAGGTCAGACCGGTTTCGATGCGCCGACTGGCTGTTCAATAAAGCATTAATTGATTCCATAGTGGAGGATACAATGTCTGAGAAGACTCTTAATCTGATCAAAGATAGCGAAGCTCGTTGGGTTGACCTTCGGTTTACTGACACCAAGGGTAAGGAACAGCACGTTTCTATTCCTATCGGTGAAGTTGGCGATGACTTTTTTACTGAAGGCAAAATGTTTGATGGCTCGTCTATTGCCGGTTGGAAGGGCATTAACGAATCAGACATGATCCTTATGCCTGACGACAGCACCGCGGTGCTAGACCCCTTCACCGATGAGACAACTGTCATCATCCGCTGTGGCATCGTTGAGCCGTCCACTATGCAAGGTTATGAGCGTGATCCTCGCTCCATTGCAGTGCGCGCTGAGCAGTACCTGAACACTACTGGCCTGGGCGATACCGCTTACTTTGGTCCAGAACCTGAGTTCTTCGTTTTTGACGATATCAAATGGGGTGCCGACATGAGCGGTAACTTCTATAAGATTAACTCTGACGAAGCTGCATGGTCTTCTTCTGCAGAAATGCCTGATGGCAACATGGGCCACCGCCCTGGTGTTAAAGGCGGTTACTTCCCCGTACCACCAGTTGATAGCCTGCATGATTTGCGTGCTGCTATGTGTGGAGCGATGGAGCAGATGGGCCTTGAGATCGAGGTTCACCATCACGAGGTGGGCACTGCGGGCCAGTGTGAGATTGGCGTTCGTTTTGATACCTTGGTTGCCAAAGCTGACCAGGTGCAGATTCTTAAGTACTGTGTACACAACGTAGCTCACGCTTACGGCAAGACAGCGACCTTTATGCCTAAGCCAATTGTTGGTGACAATGGTTCTGGTATGCATTGCCATATGTCTTTCTCGAAAGATGGTGACAACCAGTTTGCAGGTGATGCCTACGCAGGTCTGAGCGAAACTGCGCTGTACTACATCGGCGGTATTATCAAGCATGCCAAGGCTCTAAACGCCTTTGCCAACGCCTCTACTAACTCATATAAGCGTCTGATTCCTGGCTTCGAAGCACCGGTAATGCTGGCTTACTCAGCGCGTAACCGCTCTGCTGCAATTCGTATTCCTTATGTTGCTAGTCCACGCGGCAAGCGCGTAGAAGTGCGCTTTGGTGATCCAACGGCTAACCCATACTTGATGTTCGCTTCAATGCTGATGGCTGGTCTGGACGGTATTAAGCACAAAATGCACCCTGGCGACGCTGCAGACAAAGATCTCTATGATCTGCCTGCTGAAGAAGCCGCTGCTATCCCTCAGGTAGCTGGTAGCCTGCGTGAAGCGTTGGATGCACTTGATGCTGATCGCGAGTTCTTGACTGCTGGCGGTGTATTTACCGACGACATGATCGATGCTTACATCGAGCTGAAGATGGAAGAAGTTTACCGTGTTGAGCACACCACTCACCCGGTTGAGTTTGATATGTACTACAGCTGCTAAGTTAGCTGCTGCAACAAAATCGAACAGGCCCGTCATTCTTGGAATGACGGGCTTTTTCTTTGCTTAAAATACGTCTAATCTTTAAACATGAGATTAGTTCGCCACCTATTGAGTGCCAAACTCTTAGCGATTACGCTCGGTTTGGGTAGCTTGAATACATCTGCCGAGGTCTACAAAGTTGTCGATCAAGACGGCAATATTACCTATACCGATCAACCTGCAGCTACCGCCACGCTACAAAAATTACCCCCTCTTAACCCTATGCCCGGTTCAATACCACCGCTTGGCGATAGCGAGTTGGTAGGGCCTACCGAGGATGAAAGTCCCCTTTTTTCTGGCTATAGCAACGCCGTTATCGTCTCTCCGGAAAATGACTCAGTTATTCCGCACCATCAGGTCAGCATCATCATTCAGCTGGCCTTAAGCCCGCAATTACAGGCTGGGCATTGGGTTCAGTATTGGTTTGATGGCGCTGCGCAGGGGCAGCCTGTGGCCGCAATGGCCTATCAACTTGATAATATCGAGCGAGGTACTCACATCCTGTCGGCCAGTATTTTCGATGACCAAGGCAAATTAGTTATCTCAACGCCCGCGATTAGGGTCCACGTAAAGCGCAGTTTTTCGCGCCATTAATCCCTCCTATTCGGTACAGCTACCGTTTGCGCAATACGGGCATAGATACATGCGCACCATAATGGTGCATACTTGCAGGCGGCTATTCAGCTTTCAGCCAAAGATAGTGAGCAACATCCCATTTTGCTGGGGTGTAGCTGTGCTATCAGGCCTTTTTAGTCTTTATTTTTGGCCTGCTTATTGCAAGTACAGAGGAAGTGGAAGATTGACACATAATAATTATCTGAATTAAGCGTATATGACTTCGAACCAGTTACACAGAATGTTACTCGATAATCTCAATACCGCAGTTTTACTGCTGGATGCGGAGCTATCGATCGACTACATAAACCCCGCTGCAGAGGCGCTTTTACAGGCCAGTAGTATCAAACTGCGTGGCGTTATTGCCAGTGAACTTTTCTCAGATAGCGATTTATCCTTGCAGACATTGCGCGATGCTCTGGAAACAGGACATCCACACATTCGTCGACATGAGTATTTGCGCGTTTCCACAACTGAATCGTCTCAGGTCGATTACACAATTACCCCTGTAGATAGTGATACTGGTCGTATGCTGCTCATGGAAATGCAGCCTATTGATCGATTTTTAAAAATAAATCGTGAAGAGGCACTGCTCTCTGTTCACCACACCTCGAAAAGCTTGATCCGTGGCCTAGCCCATGAGATCAAGAATCCCCTGGGTGGTATTCGCGGTGCGGCGCAATTATTGGGGCAAGAAATTGCCGACACTGGTATGGGTGGTGAAGCTCAGGAGTTGTGCCAAATTATCATCACTGAGACAGATCGTTTACGCAATCTTGTAGATCGCCTGCTGGGCCCCAATCAAATGCCACACCTAGAGCCCATCAATATCCATGAGGTCACCGAGCATGTAGCTGCGCTGATTGATGCTGAGGTTCAGGGCAAGCTGCGGTTTGTGCGTGACTATGACCCTAGTATTCCGGAGATTGAAGGTGATCGTGAGCAGTTAATTCAAGCGGTACTCAATGTTGTGCGCAACGCTATGCAGGCGCTGATGGATTCAGATCAAGTACTGCCCGTGATAACAATAAAGTCACGTATTAAGCGCAGCTTTACCATCGCAGGTGTCCACCACAAGGTTGTTTGCCGATTGGAAATTATTGATAACGGCCCCGGTGTTTCTGAAGATATTAAAGAACGTATATTTTTCCCCATGATCAGTGGCCGCAGCGAAGGTTCAGGGCTTGGTTTAACCATTGCCCAGACCGCTATCAATGGCCATCAGGGGATTATTGAATGTGATTCCGAGCCTGGCAATACCAGTTTCTCACTCTATTTACCGATAAAGGTTTAGCATGGAAATTATCTCTGAAATTTGGATAGCCGAAGATGACAGGTCATTGCGCTGGGTAATGGAAAAAGCGATTACCCGCGATGGCATTGCTGCGCGGAGCTTTGAAACAGGGGACGAGCTGCTTAAGGCTCTGCGCAGTGCGCAGCCAGAAATTATCATTTCTGATATTCGCATGCCTGGCATAGACGGTTTGGCGTTGCTGGCCGAAATTCACGGCAACTGGCCGCACATCCCGATGATTATTACGACGGCGCATTCGGATCTTGAGAGCGCAGTGGCCGCCTATCAGGGGGGGGCCTTTGAGTATCTGCCCAAGCCGTTTGATCTGGAGGAGCTCGTTGATGTTGCTAGGCGCGCCCTTTCATTTGCCAAAGAGCAGCGCTCTGCAACTGTCCCCGTTGAGCGAACGCAGGCGGTTCAGGAAATTATTGGTGAGGCGCCGGCCATGCAGGAGGTCTTTAGAGCTATTGGTCGACTGTCTAATTCTAACATTACTGTGCTTATCAATGGTGAGTCGGGCACCGGTAAGGAGCTAGTTGCCCAGGCGCTGCACAAGCATAGTCCGCGACGCGATAATAAATTTATTGCTCTGAATATGGCTGCTATCCCCAATGACTTAATTGAGTCAGAATTATTTGGTCATGAAAAGGGTGCCTTTACTGGCGCCGCTCAGCGCCGTGAAGGGCGCTTTGAGCAGTCTGATGGCGGTACGCTATTCCTAGATGAAATTGGCGACATGCCACCAGAGGCACAAACCAGGTTACTGCGCGTTTTGGCCGATGGAGAGTTCTATCGTGTTGGCGGTCACACTGCGGTTAAGGTGGATGTGCGAATTATTGCTGCAACCCATCAGAACCTTGAAAATTTGGTGTCCGAAAATCGTTTTCGTGAAGATTTATTTCACCGTCTCAATGTTATTCGCGTGCATCTACCAAAATTGGCAGATCGCCGCGAAGATATTCCCCAGCTAATGGAGCACTTCTTTCATCGCGCAGCCAAAGAGTTAGAAATGGAACCTAAGGTTTTGTCTCAGGAAGCAGAGGATTTCTTCTTTAATTTAGCCTGGCCAGGCAATGTTCGTCAGCTAGAAAATATCTGTCGATGGTTAACGGTAATGGCCGCGGGTAGAGAGGTGCTGCTGTCTGATTTACCGCCGGAATTACAGTCTGAAGACGGTAGTAAAGAGGTGCGTGTTCAGGGTGATTGGCAGCAGATGCTGAGGCGTTGGAGCGAGCGCGAATTAAAAACTGGCCGGCGCGATATTCTTGCCCAGGCAGTGCCAGAGTTCGAGCGTACTATGATCGAAACCGCCATGGCTCATACTGGTGGACGTAAAAAAGATGCCGCGCAGTTGTTGGGCTGGGGCCGCAATACTTTGACGAGAAAACTACAGGAATATGATATGGAAGCTCAGGTATCTGAGTAGCACCTCAGGCACAGTCGCAAAACGTTAGGCATTAAAAAACCCCGCTGATAAGGCGGGGTTTTTCGTCATACTCGCAAGTCACACTTAGTGAGTAGTGTCTTCGCCTGCTTCGGTGCCGCTCTGAGCTTCCGCAGCTTGCGCTTGCGCCTGCGCCTGCTGCACAGCAGAAGCAAACAGTGCATCGAAGTTAATCGGAGGAATCATCAGTGGAGGGAAAGAGCCCTTGGTCACGGTGTTGTCGATTGCTTCGCGCGCGTAGGGGAACAGCATCGCTGGACAGGTAGTGTTCAACACCTGAGTCAGCTGCTGATCAGAGAATCCCGATACAGTAAACAAACCAGCCTGCTCAGCTTCAATCAGATAGATGGTTTCTTCGCCATCAGAAACGGTAATTGTGATTCGCAGAGCCACTTCAAAGACGCCGTCTTCAATCTTGCTCGATTTAGTGTTGAGGTCTTGGTTGACCTTGGGTTTCCATTGCTTTTGAAAAGCTGAGGCGCCCTGAGGTGTTTCAAAGGAAAGGTCTTTAAGATAGATGCGCTGTACAGCAAATTTTGGTTCAGCTGGAGCGTCTGCTGCTGCTTCAGGTGCAGCCGTTGTTTCTTCAGTCATGATGAAAGCCTTCTAATATATTTTTTATGGGACCCGCTATTGGTTATATGGTGCTTAATTAAGGCAATTCAACCCTGGTGTTGGCCAGTGTTTCTAAATCACCTTCCAGCTCAAGTTGACGCAGGTCAGTGTAGCCGCCGACATGTAAGTCACCTATCCAAATTTGCGGGACAGTATTGCGCGAGCTCTTGGCCATCACCTTGGCCCTTAAATCTGGATTATTATCCAGCGCTATATCTTGGTAATTAATACCTTTGGCGCTCAAGAGGCGACGAGCTGCCGTGCAAAACGGGCAGAACCGCGTTCCGTATAGTACAACTTCAGACATGGAGTTTCCTTTTGTGGGGGACCGCACGACAGGCGCCAAGCCTAGTCTTTAAGTCCCTGAACCATGGGCATTTTTTGCCCTTGCCATTCAGCCATTCCACCGCTTAAGCGGCGAACGTTGTACCCCTCTTTTGACAGTGCTCTTCCTGCGCCACCGGCGTGCTGACCCATTTGGTCGACCACCACGATGATTTTGCTGCGGCACTTTTCCAGTTCGCTAATGCGACCGGTCAATTTTGCATGTGGAATACTCATTGAACCGTGGATATGCCCAGCTTCAAACTCACTTGATGAGCGAACATCAACCACGACCGCTTGATCAGCATTCATTAGTGTAACGACTTCATTTGTAGGGATGGGCTTGCCACCCTTGGTGCGTTCGGTAAATGCAAAAACGTAAAGAAGCATCATAAAGACGCTTATTAGAATCCACTGCTCACTGGCAAAGATAAAAAGATCCACTTAAATACACCCATCAGTCATTGTTGACAGCCTGCTACTGCGGCTGAGCGGCGCAAGTATACACAGGAATCAATGGCTAAGGAATTGCCTAGCTCGGTTTTAGCTCCACCGGCTCCAGACCGGAGTCGACTGGTCCGGTAATGGTGCCACCATACCAAGGGCTGCCCAATGTTGATTAGGGGCGTGGAAGTCGGACCCAACAGAAGCTAGTAGCTCATGCTTATTGCACAGGGCGGCCATATCTCTGGTGACAGACGGAACTTGCAGCCCCGAGATTACCTCCATACCCTCGCCGCCAGCCGCGGAAAAATCACTGAGCAAAGAGCATAATTTGGTCCTCGTCATCTTGTACTTGGTCGGGTGCGCCAGCACCGCAATACCACCAGCATCCCGTATCCAGCCAATAATTGTTGCCATATCCGACCAATGCTCTTTGATATCGCCAGCCTTGCCAGCACCCAGATAGCGTTTAAAGGCTTGTTGAATATTTGTTACGGCACCAATAGTGACGAGGTGCTGGGCAAAATGCGGGCGCCCCACTTCCCCACCTGAGGTAAAGCTTTTAGCGCCCGCAAGGCTGTCGGCAAAGCCCAGCTGAGACAGTTTCTCGGCAATTTTTTCACCCCGCTCTCGCCTGGCCTGCGACTGCAGGGCGACGCCCTGAAGTATCGCCTCTGAGCTGAGATCCAGATTAAGCCCGACAATATGGATGCCGGACTTGCGCCACTGGCTAGAAAATTCAATGCCGGGAATAATCCTTAGCTTACCGGGACATTTAATGCGCTCATAAGCAGCGATACTGTCGTGGTCGGTAATGGAAAGAATATCGATATCGCGCTCAACAGCCAGGGCTATCAATTCAGAGGGAGACAATGTGCCATCTGAGATGTTGGTATGGCAGTGCAGATCAATATTCATAGCGCTCTAAATAAGTTGTAAAGCCGCATTGTACCAGCCCGGCGAGTCTTTATAATCGAACAATGGATCAAACCACCCCTATAGAGCCTATTTCGCAGCAACAGCAAGCGGAGGTCAGGCATGCCACTAACAGTTGCATCAAGCGGGCTGAGCAGCTGTATCAGCAAAAATTTAAGGCGCTGCAGGTGGATTTTGATCTCAGTGGTAAATGTGCCGGCATGTATCAGGTGAGGCGCGCCAAGCGCCGTATCCGTTTTAACCCCTGGATATTTGCCAAATATTATGAAGACAGCCTCGGTGATACGGTAATCCATGAGGTCGCGCATTATGTTGTCGACTGTCTCTATGGCCTGCGCAGGGTCAAGCCCCATGGCGCCGAATGGCAGGCGGTGATGAGGGATCTTGGTGGTGAGCCCAGGGCCACAGGCAATTACGATTTGGCTGGTATTCCAACCCGACAGTATCAACGCTTTGCCTACGGCTGTGCCTGCCGTACCCATCAGTTGACTATCCTGCGTCACCGCAAAATCCTTAAAGGGCAGGCCAAATATCTGTGCCAATACTGCCACGGTCCCCTGGCAGAAGTGTTGCCTGCAAAGTGACTGACCCAGTTAAAGTACAGTTATGGTACGTGTATATGGTGCGTGCCAGTGATCGAAGCCTCTATACAGGGATTACGACAGACCCCGAGCGGCGCCTTGCCGAGCATCAGTCTGGCAAGGCCGGAGCCAAGTACTTTCGTGGCCGTGAGGCCGTTGATATGGTTTATATAGAGCCAGCCGATAACCGCAGTAGTGCCAGCATTCGCGAAGCGCAAATCAAAAAGCTCAGCCGCACTGATAAATTGGCCTTGATTGATTCTTGAATTAATCTGTATATACATTTAAAAGAAAAATTATCAATGCGGGGTTCAATTATATTTGTCTTTATTGGGACATTTGTTCGAAATTAGTGTAATTTAGAGCAATAAAACTTTCCATTCGCAATAAATAGGCTGTATATACAGTTAAAATTGTATATACAGAAATTACTATGGCAAGCAGAGAGACAAAGTTACCTAAGTTTGCCCTGATCAAGCACTATGTACAGGGCCAGATAGAGTCCGCCGGCTGGCCGGTTGGTACATGTATCCCCTCTGAGACGGAGCTGGCGACGACCTTTAATGTAAGCCGCATGACCGCTCGCCGAGCCCTGCAGGAGCTGGCTGATCAAGGGTTGCTATCGCGGGTGCCGGGCCGCGGTAGTTTTGTTGCCAAGCCTGAGGCGCAAGCCGCCCAGCTAGAAATTCACAACCAGCTGTTCAGTGCCCAGGCGGCCGGTACCTACAGCAATCGACTTCTCAATCTTGAATCCACCCTCGCCAGTGCCAAAGTGGCTGAGTTATTACGTCTTGGTTCCGGTGATAGGGTTTACCAGCTGACCATGGTGCATCTCGACAGGGAAAGGCCGGTGCAATGGCAGCAGCTGTATATCAACCCTTTGATGGCACCAGCATTGCTAAAACAAAAGTTTAACAAAATTAGTCCGGATGACTATTTGCAATGGCTGGCGCCAAGTACCTCTACGCAACATCAACTGACCGCGATGTCCGCCAACCCCAGTCAGCGGCTTGAGCTGGGACTCAGTGTCGATGAGACTGCAGCTTGCCTGCAACTGGCACGGCGCTGCTGGCATAAGCAGAGTGTGCGCAGCTTTTCCCTGTCACTGTATCCCGCCAGTGCGTATTCCCTGGGAGCCAACCTCTTGGATCTGGACACAAAATTATGAAAAGACTGGCGCTCTTTGTAGATGTGCAAAATATCTATTACACCGTAAAAGAGAGCTACGGCTGCCATTTCAATTACCGGCAACTATGGAGGCAGCTCAACGCAGAGGGCGATATTTGTCTGGCCCATGCCTATGCAATTGACCGCAATAACAGCCAGCAGCAGGGGTTTCAGCAGATTCTTCGAGATATTGGTTTTGATATAAAGCTAAAACCCTATATCCAGCGGGCCGATGGTTCGGCAAAGGGTGATTGGGATGTAGGTATTACCATCGATATGATGACAGCGGCGGCCAATAAACTTGAGCCCATTGACTGTGCTGTACTGTTATCTGGAGATGGCGACTTTGATTTGCTGTTGCAGCATATTAGTCGCGATCATGGGGTTGATACTGTTGTCTATGGCGTGCCGGCACTGACGGCGACATCTTTGATCGATGCCGCCACAGAGTTCCGTTCGATTGAGGGATCGCTGCTGCTGAAATAGCCGCGCTCAGGTGATGATGCCACCACCCTGACCGCCCATTCCGCCCCCCATGCCCCCGCCGCCCTGGCCAGGAACCACAATCTGTGAAGCCTGCTCCCGGCGCATACGCTCCAGCTCTTTAGCGGCTTCCTCAACGGCTATTGCTGATTTGGCAGCAAAGTCTTCAGCGGCTTCGCCAACGGTACTGCCCTCAAGGGCGAAATTGAGGGGAATGGCGCCCATTGGCGTCATCACCTGAGCGGAACCAAAAAAGGTCACTTCTCGGTCCGGGTCATCGGAGCCATCGGCTTTTATAGGAGTCAGTTTGCGAATAGCACCCAGCTTTTGGTCAGTGTAATTTTCTTCCCGAAAGAGACCATTGGGGTCCATGGCATTGCCGATTTCATTCTCAGTTTGATTGCTCATAGCTAATTATTTCTTAGGGTTAGTGAAAGGACGATACCCTAGCAGACATGGTTAAAAAGCTCTAGAAAACCTCTAGGTAGATTTGCTCAATCCCCGGCAGGCCCCTGCACTGAGGGCAATCATCATTGAGGATGCAAGCAGGCAGCTAATCAGCCCAAACTGCTGATACAACAGTCCGGACAGCACTGTGCCAAGCAGACGGCCGCCGGCATTGGCCATATAGTAGAAGCCCACATCCAGAGACACTGCGTCGCGCTGGGCAAAGGCGACGATAAGGTAGGAGTGCATGCTTGAATTAATGGCGAACACTGCACCGAATAGCAGCAGGCCACCTATCAGCACATAGTTGGGGTCGATTTTACTATAAAGTGCCAGCGCAATTGCGGCGGGAATCAATGTCAGCAGCAGTGCCCAGTATTCTAATCCCTGTGGATTGGGCAGTCTCTGTTGCTGCTGTCCGGTAATCCTAGGAGCCAGTGCCTGCACTGCCCCATAGGCAATAACCCAGCTAGCCATCAATGTGCCCACTTCGATATGGCTCCACTGTAGCTGGCTGTGCAGAAATACTGGCAGTGCCACCACAAACCAGACATCTCTGGAGCAAAACAAAAATAACCGTGCCAGCGACAGCCAATTTATGGCAGGACTTTTGGACAGGCTCTCACTAAACCTCTGTTTGTGCGTATCAGGTCGATTCTGCAATATCAGGCTGCCAATCAACATTGTGGGCAGCAGCAACACAATCATAGCTAACAGACTGCCGCGAAAACCAAGACTGGCAAGCAGCGCACCGCCGAGAAAAAAGCCCATTCCTTTAAGAGCATTTTTTGAGCCGGTAAGCATTGCTACCCAGCGGTACAGTCGACCCTGCTCGCTGTCAGGCATCAGTGCTTTGATGCTGCTTTTGGCGCTCATTTTATTGAGGTCTTTGGCTACGCCGGAGAGGGCCTGTGCTGCCATCACATAGATCACCGTAAGCTGGGACTGATCCGCCAGCAGCATTCCCAGCGACAGTATCTGCAACCCCAGTCCGATCTGCATGCAGTAAATGGTACCGATACGGGACGCCAGCCAACCGCCGTAGAGGTTGGTCAGTATGCCGAAGAATTCGTAGAGCAAAAACAGGCTGGCAATTTCAAGTGGGCTGTAACCGAGGCCGTGGAAAAAAAGCAGCACCAGCATGCGCAGGGCGCCGTCGGTGAGCGTAAAGGCCCAGTAGCTAGCGGTTACTGTAATGTACTGGGCCAGAGGAGAGCGCATTAGCATGGTTAGGCCTAAATAGAGGCAGCGACTAGGGCGGTTAATTCCATCATGCGATTAACATAGCCGATCTCATTGTCATACCAGATCAGCACCTTCACCTGAGTATTGTTGATCACCATGGTCGACGGGCCATCGACAATGCCTGAGCGCCGGTCATTGGTGTAGTCCACTGAAACCAGTGGCAGGGTTTCGAATCCCAGTATGCCTTGCAGGCGACCATTGGCAGCTGATTCAAGAGCCTGATTAATCTCTTCTGCAGATACTGGCCGCGCCAATTCGAACACGCAATCTGTGAGGGACGCATTGGCCAGTGGCACGCGCACGGCCAGCCCATTAAGGCGACCCTTAAGCTCAGGAAAAATCTCGGTAATCGCGGTGGCAGACCCAGTGCTGGTGGGTATCAATGACATGCTGCTGGCGCGGGCCCGACGCAAATCACGGTGGTATTCATCAAGAATACTCTGGGTGTTAGTAATATCGTGGATGGTAGTGATCGAGCCATGCTCTATGCCAAAGGTGCTGTGCAGCACATCAACCACCGGCGCCAGACAGTTAGTGGTACAGGATGCTGCAGTGACAATATTTTGCCCCTTATATTTATGATCATTGACCCCCATCACCACATTTAGCACAGTCGCTTCAGGCAGGCCTTTGATTGGTGCCGAGACGACTATTTTGGCAATGCCCTGAGCAAAGTATGGGGCCAGTGCCTGTTCGGTTTTTAATGTGCCTGTGCATTCAACTACCAGGTCAACATTGGCTGCTCGCCAGGGTGTCTTGTCAATAGACGCGCACTGCGAATAGCCGATGGACTGGCCATCAATAATAATTTGATCATTGGTATCGCTGGCCCTGATATCTTTGTCCCAGGTGCCATGGACAGAATCAAAGCGCAATAAATGGGCTGCACTTTTGGCATCTCCAGCAATCTCGTTTATATGAACAATGTCAAACCCTGCAGCGCCCCAGGATTCTCGAAGTGCCAGTCGGCCAATGCGGCCAAAACCATTGATACCTACTTTAACTGTCATATTTTTGTCTCGTAATAAACGCAACCAGCCTGAAATCTTAGTGCAGGACTTTTACAGAATTATGATGGGTAAAAAATTATAACTGGCTCACAGTATTACACGATGCTGGGGGTTTTGAGAACTAGGTACTACTCAGCTTGTGACGCCTATTCAAGAACTACCGAATCTAAACGCTTATAAATGTCATTGTTGATAAGACGATGAAATAGACATCAGTTTGTAACGGAATATTGAGGAAAGGACTCATGAATTTATTCAGTTTTGCTTGTACGTTCACCATTGCTATTGGCACTTTATTTGGCGCATCAATTGGCTTTTACGCCTACGGAGCAGATGCTTGGACCAGCACAGGGATTGGTTGCGGCCTTGGTGTCTGCGTCGCTGTCAGTGAAGTGTTTCCGGTATTTGATTAACCCAACACCAACCCCGTAAATTTCTCCCCCTATTAGGCCACCACAAGGTGGCCTTTTTTTAGGCGGTAATAATTTCTAGTGCTCGTGCCCACCAGGTCCATGGACATGGCCATGTTCCAGCTCTTCTTCTGTGGCATCGCGGATCTCTTCGATAGTCACGTCAAAATTCAGGTTCTTGCCTGCCAGCGGATGGTTGCCATCCACAGTGACTACTTCGTCACTGACTGCTGTTACAGTCACCGGAACACTGCCGCCCTGACCTGTCTGAGCTTCAAATTGCATACCAATTTCAATGCTGTCTACGCCTTGAAACGCTTCCCGGGGCACTTCCTGAATAAGTTCGCTCTGCACTTCGCCGTAGCCTTCAGCGGCATTGACTGCAACAGTCATGCTGTCGCCGACAGACTTGCCGGTCATTGCTTTTTCAAGCCCGGGAATAATATTGCCAGCGCCGTGCAGGTAGGCCAGAGGTTCTTTGCCGGCTGAGCTATCAAGCTGCTGGCCTTCGTCATCGGTCAATGTGTAATGAAAGCTTACAGCACTGTTTTCTTTGATAGTCATGGTGTTTTTCCAGTGGATAAATTTAAGCCGCCATTATGCGATAACCGCGTCAAAATATCGAACCAGCCAACATAAAGATGCATAGAACTCACAGTTCTGTCATATTTATGCAATGTTACCGTCATTAAATAAGGGCTCACAACGTGGATGACAGGGTCAATGTTATGCCCAAGCATACAATTTTACTGGTTGATGACGAAGCGGCAATTCGAGATATGCTGTCCATTGCCTTGGAGGCTGCGGACTACAATGTATTGCAGGCAGAAAATGCCCAGCAGGCTCACGCCTCTATTATTGACAGGCAACCGGATCTGGTTTTGCTGGATTGGATGATGCCCGGCACTACTGGTTTGGAGTTGCTGCGCCGCCTAAAGCGCGATGAACTCACGGAAAAAATCCCCGTAATAATGCTTACCGCCAAAGCAGAGGAAGATAGCAAGATTTCCGGGCTTGATGCCGGTGCGGATGACTTTATCCCCAAACCGTTTTCTCCGCGGGAGCTGATTTCTCGGGTTAAAGCGGTGCTGCGCCGCATTGGTCGTGAAGAGCTAAAAGATGTAATCAGTGTCGGAGAGATGCACTTTGATCCTCAAAGTCACCGTGTCAGTATCAGTGGCGAGTATATTAATTTGGGCCCTACAGAGTACCGTCTTCTTCAGTTTTTTTTGACCCACCAGGAACGTGTCTATTCCAGAGACCAGATCCTTGACTACGTCTGGGGTGGCAATGTTTATTTGGATGAACGAACGGTGGATGTCCATATCAGACGATTGCGCAAGGCAATTTCAGTTGCAGGCCATGAGAACTATGTGCAGACTGTGCGGGGTGCGGGCTACCGCTTCTCAACTCATCTGCAAAATGGCTAAAAAGGCACTCATCCATTGCGACCGGGAATGCATACAGAGTTATGGCGTATAGTCCTGGTCGGACTATTTTCGCTGTTGTTTGGTTGGAGTCTGGGTTATCCCCTTGAAATTATCCTCTGTGGTGTCGGTCTCTATGTTATTTGGACCTTCCGCATCATCTCACAGCTGTTCAGCTGGATCGACAAAGGTATGCGCGGAATTCCGCCGGATGCCGATGGTGTCTGGGGTGAGATAAGTGACACATTAAATCGACAGCGGCGACGTCATCGCCGCACTCAAGAAAAGATGCGCCGCACTATTAATCGAGTGTCCCGGCTCACTGAAGCTTTGGACGAAGGGATTTTGGTTCTGCGCAGCGATCTGTCTTTGGATTGGTGGAATAGCTCCGCTGCCAGCCTTTTGGGACTGCGGTCCGCAGATCGTGGCAGCGCTATTATGAACCTGATACGCGACCCCGAATTCGTAGAATATATCAATCAGGCTGACTTTCAGGGCGCAGTCAAGCTGCCATCATCGATCCAGGCAGGGCGGCTATTAAAATTTGCAGCCTCATATTTTGGCGACGATGAAATTGTCCTGGTGATCACCGATATTACCCGCCTCAACAGCCTGGAAGAGATGCGCAAAGAGTTTGTTGGCAATGTCTCCCATGAATTGCGCACGCCATTGACAGTGATGCGCGGCTATATCGAAACTCTTCAGGACAGCCCCGCTAACAGCGATATGGTTAACCGCGCATTTGGCCAGATGGCCGATCAGGTCAATAGAATGCAGGCACTAGCCGACGATTTGATTTTGCTGTCTAGATTGGAGGCAGGTGGCCAGACCGGCGAACTTGAGCCTGTAAATCTGCATGATCTGCTGGCTAGTATTGTTGCCGAAGCGGAAATATTAAGTGGTGGTCTCCACAGTCTGAGTCTGGACTGTGCAGCGACTATTGAGGTTAACTCAGAGGGTAATAGCATGCGCAGTGCCCTAGGAAATATTATCTTCAATGCCGTGCGCCACAACCCCAAAGGTGCAGTCATTGACGTGGTCGTTGAGCAATACTCAGACCATATCAACATCAGTGTTCAGGATGATGGCGTCGGCATAGACCCTGCAGAAGTGCCGCGGCTGACCGAGCGTTTTTACCGCGGCGACAGCAGCCGCAACTCCACCACCGGTGGCACAGGTCTGGGGCTGGCTATTGTAAAGCACAGTCTCAATCGCTGTGGTGGCGACCTGACAATTAGCAGTCGCCTGGGTTATGGGGCCAGATTTGTCTGCCGATTGCCTGTGGTTTCCGCTTAGAACTGTGCGCCTTAGCCAGCTTTGGCTTTTCTTTTGCCCTTGGTCTCATCCTGAGACAGTACACAGCCCGCAAGAGAATTTACTTCCGCCTGGGTCGATCGCAACTTATATGCAGCGATATTATTAAATGACTAATATATAAGCAGGAGTCGAACCTAGGACTTTAACTATGGATGATTTTTTTAAATATTACGATGTAGAGCCTGATGCAAAACATGCAGCCTGGGTAGCTGAACGATGTAATGGTCCCAAGCATACACTTCATACAATTGTGCCATCGGGATTTGCGAGCTATGCGCGCATTTGCCACCCTGGTTGGTCTTTTGACGCCTTAGACCCAAATGATAAAAAAAGCAGGGCGGAGCTTCGCGCCGGATGGATCAATGGGGAAAAGTTAACTCCTGTTCGATGGGATGACGTCGAAATCGCCAACAACCGACGTCCCCACCGGCTAATGCAATGGTTCCAAACCTTTCCATCCATTACCCAAGAACCGGGTACGGCGGGCATCGATGCGCCCCTAGAGGGTGAATTAACCATAGATATGATGGAGAGCCTGTTTGCGATCCTTGCTGAAATAGGCGGCCCAAATCAGGAAGTTTTGTGTGGTATCTGGGAAGGGTTCAATCTTCCAATATACCGCCAGGCAAAAGCAAAGTTTGAAAGCTACACCGGGCAACAGAGTTATTTACTCTTCAGCTCTACATTAACCAGGCTTAGAGACTGCTGGCTGGCAGCCTATGAGCAGGCAGTTAATCGTCACGGTATTGCAGTAGCTGGCCTAGTTCCCAATGCGATATGGCCAACGACCTGTGATTGGTTCCTGGCCAGCCCCTACAACAGACCATCATCCTACTTTGGTGGATCAACAAACCTTGTTGATAAAGTATTGCATGCTGGGGTTCTCGAAACCTATCAGGCCTTGCCTGGTGACAATATTTATAAGTAGTCACACAGGCAAATGCCCTTCTCCAAAATAAGTTGTACCACTAACAATTACTTACAACCGCTGTTGCCGGATTTGGAATGGTTATAGGCTGGGGTCCCGTGTACACCCACCCAGGAGGAGGAGTCACGTACACCAAATCAAAGTGCGAGTAACTACCATTGATGCAGCCAGGATGAAATACTTGTGTACTGCTATCACTCCAAACGGCATTCAAGGAATTTCTCGTGTGTACAGCTGTTTGAAGGTCAATCATTGGAGGAAATCCCAGCCCTATAACTCTGAGCAGAACCTGCGTTAGATCCCAGCCTATCGTGGATGGCGGTGTACCAAAAACATGAATGTAATTACAGGTGCCTGAAGACTTCGCTTTAACGACAGTGGAACCTCCTGGCCCAGAGCCAGCGTGCGGATTCTGCACATTAATGACACAGCTTAAGTTTCCTCCAGAAGGAACTGATGCTGCACTTTTATTGGTATTTGATATGGAATCTATCGGTATAAAGCTAGGGGAAATGAAATCTCCTGCTGCTGAGTTTTGTCATGCAAAGTCTCACCAGCTTCCCGACGAAAGTATTCCTGCTTTGCCAATCGACCAGCTATTTCAGCTTTTTCAGCAGCACTCAAATAGTGCACCCATTGGACAGGCGGTTGCGTTACTCCGCCCATGTCAGTTTTTTCTAATGCCATCACCTGCATAGAGAAAAGCACTGAAACTACAAGCACAATTATCTTTTTCATATATAAATTCATAATCCTTTATCCTATTTAATAGAGAAAATTTGATTAAGCTACCCCAAAAAATGTTTGCATGACAGTCACTAGCACAAAGAAAATCGCCATCAGGCGGCAGAATCTAGTAGCGGCCCATTCAGGCGGGGCCAATCGCAATGTCCATGCTGGGATAATATTAATTGGCGATTCATCGGTTGTCAGAGGGGCTATCGAAAAGCGGCGACACTGTCACAGGCAGGCGGTAAAAGTTGATGGCTCAGCCGCTTTTGAATCGGGTCTGGTCGATGTTAGAGAGGTATTAGAGCAGCGCAGCGGAAACCATAGTGCAGAAAATAATCGCCTTCTCGTTCTGGGTTGGGTTCACTCCACTGGGACTCAATGGTCCAGCCTTTGGCGCAGTGATGCGCCATTTCAAGATAGAGCTTTTGGGTTGCAATGGTTACAGACTCTTCGAATTTAGCATCTGGGCGCAGTGAATAGGCCTGTCGTGCGGCAAATAGTTTATTGGCGCTGTGGTTCATCGATCCTGCCGCCACTATGGGCCGTTCGCTTATTCCGGATTGCGGGTTAACTGTGCCGTCACCATAGAGTTTGACGGCGTCACCTGACTTGACTGCCTTTGGCTTGCTGGCTTTTTGCTGCTCTTCGCAGGTGATTATTTTATCCATAAAGTCTGGTGCATCGGCATCATCAGTATCAAAGCCACAATTGGCGAAACTGGCACTGCTTAGAAGCAGGCACAGATAAGCATAATAGGCTTTTGGGCGTTTTATCTTCATGAGGTCAATTCCAGCAATATTGTCGTTAATGGATTAATCAAAAAATGTCTATAAAAAAGGGCACCGAAGTACCCTTTTCATAGACCTTATTTTCACAGCTCCTGGCCAATGGTAACTTAGAACTTATGTTCCATGCCTACACCAAAGGAAGAATCTTCGTCGTCGGCTGCGCCCACTTCAGAATCTGTGTTGTCAGTATAGAATACATAGACCTTGGTGTTTTTAGCCATCTTGTAATCTGCACCCACAGACAGAGTTTCCTCTTCGTCGCCGTCGACATCATCTTCAATTTTGCCGTACTGGGCCTTTAACGTGGTCTTGTCCATCTTGTAGGCTGCGCTGATAAAATAACCTGATTCATCTTTGCTATTAAGGTTATCTTCATTCTGCTGATACATAAAGCCAAGCTTTAATGCGTCCATCTTGTACTGGGCAACAACGCGCATCAGGTCCTGCTTGTCTACGTCCTGATCACCGGCTACAGCTAAATAAAGGTTATCCATATCATAGCTGATGGAATAGGAGATGCCATCGGCCAAGCCGGTGTCGTCATTTCCATCTTCATCAAAATCAGAGCCTTCACCGGGAATCATGGCGACAGTGGCAGAGAAACCATTAACCTTCGGTGAGGTGTAGGCAACAATATTGGATACGCGGTTTTCACCTTCAAAGGTATTTTTGATATCACCCTCAAGATCATTAAACAGGTCGATTTTGTTCTGCGCCAGTTTGGTCGGGGAGTCATGCTTGCCTGCCCAAACTGTACCGAAGTCGCCTTTGATACCGGCCATAATGTTGCGCTGGCTAAAAGTCTGGCCTTTGCAGTCGCCATCATCAATGCACATCTCGAATTCTGCTTTGTAGATCGCGTAAAGCCCGTCCGCAATTTCAGTCTTCCCTTTAACGCCAACGCGAGATGCATTGCTGTTTAGCTTCCATTCATCGGTCGAGCCACTGTCATTATTAACAATAGAAGCATTAACCTTGCCGTAAACTGTGCCATCAATAGGGCCAGCCGCAAAGCTGTGACCAGCAAAGCATATGGTGGATGCGATTGCTGATGAGAGTAATAATTTGTTCATATGTAATCCCCAAAAATTAATTCCTAAGGCCGTAGCCGGACCGAATGACATGTCACCTATATGACATCCATGTGAAAATAATATGTATTTAATATGACAGTGATGTGACATACGCAATTATTTTCGGATATCCTTGTCAGCCAGTTAAATGTCATATTTCTGTCATATAACTTTAATACAGTGACCGAGTAGAAAACACAGATTCAACCAATGGCACAAAAGTGCTCGATTACTGGAGGTTCTTATGATCCAACGTACTATTTTACCAGCCCTGTTACTCACAGTGGCGTCTATTACAGCAACATCTGCAGCAATGGCTCGAGATAGCATTGAAGTAGTAGGTTCTTCAACTGTGTACCCATTTTCAACTGTCGTTGCCGAGCGCTATGGCCGTTCAAGCGGCAAGCTAACACCAAAGATTGAGTCCACCGGTTCCGGTGGCGGTATGAAGCTGTTTTGTTCTGGTGTGGGCACTAATTATCCAGATATTACTAATTCATCACGTCGCATGAAGATGTCAGAATTCAAGAAGTGCCAGGCTAATGGCGTGACCGAAGTGGTTGAAGTACAAATTGGCTACGACGGAATCGTTATTGCTAACTCCGTTGAGGCGCCGCCAATGCAGCTAAGCCGCAAGGATATCTTCCTCGCGCTGGCCGCTCAGGTTCCTGCTGCTGTTGAGGGTGAGGTGATGGATAACCCTTACCAAACCTGGAAAGATGTCAATCCAGCATTACCAGATACCGCCATCGAAGTGATGGGTCCCCCGCCGACCTCCGGTACGCGAGATGCGTTTGCTGAGCTCGGCCTTGAAGGTGGCTGTAAGAAAATTGGCTGGATCAGCGCCTTGAAGAAAACCGATAAAAACGCTTACAAAGCGCTGTGTCACACTATTCGCGAAGATGGCAAATATATTGAAGCTGGTGAAAACGACAATCTGATCGTACAGAAGCTCCAGGCTAACCCTGCTGCACTGGGTGTGTTTGGCTTTAGCTTTCTGGACCAGAATGCTGACAAGGTTCAAGGTGCAATGATTGAGTCTGTTGAGCCAACCTTTGACTCCATCGCTGACAAGTCTTACCCAATCTCACGTCCATTGTTCTTCTATGTCAAGAAAGCGCATGTTGGCGTGGTGCCCGGTATCAAAGGCTACCTCAATGAGTTCACCAGCGAGCGCGCCTGGGGTGAAGAGGGTTATCTAGCCGAGAAGGGCATGATTCCACTGCCAGTTAAAGAGCGCCGTGCCATGGCTCAAAGCACTCGGTCATTGACACCAATGACAGGCAATGAAGCATTGAAATAATGCGCTGATGTTGTCACTATGCAGCCCGGTTCATTGAGCCGGGTTGTGTTCGTTTTTTAGCGATTGATTTAACGCTTTATTAAAATTGTTCCAAGGATTTTTTAGCCTTATGCAAGCGACTAATATTCTCATTTTGATACTTGCTTTGGGCATTTTTGCCTTCTACATTGGTCGCGGCCGTTCTCTGGCGCTTGCCAAGCCATTGGGCGGAATTCGCAATCTGCATTCTCTTCCCTCTTACTATGGGTTCCACACTGCACTCTGGTGTGCGCTTCCCTCGCTGTTCTTGCTCTCTCTGTGGATGATCTTTGACGAGCCGTTGATCAACAGTTTGGTCATGAGCTCCATGGCGGATCAATTAGGCAATACCAGCCTCGCCACTTACAACCTGCAGCTAAATAAGATCGCCAATATCGCCGAAGGCATTCTAGGCCGTCAGGGGCAGAGTGAAGCATTACTTGCTGCCGCTGACTATATGACTCAGCTTCAAGCGGTTTCACGCTGGTCATTAACGGCGTTGATGCTGTGTCTGACGACTGTAGGTCTGTTCTTTGGTTGGTCAAAAATCAACCCTCTGTTTAGAGCCCGCCCGCTGGTCGAAAACGTTGTGCAGAATCTGCTGCTGGCCTGTGCCTGTCTGGCGATTTTCACCACATTGGGCATTGTGCTGTCGGTTCTTTTCGAGTCGATACAGTTTTTTAGATCTGTGCCTGTTCATGAGTTTGCCTTTGGTCTGGAATGGAGTCCGCAAACCGCGATCCGTGAAGATCAGGTCGGCTCATCAGGTAGCTTTGGTGCAGTACCTCTTTTTGTCGGTACTTTACTCGTGTCAGCTGTGGCCATGGTTGTGGCTGTGCCCGTTGGCCTAATGTCGGCGATTTATCTGGCCGAATATGCCAGCAAAACAGTGCGCGCCTTTGCCAAGCCGGCACTCGAAGTGCTGGCCGGTATTCCAACAGTGGTTTACGGCTTTTTCGCAGCATTGACGGTAGCGCCTTTTTTGCGGGATCTGGGTACAAGTATGGGCCTGTCTGTCTCTTCCGAGAGTGCGTTGGCCGCCGGTGGTGTGATGGGGGTGATGATTATTCCGTTTATCTCCTCACTGGCTGATGATGTCATCACCGCGGTACCTCAGTCCATGCGCGACGGTTCTCTGGCAATGGGAGCCACGCAGTCAGAAACTGTGCGTCGGGTGATTATTCCCGCTGCTCTGCCGGGTATTGTGGGCGGTATTATGCTGGCTGTATCGCGGGCGATTGGTGAAACCATGATTGTCGTGATGGCTGCGGGTATGGCGGCAAAATTAACCGCCAATCCACTGGAGTCTGTGACCACAGTAACGGTACAAATTGTGACCTTGCTAACCGGTGACCAGGAGTTTGATAGCCCCAAAACACTGGCAGCCTTTGCCCTTGGGTTAATGCTGTTTGTTGTCACTCTGTTGTTGAATATTTTCGCCCTGCATATTGTTAAGAAGTATCGGGAGCAGTATGAGTAAGCCGATGGATAATTTAGACAAAATCAAGCAATCTTTAACCAGGCGCAATCGCGCTGAGACCAGATTTCGCTGGTATGGGCGTATCGCTATTCTGATTGGCCTGGCTGCAGTGATCGTGCTGTTTACCGATATTATCAGTAAGGGCCACGGTGCTTTTCGGGTGACCTATATTCAGCTTGATGTGCATTATGATCAGGATATTATCGGTGTCGCCAATATGACCGACCCAGCCCAGCTTGCTGATGGCAACTGGGGGGCTGTACCCAAGAGTGCTCTGCGAGCCAAATTTTCTGAGGTGTCCGGCCGGGGGGATAAGCGTAAGTTATATGGTTTGCTCAGCAATGGCGCTGGATTTGACCTCAAAGATCGTCTGATCGCCAACCCTTTGTTGCTGGGTCAGACCGAGTCAATCTGGATTCTCGCCGACGATGATATAGATACTTACTACAAGACTTGGCTCGATGGTGAGCCCTACGGGGCACGCATGGCCGACAATCAGATTGCCTGGGTTGCGCAGCTCCATGATGAGGGCAACATTCGCCTGCAATTTAACAGCAACCTATTTACGCGGGGTGATTCTCGTGAGCCCGAGCAGGCCGGTATTCGCGGCGCCATTATGGGTTCATTTTTCACCCTGGTACTAACATTGTTGCTGTCATTCCCCATCGGTGTTTCTGCGGCAATTTATTTGGAAGAGTTTGCCCCGAAAAACCGCTGGACCGACTTTATTGAAGTCAATATTAATAACCTGGCGGCGGTACCCTCGATTATCTTTGGTTTGCTGGGTTTGGCGATCTTTATTAATTTCTTCCATGTGCCGCGCTCGGTGCCGGTGGTGGGAGGCCTAGTGCTAACCCTGATGACATTGCCGACGATTATTATCACCAGCCGTGCAGCGATTAAATCAGTCCCGCCGTCTATACGTGAGGCGGCTCTGGGTATGGGGGCGTCTAAATACCAGACGGTTCTCCATCACGTATTGCCGCTGGCACTGCCGGGGATGCTGACCGGCGCTATTATTGGTATGGCCCAGGCTCTGGGTGAAACAGCGCCGCTGCTGATGATTGGTATGATCGCTTTTATTGTGGATATTCCCGCGGGCTTTACCGATCCGGCTACTGTGCTGCCTGTACAGATTTTTCTCTGGGCGGACAGTCCAGAACGAGCCTTCATCGAAAAGACCTCCGCCGCCATCATGGTGCTGTTAACCTTTTTGATTATTATGAATACATCGGCCGTTTGGCTGCGAAAGCGTTTAGAGCGCCGTTGGTAGAAAGGATCAGATTATGAGCAAAGCAGCTACAGTTGCTAAAAAACCAAAGAAAACCGCTGGGGCCAAAAAGAAGGCCGCTGACCAAGATCTGCAGATTTCAGCAGAGGAGGTTACTGTCGGTCAGAGCTTTACCGACAAACCCAAGATGACCATGCGCAATATCAATGTTTTTTACAACGACAAGCAGGCTATCCATGATGTGAGTGTCGATATCGCGCAAAATGAAGTAATCGCCATGATTGGCCCATCCGGTTGTGGCAAGTCGACGTTTTTGCGCACGCTTAATCGTATGAACGATACTGTTGAAGGCTGTCGCGTCGACGGTGAAATCTGCATGGACGGTGAAAACCTCTATTCTCCAAAGCTGGATGTTGTTGAATTGCGCGCCAGAGTGGGTATGGTATTTCAAAAGCCCAACCCATTTCCCAAGTCTATTTATGACAACGTGGCCTATGGCCCAAAGATTCATGGTCTGGCAGATACCAGAGTTGACCTGGATGAAATCGTTGAAAGCAGCTTAAAGAAGGCCAGCCTCTGGGAAGAGGTAAAAGAGCGACTGCACCAGCCTGGTACGGGCTTGTCCGGCGGTCAGCAGCAGAGACTCTGTATAGCAAGGGCAATTGCGGTTAGCCCGGAAGTGATTTTGATGGATGAGCCCTGCTCGGCGCTGGACCCCATTGCCACCGCCAAGATCGAAGAGTTGATTGAAGAGCTAAGCCAGAACTTTACCATTGCCATTGTGACCCACAGTATGCAGCAGGCGGCACGGGTCTCTGATCGCACCGCCTATTTCCATCTGGGTAAGCTGGTTGAGGTTAACCCCACGGAGAAAGTATTTACCATGCCGGAACATAAGCTGACAGAAGCTTATATTACCGGTCGATTTGGTTAAACGGAGAATTATCATGGCCAAGATGTCATTTGAAAACCATATCATGAAACAGTTTGATGAAGAGCTGGAAGAGATTCGCACGCGCTTAATGGAAATGGGTGGCAAGGTAGAGCAACAGCTACAAAACTCCATTCGAGCCATCAGTGAGGCTGATAGCAAGCTGGCGGAAGACGTGATTGCAGAGGAGCAACATGTCGATGAAATGGAAGTCGATATAGATGAAGCCTGTATTTTGATTATCGCTAGGCGTCAGCCAGCTGCCAGTGATTTGCGTCTGGTCATGATGGTAACCAAAGCGGTCAATGATCTAGAGCGTATTGGTGATGAAGCCAAGAAAATTGCCAATCATGCGGTTATTCTAGCTGAGCAGGGCGGCTCTTCAGAGGGCTATACAGAGGTTCGCCATCTGGGCCAGTCAGTATGTCGTATGCTGGCAAATGCTCTTGATGCCTTTGCGCGCTTCGATGTTGATGCAGCTATGCGCACCTTGGAAGAAGATAAGCAGATTGATCTGGATTACAAGACAGCTCTGCGTGAGCTTGTCACCTATATGATGGAAGACCCCCGCAGCATTAGTCGTGTTATTAATGTTCTATGGGTTATCCGCTCTCTGGAGCGTATTGGTGACCATGCCAAAAACCTCTGTGAGCAGATTGTTTTTGTGGTTAAGGGTAAAGATATCCGCCATCAGTAATAGAGGTTCACAATTACAAGAAGGGTGCTTTCAGCACCCTTTTTTTTCGCCTGCCGATTTATCCTGCTAGCTTATCTCGCCGCCGTATCCCGATACTTTATTTTGCTAAAACCACTGTCATAGATTTGTCATAGAAGTTTCATTTTATCGTCATTAATCACTGTTACTTTGACTGCCGATAGATATCCGATCTAATAATTAACGGGAGTTAACCATGTCATTAAAGAAATTACTCGCATCAAGCGCAGTAGCAGTAGCCCTGACAGGCTGCGGTGGTGGTGGTGATATTAATATCGCACCGAGCAATCAAACTGATATTGGTGACACTGTTACTAATATTACTAACGAAGGCACCGGCAATACAGAAGTGAGCTGTGCCTCATACACCTTGTCTGGCACTGTATCTCAGGGTTCATTTGACGGTACTAACTGTGTTTATTCTCAGGGCTTTGTCGATATCGATAACCCCCTTACCTTCGATCTGGCAATTCCCAATATCGGTGATGGCGTACATATTTTTGAAGGCAGCCTGGTTGTTGGCGAAAACTATAGCACTGACGCTGATCTGGCAGCTGCTGGTATTTCAGAGGGTGGCGATGGCGCTGTTTTAACCATTGCGGCCGGCGCCACTCTGGCATTCCGTAGTGCAGACGACTTTATGGTAGTCAATCGCGGATCACAGATGCGTGCTAATGGTACTGCAGAAGCACCGATCGTTCTAACCTCTCAGACTGACGCTGTTTATGGCACCGTAGACGCTGAAGGTGTCGGTGAATGGGGTGGTCTGGTTATTAACGGCTTTGGTGTTACTAACAAATGTTCTTACACTGGCACATACCCAGACGTCACTACAACAGATTGTCATGTTGTATCAGAGGGTAAAGCAGACGTTGGTGAGAGCAATTACGGTGGTGCAAACAACGAAGATAATTCCGGTGTAATCAACTACATGATTGTTAAACATACTGGTGCCGAAGTTGCTCCAGGTAATGAGCTTAATGGCATTGCATTTAATGCCGTTGGCAATGGCACGATAGTAGAGAATCTTGAAGTCTACAGTGTTTACGATGACGGCATTGAGTTCTTTGGTGGTGCTGTAGATATTACTAACTATGTTGCCGTTTATGTGCGCGATGACTCTATCGATATTGATGAAGGCTACCGTGGCACTATCACTAATGCTCTGGTTATTCAGTCAGAGACCGATGGCAACCGCTGCGTTGAGTCTGACGGTATTGGCAGCTACTCAAGCAAAGACCAGGCAACTATAGATGACTTTATCGCTCGCGGACTAAACTCCCAGGCGACCATCAAAAACCTGACTTGCATCATCTCTGCCAACGAAACTGGGACTCACGAAGAAGGTCAGGGCCTGCGCATTCGAGAAGCTCATTTCCCAACCATTCAAAACGCGATTGTAACTTCCTCTTACAGCGGTGACGAACTGTTGAACGATGCGGACCACAACTGGTGTTTCCGACTGGATAACGAAGGCCTGCAGGCAGCTCAAGATGATGACCTGGTTGTAGATTCTTCCATTATTGCTTGTCAGGATTTGACCAAAGGCAATAGTCTGCCAAATGGCACATCTACTGCTGATTGGTTAACTGCTGGGGGTAATTTGCTGATGCAAACTTCCGAAGCTGGCGATGATCCTACATCTGCATCATTTGCTGACCTGGTTATTCTTGATGGTTTCTATTCAGTACCAGTTGCAGATATGGTTGTAGGCACTGGCACAATCCCAACTCCTGTAGGCTCTACTATTATCGGCGCGGTATCTGCTGACAATGATTGGACTGCTGGCTGGACCTATGGTCTGCACGAAGGAAGCCGCGCTCAACCACTTTGGTTTGAATAAGGTTTTTGAGAATTACGCTACTGGTAAGAAATGGGTGCCGCACAGCGGCACCCATTTCAACTCTCACCGCTTGCCAACATTATAGGTCTACAGATGACAGGTAAAATGAAATTATTAAGAGCGTCCATAATCGCTGCCAGCTTGCTGAGTATGAGTAATTCTATACTGGCGCAAATAAAAAGTATTGCAGATGAGCCCGTTCTCGAAGAGGTGGTTGTCTTTGCAAAGCTTAAGAGTGCCGCTGACGATGTTATCGTAGAGCGACTCGAAACTGATGTAGTTGCGGATATTATTGATGCAGAAACCATAGGCCGTATTGGTGACTCTAACGTTGCATCGGCCCTGCGCCGCGTGCCCGGTGTGACCCTGGTCGATGATAAATATGTTTTTATCCGCGGATTGGGTGAGCGCTATTCCAACTCATTATTAAATGGTGCGGTTATTCCTTCGCCTGATCTCACCAGAAATGTTATTCCTCTAGATATTTTTCCTACGTCTATCTTGAAATCTATTGCGGTTAAAAAGAGCTATTCTGCGGAAATGCCAGCGGCCTTTAGTGGCGGTTTGATTGATATTCGCACTCGCAGTATTCCTGATCAACTAATGTTTTCAGTAGAGATAGGCACAAAGCAAAATATTGATACCCATGGTGATGTGCTGTCATATGCGGGCGGCAGTGACGATAGCTTTGGTACTGACGATGGATCAAGGGCTCTGTCCTCGGCTCTGATGGCAGGGGTCGACCAGTATCGCGGTTCGTTGGGGTCGATTGATATTCTCAACAATATTCAACTGGGCGATGGTACTCAAACTCTGGCGGATGCCGAGGCGATAAACCGTAATCTAGCATTGTTGCTCAACAGAGATATAGATATTACTGAGCAGTCTGCAGATACCAATGGTAGCATTGAAGCCAATGTGGGCAATAATTTCTATCTGGAAAATGGTATGGAGCTTGGCTTTATGCTCGGCGCAGCCTACGGTAGTGAATGGTCTAATAAGGATTCAATGGATCGCTCCTTTGGTGACCCTGATAATATCTTCGCCAAAAAAATGGAATCGACTCGCAATGTAAATATGACTGGTAATGCCAGTTTTGGCTGGCGTTGGTATGATGATCATCGTATAGAAACTACCAGCATTTTCCTGCGCAATACGGATGACAAAGCCTCCATCACCGACAGCTTTACCTCCAGCTTTCCGCTTAGCGATGGCAAGGGGTTCCGGGAGTACGGCACCAGATTTGAAGAGCGCAATCTCAGTGTCAATCAAATCCGCGGTGAACACCGTTTTGGTGGTATCACCCGAGATCTGCTGAACTTTGAGCAGTTTGAATGGCTCGATGAGTTAACGTTTAAGTGGTTTTATTCCAATTCTATTTCACGTACGGATATTCCCAATCAAACTACTGTTCTTTATAAGACCAGTGTTGATTCGGCAACCGCTGAGGTCTTGGGGCAGAATCTCCAGCCTTCGGCCTCTGCAGGGGATTTTCGCTTTACAGATCTCGATGATGATGTAGAGAGCTATGGCTACGATATAAGCCTACCATTAATGTTTTCAAGCGCTGAAGTGACGCTGAATGGCGGTTATCGCTACTCCAGTAAGACACGTATTTATGAGCAGCTAGAGTTTGGTCTGGGAACTGATGAGACTGCAGTGGCACAGAGCTCCACTGGCACAGTGTCTGAGATTTTCAGCGATGAAAATATCCTTAATGCAGATAACGGCTTCGGAATCGCTGTGATAGGTAGCAATGGAGAGAGCTATTTAGCTGCTCTGACAAATACTTCAGTCTATGGCACCTTGGATATTCTCTGGGATGAGACATGGAGATTGACGTTGGGCGCCCGCTGGGAGGATTACAACCAGGTGGGCATTCCATGGAATCCGCTCAGATATGAAGGCTGTGCGATCAGCTGTGATGAAAACGATCTTTTGGACTCAGTGTTTAAAGAAGATGATTTTTATCCCTCTATCTCTGCTACCTATATCAAGCCGGATTTCTGGGCGGAGGATTTTCAACTGCGCTTCGCCTATAGTGAAACGCTAGTTCGCCCTGATCTGCGTGAGATTACCCCAAGTAGCTATCTGGATCCCATTACCGGTGGGCGGGTCAGTGGTAATGCCAATGTGATTCCTGCAATGGTTGAGAACTACGATTTGCGTGCTGAGTGGTTCTTCTCAAATGGTGATAATTTCACGGCATCATTGTTCTACAAAGATATTCAGAACCCTATCGAATTCTTTGAAGCGGCAGCATTTGAAGAAGCACTGGCCACAGAGATTGTCAATGCGGAAAGCTCTACGGTCTACGGCTTAGAAGTTGAGTGGCTGAAGGGTTTGGGCTTTCTGGGTACTGATATGGAGTCGTTCTTTGTCGCTGGTAATATGACCATGCTCGACTCCGAGTTGACTGCTGGTGAGTTCGCCGATGCGCCAACTAATGCGGCGCGACCCATGTCGGGAGCATCTGATTATGCGGTTAACTTCCAGCTAGGTTATGACTCGACAGATGGCAAACACGGTGCCATGCTGATTTATAATGTGTTCGGTGAGCGCCTCTACTTTGCCGGCCGTAACGGTACACCTGACGCCTATGAACAGCCTTTTAACGCGCTGGATGCGACGTACTTCTACTATCCTACTGACCAGTTGACCATAAAGCTCAAGTTGAGAAACTTACTTGATGAGAAGATTGAGATCAAACAGGACTCAGTGGTTACTCACGAAGAGCGCCCAGGTACCATGGTTGCATTTGATATAAAGTGGAGCTTTTAAAAGCTCAGTTTTACTAGGGTAATTAAGTTTTACTCTACCTAAAAAGGCCCCTTCACAGGGGCCTTTTTTATGCACTATAGATACTGTCCTAAGACTTAGCGCTGGGGCGGCTGCTAACCTGGTCGTACCAGTATTGGAGGTTGCTGCAATCTTTGGGGATATGCTTTTTAACCCATTTAGCAAAATCGATAATGCACAGGGCGGTGATGTCCGCGACCGAGTAATAGTCGCCGACGATAAACGCACTGTTAGCTAAATGAGCATCCAGATCAGTAAATAAGTTATCCAATCGCTGCAGGCCCCGGTCAGCTAACTCTGGAATTTGACTATAGTTATGTGGGCCGGGCAGAGCTCTATTTTTAAAGCCGGGAGTACTGTTACGAAATGCTTCAGCACCAGACGCAAAGCCATTCATTTGCAGTTGGTGATTAGAAGCATCCACCATCGCCCGCTCAACAGGAGTGCGACCATGGAGAGGCTTATCAGGATAAATCTCCTCAAGGTACCGACAGATAGCGCCGACCTGACTGATGGTAGTGCCATCATCCAATTCAAGTAATGGCACTTCGGATAATGG
>CBFIGD010000006.1:0-8737 GCA_965662065.1 uncultured Porticoccaceae bacterium | reverse complement strand
GAACCTACTTCAAAGGTAGTGTTAACAAAGCCGTTAGAACCAAGTGGCAGGCCAAAGTTACCTGAAACATAAGTCATTGAGCCGTCGCCTTCGCTGTATTCACCAGTGCGAACTTGCAGGCTACCGCCTTCACTTGCATCTTTCAGGTTAAAGTTAATAACACCAGCAATCGCATCTGAACCGTACTGTGAAGCAGCACCGTCACGAAGTACTTCAACGCTCTTGAGCGCCAGGCTTGGGAAAACGCCGACATCAGGACCCTGAGCACCGTCTGAAATACCACCAGCCGCCCAAAGAACGACTGAAGAACGGTGACGACGCTTGCCGTTAACCAGAACTAGAGTGTGGTCAGCTGCCATGCCGCGAAGGCCTTGCGGACGAACCATAGTGCCTGCGTCACTGATCGGCTGATCATTAACGTAGTAAGAAGGTACTGAGTTGCGCAGCAGGTTGGTAACATCAACGTCACCCTGGTTAGCAAGCTCGTCACCACCAATAACGTCAACAGCGGATACTGTGTCAGTTGCTGAACGGGCTTTAGCACGCGCACCAACGGTTACAATTTCTTCAACCATTTCTTCTGCTACAGCAGAGGCTACTGGAAGCATGGTGCTACCAGCAATCACGGCTGCCGCAATGGCATTTAATTTCCAAAAAGTATTAGCTTTCATAAATCTCCCCCGAGATAAAATTGGACTTAGTTTGATTTTATTGACCTGTTATGGATTTTGATTTTTATTGGTTTTAATCAAATCAGAAGGGGTCTGAACCACAACTGTAATAGTTAAACGAAGACTAGATATTAGTCCTCATCGGAAAGTTTACTCTTATTTGTCGGTTATTCACAAATAAAATTTAAATGTCGTATATGTGAAACTAAATGTCGCTTATAGGCTATTCAGGTAGCATATTCAGACTAATTGCCTGATTAAAAAGTAATGATAGTTTTTGATAATTCTCCGGGGACTTCTCGCACCAGTTTTGGTAGTAAAAACCCAGGCAGCAGGGTTTGCAGTTCACGGTAGATTTGGCCGGCCTGATCTGCAGTGATATCAAAATGACTGGCACCCTCAACCGGATCCAATAAATGTAGGTAGTAAGGATCGACGCCACAATCGAAGAGATTTTCACTCAAGTCGCGTAACGTTGTGGCGCTATCATTAACATCCTTTAGTAACACCGTTTGGTTTAGTACCTTGATGTTGGCATCGCGCAGGCGCGCAATAGCCTGCATAACTTGCTGGTCGATTTCACTGCTGTGATTGATATGTAAAACCATGATTGGCTTTAGACGGCTGGCAGTAGCCCAGCGTAAAAATGCCTCATCAATACGTGATGGAATCACTACCGGTAAACGGCTATGAATGCGCAGACGCTTAATATGAGGAATGGCTGCGATTTGTTCGCTGAGCCAGCCCAGAAAACGGTCATTGGCTGCCAGCGGATCACCGCCGCTGAAAATCACCTCATTAATGTCTGTGTTACTACTTATATAATGTAGTGCCTGTTGCCACTGCGCTTTGCTCTGACGATTCTCCTGGTAGGGAAAGTGACGGCGAAAGCAGTAGCGGCAATTAATTGCGCAGGCCGGACTGACGATGAGCAGCAGACGATTACGGTATTTATGTACAATGCCAGCAATCGGGTTGTGGTTGGATTCGTCCAGTGGGTCTGCGCTGTATGCGGGGTCTAGTTGCATCTCAGCGTTAACGGGTAAGACCTGGGCCAGCAGCGGATCTTTTGGGTCGCCTTTTTTCATTCGCTGAACAAAGGGTCGCGGCACCCGCAGGGCAAACTGCGCCGCCGCGCGTTGACAGGATGTAAGTTGCAAGTGATCGAGTTCTAGTTCGCTAAGCAAATCATCGACAGAGGTGATGCATTGGCTGAGGTCATTTTGCCAGTTGCTTCGGTCTTCAGTATGCAGATTTATTGGCTTGAGCATGATAGGTCTTGTTAAATAGTAGGCGCATAATTTTACGCTATAGGGCTTTAGATGAGTACTGACGAATTTTATATGGCTAAAGCACTGCAGCTGGCAGAGCAAGCTGGTGCTGCTGGTGAGGTGCCGGTAGGGGCTGTGGTAGTAAAAGAAGGTGATGTCATTGGTGAGGGCTATAATCAGCCAATTTCGGGTTGCGACCCAACCGCCCACGCGGAAATTGTCGCAATGCGCAATGCCGCCGGTAATATCAATAACTACCGTTTAAGTGACTGTGATCTGTATGTCACCATTGAGCCCTGCACCATGTGTGTCGGTGCCATGGTGCATGGGCGTATTCGCCGTGTTGTATTTGGTGCTGTCGAGCCCAGAGCGGGGGCTCTGGAAAGTCAGCTGCAGCTGATGGACCACAGTCATTACAACCACAGTATTGATTGGTCTGGTGGGGTGTTGGCACAGCAGTGCGGCGATCTTATCAGCGGTTTCTTTCGTCGTAAGCGGGACAATAAAAGCCAGTGAGCGAGTGGGCCTTATAGGGCCGTTGGCGCCTCTGCGTCCCAGTCCGATGTTTCAGGTGGTGGCTCAAAGTCATGCTGAGACAATGAATGCAACTGCAAGTAGGTTCTGTAGTATTGGATATTATCCACATAGAGCACTGGTTCTTTGCCCCGTGCATAGCCATATTTAACGGTCGAGTAAAACTGCTTTTTACTCAGCAGGGGCAGATGCTCGCGAACATCTGTCCATACATCTGGGTTCTTGCCATTGCGGGCTGTGAGGACTCGGGCATCTTCGAGATGACCGAATCCTACGTTATAAGCTGCCAGCGAAAACAATGTGCGATCGGGCTCGACTATTCGTTTTGGCAGGCGCGATTTTAATTTGACTAAATAGGCGGCTCCGCCCTCCAGACTCTGTTCTGCATCGAGGCGATTGCTAACGTTCATCTCTCTGGCGGTATCCAGTGTAAGCATCATCAGCCCACGCACGCCCGTGGGTGACTTGGCCTTTGGGTTCCAATGTGACTCCTGATAGGCAACGGCCGCCAGTAACGCCCAATCCATATCAAATGTTTTGGCTGTTGCGCGAAACATCTGTTCATACTTGGGCAGACGGCGCGCCACCAGTCGACCAAGGCGCTGGGAATCGCCAACAGAGAAATTTTCGGTCTGGGCAAATAGCTGCTGTTTTAATGAGGCCAGCTTGCCACTATTGATATAGCCATCTAAAAAACTGTTAGCAGCGTTGAGCAAGGTACCATCGTTATGCATGGCAAATGCCCAGGCAGTTGATTCAGGTTTGGCAATATCAAATGCTCTTCGTGCTCTGGGGTAAATATGTCGGTTTACCAGGTAGGATAAAGAGTCCACTACAGTGTAGGTAACCTCGCCCTCATGAACCATCCTGATCAGGTCGCTCATCTCGGCATCATCTTGCTCTTTCCAGCTTAAGTTGGGCACAGACTTTTGCAGTTTTACCAGCTGTTCACTGTGGGATGAGTCGGTAATCACCAGCAGTTCGCCCTCGAGTTGGTCGAGTGTTTTGGGCCGTTTGCTGCCGCGGCGATAGATCAGTTGCTGGGTGACTTCGAAAAAGGGTTGGGAGAATTGTAACGATTTAGCGCGCGCCTCGGTGGCTACCAGATTGGCAGCCGCAAAATCGCCCTGGGGCCCGCCCACAGAGAGTAGTAGTCTGCGCAATGTTGACTGCGGCCTGACCACCAATTTGACCCCCAGGCTATCAGCAAAGGCTTTAGCAATTAGGTAGTCGAAACCATTCTTACCATGACCATCCTCATAATAGGTGGTTGGCCCTGGTATTGTCAGCATGACTAACTGGCCTCGTGCCTGCACTCTCTCGAGATCTGACATATGTGCGCTACTGGAGATATAAGCCACAAACAAAGCCAGACTAACAATCAGCATTAGCCGACTTAGCATTGGTCTGATGTTGTGGGCAAGTTCGCGCATGGCTGTTTAATTTACCTCTATCCGGCTCAGTGGTAATTGCTGTGGCTGCTGGTGCTAGGGTTGCAAGAATTGTACATGGTTTAGGTAATTCATTCTGCCTAAGCAGCAATTTTTCAGCTAGAATACCGCCCTTCCCAATAGCTATGTTTTTGAGACCAGCATCCATGATAATCCTCAGCGGCGCATCCTCTCTCTCCGCGTTTCGGCGTCAAAAATTACTCTCTAATTTACAGCAGGCCGTGCCCTCGATAACCTCGGTGGTGGCTGAATATGTGCACTTTGCCGAAGTCAGCGAGCCCCTGTCAGATACAGAACTGCAAACTCTACAAGCACTGATGACCTATGGTCCGAGCGAAGACAAAGGCTCAACTGAGGGCACATTGTTGTTGGTTGTGCCGCGCCCCGGCACTATTTCCCCCTGGTCGAGCAAGGCCACCGATATAGCCCATAACTGTGGGTTGCAAAATGTCCTGCGCGTTGAGCGCGGCACTGCCTATTATCTGCTGGCAGAAACCGCACTTGATGAATTGCAGCTGGCATTGCTGGCGGAACTGCTAAGTGACCGCATGGTTGAAACTGTGCTCAATGAGTTACAAGAGGCACAGATGCTATTTACCCACCATCAGCCCCGCCCGATGACTCAGGTCGATATTCTTTCGGGTGGCACCGGTGCTCTAAAGCTGGCCAATGTTGAGTTGGGTCTGGCTCTGGCCGACGATGAGATTGATTATTTGGTGGCGAGCTTTGAGGAGTTGCAGCGCAACCCTTCAGATGCAGAGTTAATGATGTTTGCGCAGGCTAACTCTGAGCACTGCCGGCATAAAATCTTTAATGCCAGCTGGACAATCGATGGTATTGACGAAGAGCATTCGCTTTTCGGTATGATCCGCAACACCAATAAGCTGGGTGGCGAAAATGTCCTCTCGGCCTATTCAGATAATGCAGCCGTGGTCGCAGGTACCGAAGGTGGACGTTTTTATCCCGACCCAACAACCAAAGAATATGGTTACAGCCAAGAGCCGGTGCATCTGTTAATGAAGGTTGAAACCCATAACCACCCCACGGCGATCGCACCTTATTCTGGTGCTGGTACCGGCTCTGGTGGTGAAATTAGGGATGAAGGGGCGGTAGGGCGCGGTTCTAAGCCCAAAGTGGGTCTGGTTGGTTTTACCGTGTCCAACCTGCAGATTCCCAACTACATCCAGCCTTGGGAGACAGATTATGGCAAGCCGGGTCGCATTGTCTCGGCGCTAGATATCATGACCGAGGGCCCGCTGGGTGGCGCGGCGTTTAACAATGAATTTGGTCGCCCCAATATCTGTGGCTACTTTAGAACGTTCGAGATGGACTTTGCCGGTGAACGCCGCGGTTATCACAAGCCGATTATGCTTGCTGGTGGTTATGGCAACATTCGTGAAGACCATGTCGATAAACCTGAATTTGAGCCAGGCGCCCAGCTTGTTGTGCTCGGAGGCCCCGCCATGTTGATTGGCTTGGGTGGCGGAGCAGCCTCTTCTATGACCACAGGCAGCAGCTCAGCGGATCTCGACTTTGCCTCAGTGCAGCGCCAGAATCCAGAGATTGAACGCCGCTGTCAGGAGGTGATTGATCAATGCTGGCAGCTCGGTGATATAAATCCCATCGCATTTATCCATGATGTGGGCGCAGGCGGTCTGTCCAATGCACTGCCAGAGCTGGTCAAAGACGGCGGCACTGGCGGCCGCTTTGAATTGCGTAAAGTACCTAATGATGAGCCTGGCATGGCACCGGTAGAAATCTGGTGTAACGAGGCGCAGGAGCGTTATGTGCTGGCCATTTTGCCCACCGATATTAAGCGCTTTACTGCAATCTGTGAACGCGAGCGATGCCCCTATGCAGTGGTTGGTGTAGCCACAGAAACCAAGCAGATTACCCTGGTAGATGACCATTTTGATAACAGTCCGGTCGACCTGCCTATGTCGGTGTTATTTGGCAAGGCGCCAAAGATGCATCGCACCGCCACCAAGTTGGATTTATCTACCACTGCTTTCGTGCCTGAACAGCTTGATCTCAGTGAGTCAGTGTTCCGCGTATTGCGCCACCCATCAGTGGCCAGTAAAAGCTTTCTGATTACCATAGGCGATCGTTCGGTTACCGGGATGGTTGCCCGCGACCAGATGGTAGGCCCCTGGCAGATCCCTGTAGCCGACTGCGCTGTAACCACCGTGACCTATGACAGCACCGCCGGTGAAGCTATGGCTATGGGCGAGCGCACGCCGTTGGCGCTAATTGATGGTCCAGCCTCCGGGCGTATGGCGATCGGTGAAGCCATTACCAATATTAGCGCCGCGCGCATTGGCGATATTAAAGACATTAAATTGTCGGCTAACTGGATGTGTGCCGCAGGCTCGCCGGGCGAAGATGAAAAACTCTATCGCACCGTTGAAGCTGTAGGTATGGACCTGTGCCCAAAGCTGGGCATTACTGTACCTGTAGGCAAAGACTCCATGTCTATGCGCACTGCATGGCAAGAGGCCAATGGTGAAGACAGGGCCGTTACCTCGCCACTGTCATTAATTATCACTGGTTTTTCTCCGGTTTTGGATGTGCGCAAAACACTGACACCACAGCTGCGCACAGATCAGGGCGATACAGAATTACTGCTGTTGGATTTGGGCGCTGGCGCCAACCGTATGGGTGGATCCATTTTGGCTCAGGTGTTTTCGGAGTTTGGCGATACAGCGCCAGATGTCGATGATGCTCAGGCGCTAAAAGGCTTTTTCGACAGCATGCAGGCATCCATCGAGCAGGGCGATATTATTGCTTACCACGACCGCTCCGATGGTGGTTTGCTAACGACCCTGGCTGAGATGAGTTTTGCCGGCCATGTGGGTGTATCTATAGATCTCACCGATCTCGACAGCAATAGTATGGCCGTGTTATTCAATGAAGAGCTGGGTGCTGTGATTCAGGTGCGTTCGGACAGTGCCGAAGATCTGGCGCAGCGCTTTACCGATGCCGGTGTCAGCGTGCACCAGCTCGGTACTTTAAATGCCAATGATAGTCTAGAGATTAGTCGCGATGGCGAGATCCTGTTTGCTTGTGACCGAGCTGCTTTGCAGGCCTGCTGGAGCGAGACTTCCTACCAGGTGGCATCACTGCGCGATAATGCAGAATGTGTGGAGCAAGAGTTTGAGCGTATCGGCAATGTCGATAGCGGACTCTCAGCCAAGCTGACATTTGACCCGGCTGAAGATATCAGTGCGCCCTATATTAAAACTGGCGTAAAACCCAGGGTCGCTATTGTTCGAGAGCAGGGCGTTAATAGCCATCTGGAGATGGCCGCCGCTTTTGATCGCGCCGGCTTTACCGCCGTCGATGTGCACATGAGTGATCTGCTAGCCGGCCGTCGTTCGCTGGCTGATTTTTCAGGTATGGTTGCCTGCGGCGGTTTCTCTTACGGTGATGTGTTGGGCGCCGGTGAAGGCTGGGCTAAAACGGTTCTGTTTAATAGCCAGATTCGCGATCAATTCCAGCAGTTCTTCCATCGCCCAGAGACTTTTAGTTTGGGGGTGTGTAACGGTTGCCAGATGCTGAGTAACCTAAGCACATTAATTCCCGGTGCCGAACAGTGGCCGCGATTTGTGCGCAACCTGTCCGAACAATTTGAAGCGCGCTTCTCGCTGGTACGGATTGAGGATTCACCATCGGTCTTTCTGCAGGGTATGGCTGGCACGCACATGCCTATCGCTGTGTCCCATGGTGAGGGTCGGGCAGAATTTTCCAGCGCAGACGCATTACTTAAGCTGCAGCAGAGCAATCAGATCGCCATGCGTTTTCTGGAGAATAATCTGCAAGTGGCCAGTCGCTACCCGGCAAACCCCAATGGTTCGCCCGACGGTATTACTGGTGTAACCTCTGCCGACGGCAGGGCAACATTAATGATGCCTCATCCAGAGCGCGTTTACCGCACTGTGCTTAATTCCTGGCACCCGGATGATTGGGGCGAAGACAGTGGGTGGATGCGTATTTTCCGCAACGCAAGGACGTTTACTGACTAAAGGCACAGGTTATGCAAAAGATCCTCAATGAAGATGAGTTGGTTAAAAAGGCGCTGCAAATAGGCGCGGTATACGCTAAAAAGCGGGCCTATGGGGAAGTTGAAAGCCATGACTCAATGAAGCTCAAGGTTGAGTTTGTCTATAAAGTGCTGACTGAAGATAAGCTTATTCAGCCCCTGGCCAAGGACCAGATTAGTGATCCCAATATGCGGCATAAGTTGGCACTGTGGATATCTCGGCAATTGCCGCCTGATCATCCTCTGCTATCTGAAAAAAAATAGCTGCTTTAATAATCTCCCTGCTGGCCACAGTCTTGAAAGGCTCCTTCTGCATGCAAGCCTCAGTACCGAGCGTAATTCTGCCTTTGTCTTTTTCTCACTCGTCGATGTAATGCGGGGTTTCAAAGTGTTTGGATGTGCCCATGGGACCGATCTCAAGGGCATATGCAAACGCTTTCCCCACCCCACTCACCAATAAACCTCCAGGAAAACCCCCAACCTGTGCTATCCTGCCCCTGAGTTGACTAGACAGTCGCTGTGTTAATTTCTCAATCATTCGCTTGCGTTTGAAAGGGTGTAACGCGGAGGAAAGTCCGGGCTCCAAAGGGTAGAGTGCCAGGTAACACCTGGGGGGCGAAAGCCTACGGCCAGTGCAGCAGAGAGTAGACCGCCGATGGTTCGTTCGCGAACACAGGTAAGGGTGAAAGGGTGCGGTAAGAGCGCACCGCGCTGCTGGTAACAGCAGTGGCATGGTAAACCCCACTCGGAGCAAGACCAAATAGGTTCCCG
>CBFIGD010000005.1:0-12704 GCA_965662065.1 uncultured Porticoccaceae bacterium | reverse complement strand
GCTTCAGGCACTGTGCCCTCTTCAATCTGCGCTTCCTTGATAGACAGCTTAACGCGGCCACGGTTATCGATCTCTGTCACCTTAACGCGAACGTCTTGGCCTTCAGATAGATAGTCAGTTACTTTGGCAACACGTTCCTGAGCGATCTGAGAGATATGAACCAAACCATCAGTACCAGGCATAAAGTTAACAAAGGCGCCGAAGTCTACGATACGGACAACTTTACCGTCGTAGATAGTACCTGGCTCTGGATCGGCAACGATTGCTTTAATCGCGTCCATGGCAGAGTTAAGGCCTTCTGTGTCTTCTGAATAGATTTTAACTGCGCCATCATCAGTGATATCGATAGTCGAGTTGTGCTCTTCACAAAGACTACGGATAGTCGCGCCGCCTTTACCAATTACGTCACGAATCTTATCTGAATCGATCTGCATCATACCCATGCGAGGTGCTGTGTCAGCCACTTCATCACGGCCTGAGGAGATGACCTTATTCATTTCATCGAGGATGTGCAGACGAGCTTCCATGGCTTGCTCGAGGGCAATTTCCATGATCTCTTCAGTGATACCTTCGATTTTGATATCCATCTGCAATGCAGTGATACCAGCAGCTGTACCAGCTACTTTAAAGTCCATATCGCCGAGGTGATCTTCATCACCGAGGATATCAGTCAGTACGGCAAAGCCTGCGTCTTCTTTAACCAGACCCATGGCAATACCTGCAACTGGTGCCTTCAGAGGTACACCGGCGTCCATCAGTGCCAAGCTAGAGCCACATACAGAAGCCATAGAGCTTGAACCGTTAGATTCAGTGATCTCTGATACTACGCGGATAGCATATGGGAAGTCTTCCTGTGAAGGCAGAACTGCGTTAATACCACGACGCGCTAAACGACCATGACCTACTTCACGACGGCTAGTGAAGCCAATACGGCCACATTCGCCTACTGAGTAAGGAGGGAAGTTGTAGTGCAACATGAAAGGGTCGTCACGACGGCCTTCCAATGCGTCAATCATCTGTGCGTCACGGCTTGAACCTAATGTTGCAGCAACGATTGCCTGAGTTTCACCACGAGTGAACAATGAAGAACCATGAACTTTGTCCAAGATACCCACTTCAACGTTAATTGCGCGGACTTTCTTAGTGTCACGACCATCGATACGCGGCTCGCCACGAATGATACGGCCACGAACAATGTTCTTTTCAAGCTTCTTGAAAGAATCTTTAATATCTTCAGCAGAGAAACCGTCATCGCTAACCAGCGATTCGTTAGCGCGTTCGCGAAGTGCATTGATGCTAACAACACGCGCCTGCTTATCATGAACCTGGTAAGCAGCGTCCAAGTCAGCGCCTACTAAGTCAGCCAATGCTGATTTAAGCTCTGCGTTTTCTACTTCTGCTTCCCAATCCCAGCGTGGCTTGCCAACTTCAGCAGCCAGCTCTTCGATTACGCTGATAACAGTTTGCATTTCCTGGTGAGCGAATAGCACACCGCCCAACATAGTGTCTTCTGACAGCTCGCTGGCTTCAGATTCAACCATTAGTACTGCATCTTTAGTACCAGCAACAACCATATCCAGCGCAGACTCGGCTAGTTCGCTGTAAGTTGGGTTTAATAGATAGCCTTGCTCTTCGGTGTAACCTACACGAGCGCCGCCAACTGGGCCATTGAAAGGAATGCCTGAAATTGACAGTGCTGCAGAGGTACCGATCATGGCGGCGATATCTGGATCAATGTTTTTCTCAGCTGACATAACAGTACAGACAACCTGTACTTCGTTCTTAAAGCCATTGGGGAAGAGAGGACGAATAGGACGATCAATCAGACGTGAAGTCAGTGTCTCTTTCTCATTTGGACGACCTTCACGCTTGAAGAAGCCACCGGGGATCTTGCCCGCTGCATAGGCTTTCTCAATGTAGTGAACACCCAGTGGGAAGAAGTCCATTCCCGCTTTGGCTTCACGTGCGCCTACGACAGTACAGAGTACTGAAGTATTGTCGATTGAGCATAAAACCGCGCCAGTTGCCTGACGGGCAATACGGCCTGTTTCTAATGTTACGGTATGGTTGCCGTATTGAAATTTCTTAATTAAAGGAGTCATAATTTTACCTTTGTTTGATTACCTTAAAGCGCCCATATTCTGCCTAGTTCTGCGCTGCTCGGGTTACTTATAGCTGCCAGTGATGACAGCCATAAGTAACTCGATCAGCAATTATAGAGACAGGATAGATAGGCCTATGTTTGCTCGATAAGCAATGTGCTTAAAAAGCGGTGTGTTCCAAATACGATTGCGGCTCCGTCTATAAAAGAGGAGCCGCACCGAGAACACCTATCGACGTAAACCAAGCTTCTTAATTAACGCACCATAACGCTCAACATTCTTGCTCTTTAAGTAATCGAGCAATTTGCGACGCTGGTTGACCATGCGAATCAGACCACGACGTGAGTGGTGATCTTTTTTATGGTCACCAAAGTGGTTCTGTAGCTTGTTGATGTTTACGGTTAGCAGTGCAACCTGAACTTCAGGTGAACCTGTGTCATTTTCACAGGTTGCGTGTTCTGAAACGATTGCTGCTTTTTCTTCTGCACTCAGTGCCATAATACTTTCTCCAATATGCGACCAATAAAAGATTCAGGATGCCCGCGCATATTTACAGACAACCTAATTTGATTTCTTAGATAGTTATGTCTCAACTACCAGTCTTTTCGGGGCTATTTTGCCATCTTCGGTAACCGTAGCTACACCCAGAAAGGCACCACCCTCGCGAAAGACGCGCACTATATCGCCTTCTTGCCCGTCGCGAAAGGCCTGTGTTGACATTACTGGCTGTCCCAGCTGGAAATACGCAGCCACGGTTTCAGATAGTTCCACGGCCATTCGATCCGCAACAGGGGTATGCATCGGCTTTAGCAGATGGTCCAGATCACTGGGGTCAGCGTTTTCGGCCATTGCCTGCAACTCTGGCAAGGTTATCACCTCAAGGTCAGAAAACGGACCGGCAATATTGCGGCGCAATGCACTAACATGCGCGCCACAACCCAACGCCTCACCCAAGTCTTCTGCCAGGCTGCGCACATAGGTGCCTTTACTGACATGCACCTGCACATCTAACTGCGCCTGTGAGCCGGGGCGATAGGCTAGTATCTGGTAGTCAAACACAGTTATATCGCGGGCTTCACGCTCAATCTCAATACCCTGCCGCGCCAGCTTATACAGTGGCTGTCCATTGTGTTTTAGCGCTGAATACATTGAGGGGATTTGCTTAATATCGCCGCGAAAATCCGCGATAGCAGCTTCAATCTGTTGCTTGGTAATTGCAGAGGCATCTTGCTCATCACGAACCGTGCCTTCGCTGTCGCCCGTATCCGTACTAACACCCAGGGTAAAGGTGCTCAGATAATGCTTATCTGAATCTAGTAGAAACTGGCTAAATTTGGTCGCTTCGCCCAAGCAGATGGGCAGTACGCCTGTTGCCAATGGATCCAGGGCACCTGTATGGCCGGCTTTATTGGCATCAAAAATATTCTTAACCCGCTGAAGAGCCTGATTGGAGGATAGGCCCTGAGGCTTATCGAGCAGGAAAATACCATTAACTGGACGACCGCGATTGCGTCTACGTGCCAAACTCAGCCTTCCTCACTGCCCGATTGCTGTTCTTCATCGGTGACGGGAGTCTCTTTCGATATGGCCAAATCAATCAGCTGTGAGAGGTGCTGACCGCGACGGCCACTCTCATCAAAGAAAAAGTTTATTTTCGGGGTGATACGAAGCTTAATACTGCCTGCCAAGAGCTTGCGCAGATAGCCAGAGGCACCATTTAGCGCCGCCAGGCCTTCATCGATTTCGTCTTGCGAGCGATCACCAACAAAGGATACATGCGCCTTGGCATAAGCCAGGTCGCGACTCACCTCAACCTCAGTGACACTGACCATACCCACTCTGGGGTCGCGAACATTCTCGCGTATCAGTACCGCCAACTCTTGTTGGATAGCATCTGATACGCGTTCTGCTCTAGTAAATTCTCTTGGCATAGGATCTGTTTCTCTCTATAACCTAGAGTGAACGCTGTACCTGTGTGATTTCAAAAACTTCAATCAAATCGCCCGCTTTAACGTCGTTATAATCTTTAACACCGATACCACATTCCATACCATTGCGAACATCGGCTGCTTCGTCTTTAAAGCGGCGCAGTGATTCCAGTTCACCTTGATAGATGACCACATCATCACGCAGCACGCGGATCGGCTTATTGCGATACACAGTACCTTCAGTGACCATACAGCCGGCAATAGCGCCAAACTTGGGTGAACGGAACACATCGCGAACTTCGGCAATACCAACAATCTCTTCTCGGGTCTCTGGCGCCAACATGCCAGATAGCGCCTGCTTAACTTCATCGAGAAGATTGTAGATAACGCTGTAGTAACGCACTTCAATTTCTTCTTTCTCGGCCAATGCACGAGCAGAGCCGCCAGCGCGCACATTAAAGCCCAGTACAATCGCACCAGTGGTCAGCGCCAGGTTGATATCTGATTCGGTAATACCGCCAACACCTGAGGCAACAATATCTACCGCCACTTCGTCGGTGGCAAAATCATTCAGGGCACTATTAATAGCTTCCAGTGAACCACGCACATCAGTTTTAACAATCAGGTTGAGTTTGCTTACCTGCTCTGTGCTCATGTCGGTAAACATATTCTCCAGCTTGGCAGCTTGCTGACGCGACATGCGCTCATGGCGCGCCTTGGTGCTGCGCAGTTCAGCAATCTCTTTAGCTTTGCGTTCGTCGGCAACAACAAAGAACTCATCACCGGCATTGGGTGCTTCGTCAAGACCCAGAATCTCGACCGGAATCGATGGACCTGCTTCGCTGATAGGCTTTTTAACTTCGTCGGTCATGGCGCGAATCTTACCCACGCTCTCACCGGCCAGCATAAAGTCGCCCTTGCGCAAAGTACCCTGCTGAACCAGCGCTGTGGCTACAACACCACGACCTTTATCGATACGAGATTCGACAATCACACCGCGAGCTGGAACTTCAACAGGAGCCGTCAATTCAAGTAGTTCTGACTGCAGAAGCACGGCTTCAAGTAGTGCATCTATGCCTTCACCAGTGTGAGCAGATACTTTAATAAACTGCGTATCACCGCCCCATTCTTCAGGAATAACGTCTTTGGCAGCTAATTCGGTGGTAACACGCTCTGGATCAGCACCTTCTTTATCCATTTTGTTGATGGCGATCACGATAGGAACACCAGCAGCCTTCGCATGCTGAATAGCCTCTTCGGTCTGTGGCATAACACCATCATCGGCGGCCACAACCAAAATCACCACATCAGTACTCTGGGCACCACGGGCACGCATCGCGGTAAACGCGGCGTGACCGGGCGTATCCAAGAATGTCACCATGCCTTTTGGCGTGTCTACATGGTAGGCACCGATATGCTGGGTAATACCACCAGCTTCGCCGGAAGCGACACGAGATTCTCTGATATAATCAAGCAGCGATGTCTTACCATGATCAACATGCCCCATCACTGTGACTATAGGCGCGCGCGGCTCTTCATTGCCCTCACTCTTAATCACTTCAAACTGTTTGGCCAGTTCGTCTTCAACTGTGTCATCCTGAGCCGCAACCGGCGTGTGACCCAGCTCTTCAACAACTAAAAATGCAGTTTCCTGATCAATAACCTGATTGATATTGGCCATAACGCCCAACTTCATCAGCTCCCTAATTACCATACCAGCTTTAATTGCCATTCTCTGAGCCAACTCACCTACAGTGAGCTCGTCAGGAACAGCAACTTCAATAACTTTCTTATCGACAGGCTTCTTGAAGGTGTGCTTATTATCAACCTTGAGAACTGTACCAGAAGAGCGCAAACGACCTTTTCTGCGGTCGTCGCTGCTATCGTCCATATGCAGACGACCTTTCTTCTTGCCACCTTTCCCTAATGGCTTCTTGATACTCTTTTTGCCTGGCTTGTCGTCGTCATCATTAACCGGCTTGGCGTGACGTCGACCGCGATCATGAACAGGCTCAGAAGCAGCGGGCGTCGCTGTTTTGGTTGGCTTACCCGCTTTTTTCGCTTCTTCACTTTGTAGTGCAGAGGCAGCTTCGGCAGCTTTGCGAGCGGCCTCTTCCTGCTTGGCTTTAGCCGCTTCTTCAGCCGCTATCTTGGCCTCATCTGCGGCTCTGCGACGATTGGCAATAGCAGCAATACGCTGCTCTTCGATATTGTCGGTGCCAGATCCACGCACAAAGGTCGGCTCCGGAGTAGGCTCTGGCGCAGTTTCTACAACCGGCTCTGGCTCTGGTGCAGGTGCTTCTTCAGCAACAACCGGCTCAACAATTTCCTCTACGGCAGCTGCTGCAGCTTCGGCTTCTTCTTCAGCCTGAGCCAATAACTCTTCATCGCTACGCTTTACATAGGTGCGCTTCTTGCGCACTTCAATGTTTACGGTTTTGCGATTTCCCGATTTAAGGGTACTAACAGTCTTGCGGCGCAGCGTAATTTTCTTCGGCTCACCGGTGCTGTCACCATGCAGACTTTTTAAATAGCCCAGCAGAGTCTGCTTTTCTTCATCAGATACAGTGGCATCTGCTGAGGTATGCGACAGACCCGCTTCTTTCATTTGCATAAGCAAACGTTCTTCGGATGCACCCACTGTTCTTGCTAGTTCACTTACTGTAACTTCAGCCATCGGTTGTCCTCTATTACCGCCCGATTAATTATTCACCTGATTCTTCTGCAAACCAAGGTGCTCGAGCAGTCATGATTAATGCTGCTGCCTTCTCTTCATCCATATCATCAATATCCATCAGATCATCGACGGCTTGCTCAGCCAGATCTTCCATGGTGACGATACTTTTAGCGGTTAACTTGTATGCCAACGCCGGGTCCATGCCTTCCATTGTCAATAAATCTTCGGCGGGCTCTACATTGGTTAATTGCTCTTCACTGGCCAGTGCTCTGGTCAGCAATGCATCCTTAGCACGAGCGCGAAGCTCTTCGGCTATATCTTCATCAAAGCCTTCGATAGCACTCATTTCCTCAAGAGGAACGTAGGCGACTTCTTCGATGCTGGTAAACCCTTCTTCAACCAAGACAACCGCAACGTCTTCGTCAACATCCAGCGCTTCCATGAGGCTTTCAACAAAGTTTGAAGATTCTGCTTCTTGCTTTTCTTGAGCATCTTCAATGGTCATAACATTAATAGCCCAGCCGGTCAGTTCAGAGGCCAGACGAACATTTTGTCCGCCTTTACCAATAGCCTGGGCGAGGTTTTCACCATTAACTGCCACATCCATCGAGTGAGTATCTTCATCGACAACAATAGACTCTACTTCTGCCGGCGCCATTGCATTAATCACTAGCTGCGCAGGGTTGTCGTCCCACAACACAATATCGACACGCTCATCATCCAGATCATTGGAAACAGCCTGAACACGTGCACCGCGCATGCCTACACAGGCACCGACTGGATCAATACGTGCATCTTTACTTTTTACTGCAATCTTGGCGCGTTGGCCGGGATCGCGAGCGGCGCCTTTAATTTCAATAATGCCTTCAGCAATTTCTGGCACTTCAATCATAAATAGCTGTACCAGCATATCTGGCGTAGCACGAGACACGAGTAGCTGAGGGCCACGAGTCTCTTCGCGAATGCCCTGCAAGATAACCCGGGTACGGTCATTGATACGGAAGATCTCGCGACCCACCAGCTCTTCGCGAGGCAACATGCCTTCAGCGTTTTCACCGAAATCAACAACAATATGATCACGAGTCACTTTCTTAACTGTGCCGCCAAGTAATTCACCAACACGGTCGCGGTAGCGATTGACGATTAACTCACGCTCGGCATCTTTAACGCGCTGAACAATAACCTGTTTGGCAGTCTGTGCGGCAATTCGGCCAAAGGCGATATTCTCAACAGTCTCTTCAAAGGTATCACCCACTTTTAAAGTAGGGTCCTTTTCAATCGCTTCTTCGGTGGTGAACTGGGTGCCCAGTTCTGCCATCTCATCATCGGCGACTACGTCCCACCAACGGAACGACTGGTAATCGCCACTATCACGATCAATGACGACACGAATATTGGCGCCTTCTTCATAGCGCTTTTTAGTCGCCATGGCCAGTGCCTGCTCGATTGCCTCAAAAATAATTTCCTGGTCCACACCCTTTTCATTGGATACGGCTTCAGCAACCATTAAAATTTCTTTACTCATTGTCCAAACTCCACATGCCTCAGAATCGAGGAACCACGTTAGCCTTCTCTATACCTTCAACCGGAAACAGAAACTCATGATCTGTCACCACCAAAACAATTTCGTCGCCATCAACTGCAGACAAGCGACCCTTGAAATTGCGGCGCCCCTCGTAAGGGAAACGCAATCTGAGTGAAATATCTTCACCGATATACTGCTCGTACTGAGCAAGTTCATACAATGGCCTGTCCATACCTGGCGACGAAACTTCTAAAATATATTCGCCATTAATCGCATCTTCGACATCGAGTATAGCACTGGCTTGACGACTTACTTTTTCGCAATCTTCAATACCAACACCCTCTTCAGGGCGGTCAATAAACAGCCGAAGTAACTTGGTTTTACCACCGGCCTGCAACTCTAAACCCCAGAGTTCACAGCCCAATGATTCAACCACCGGCTGCAATAACTGCCTTAATTTACTGTCGGCTACAGCCATGGATGCCTCCTGGACAAACAAAAAATGGGCCAAGGGCCCATTTATTAACATCTAAAGAAAAGCCCCAAAATGGGGCTCCTCGATTTGCGCCGGACCCCGACGCTAATTTTCATAGCAGAAATACCTGAATCGAAACGTCGATTGGCAGGCGGCTCCCTTTTCCGCTGAGTAATGCAAGCATAGACAATAAATGTCGTTTCTACATTAACTTCTTCCTGTATCTCCAATCTTCACCAGACTAGATCTGTGAAAATTGGTAGCGGGAGCTGGATTTGAACCAACGACCTTCGGGTTATGAGCCCGACGAGCTACCAGACTGCTCCATCCCGCACCGACACACCGGTTTAATCAATCAAACCGCCTCCTGAAGAGGACGCGCATTATAGGTAGCAGGCAGTGCAAGGTCAACAACCCATTGCCTCGCAGACTGTTTTATTTACGGCTATTTACAATCAGTTCGTAAGCCGTTTGAATTTCCTGGGTGCGCTCAGTCGCCAACTGCACCATATCGGCCGGCATACCCTGACCAATAAGCTTGTCCGGATGGTTTTGGCTAATCAGTTTGCGATAGGCCTTTTTAATATCGCTATCTGACTGTTGCTTCTTACAACCCAGTGCAGCATAGGCAGCATCAAGCTGGCCTGCCGCAGCCTTGGGACCTGATCCAGCACCTTTAAACTGAGACTGAGCTTTAATCATCGCGATAAACTGGTCAAACATAGCCACTGAGAAACCCAAATGCTCAGCGACTTTGCGCAACAGGGTATGCTCGCCATCGTGCAACTCGCCGTCGGCTAGTGCGAGGGAGATTAAATAGTTAAGTAGCTGGCGCTTAAGATTGTTGTGACGACCGCAGACATTATTAAAGCTACGCATGGCGTCATCGAGAGAGAAGTCGGTCTTTGCACCCTGCTTAAATAGCGCAATGGCCTCGCGCCTATGGTCGGAGTTCAGCCCCATATTACCCATCAGGGCCTCTGCCTGAGCAATCTCTACCTTAGAAATCCGGCCATCAGCTTTGGCGAGATTGCCAAGCAAGCTAAAAACAGTAACAAAGAATGATTCGCGTATTTTCTCCTGCTCGGCAGCAGAGATTGGGTTTAAAAATCCACCTAGACCTTTATCAAACTGATGACCAATATAGACGCCTATACCAGCACCAATAAAACCTCCCACCAAAAAGCCCAGCGTACCTGCGATAAGTTTGCCTGTAATCATATGCATCAATCCCTTAAATGAAGCTACCAAAAAAAGCTGGGGCATTGTAAGGGTTTCTGACACCACAAAGAAATCTGTTGTGATATGGCCAATAAAAACGCATGTAAGGGAGGTTAATTAATAGTTCGGGGTCGATGGCTTAAATTACGCGCCCTGGATTGAGGATATTCTTGGGATCCATCGCCAGCTTGATGGTTTTCATTAACGCAATCTCACTGTCAGTTCGGGACAGCGATAAAAACTCTCGCTTCAGAACACCAATGCCATGTTCTGCGGTAATGGCGCCAGAATATTCACCGATCATCAGCATAATATCTCTATTAATTCTGGCCTTGTCCTCTTCACGACCAGTATAGGCAGTAACATGCAAATTGTTGTCACCGATATGACCAAATAACAATACGCCAATACCGTCATATTTATCTTTAAGGCGCTTATCCAGATCAGCAGCAAACACGCCAATTTCAGTTACGGGCAAACTTACATCCTGATTCGATACTGGGCCCAACACCTGGAATAGCTCGCCAATGCCGTCGCGTATCTGCCAAAAAGTTGCTGCATCCTGATGTGACTGAGCGATTAGCGCATCGGTTAACAGGCCGGCCTCAAGCTGAGCGTATAGCGCCGTCTCAAAACGTTGCTTGCCCGAGGTCTCATCGTTATCTTTAAATTCAACCAACACGTAAAATGGATGTGACTCAGCGAAGGGACTGGATAAATTGGGAACAACCTCTATAACCTTGTCATAGTAACTGTCCCACATGAGCTCAAAGCCCGTTAAGCCCGAACCCAGACTACGTTTTAATTCAATTAGCAACGCAGTGACCGCTGAGTAACTACTCAGCGCACACAGCGCAGTGTGTGAGCTGAGAGACTTTGGCTGTAGCTGCAACACAACGCGGGTAACAATACCCAGGGTACCCTCAGAACCAATGAAGAGATGTTTGAGGTCATAACCAGAATTGTTTTTGACCATTTTATTCATGGCATTAATAACAGTACCATCAGCTAGAACAGCTTCAATACCTAACACCATGGATCTAGTCATACCGTAACGAATCACCTCGGTGCCACCAGCATTGGTCGCTACATTGCCACCAATCATGCAGCTACCGCGAGCACCTAAATCGAGGGGAAGGAATAACTCGTGCTCGGACGCCGCTTCCTGGAGCAACTGCAATGGCGTCCCTGCATGGGCCGTGAGGGTCATGGCGGTTGTGTCAATTTCTTCTATCGCGCTCATGCGCTCAAGAGAAATAGCAAACTCACCATTTTTAGGCGTTGCGCCACCCGCTAGGCCAGTAAGACCGCCCTGCACAACAACAGGCTGGCCGTATTGATGACACAGGGCCATTATGGTGGAAAGTTCATCGGTTGTTTTGGGCTTTAACAGAGCTGTGGGAGGGCATGGCTCTGCACCACTCCAGTCAGCATAATATTTTTCACTGATAGCATCGCCTAGTAAAAGGCTGGCGGTATCCAGAGAGATTGCAAGCTGATCGAGTAGTGCGCTCATGCAGACGGTTTGCTGTCATTAATAAATGACAACAATAGCGCCCCTACCACTTATCTTCAAATGTTTGCAGTCGATTGAAAGACTCGCCAATCAGCACACCCAACTCGCGCGCCTCACCTTCTTTTAGGTGAATGCCGGGGCGGCCGTGAGCAAAGCGGTAGTTGCAGATCAAGGCAACATCCCCCACTTTCCAGGGAATCGGAATACCGTGACGGTCATAGATATCAATAAACAACTGCTTCTCTTCGCGAGTCATTTCAGTGAGATCACCGAAAGTCAGTTTCAGCGGGCGCTCTTCGGCAGGCAGGTGCTGCACCAGAGGCCAGGTGTCAAACCAGGCGCCATCATCGGCCATGCTGCTATAGAGCAAATTGCGATCAATATGCGGGAAATACTCGAAGGCAGAGATTGTATAACGGGTTTTTAGCTTGCGGTCGTCACCCCATTCTGCGGTCAAACCACGACTGCGCGCCTCTGCAATTGCTTCATCGGGATCATCTGTTAGCATCGAGAGCTGCCAGTGGTTGTAAACACCGTACTCGACGCGACCTTCAAATGAGTCACGGTCGGTAAGGTCGCGGTGATAGCAAATACCTAGCGCTTTAAGCTTTTGACCAAATGGCGTAGCTAAAATGGATTCAGTGGCCGCAACATTATCAGACACAAATGTATACCCGCCTTCAGCAGGTATTTTATTACACATAAAGCTAACCATCGTGGTGCTTGAGCCGATATAGGCCATCTCATGGTGGTAGTGCAACCAGGCTTCCAGTGGCGCACCCACTTCGTAGACATTGGGCTGCAGCGTTTTGCGTGGATTCGCGCCCCCTTCGTATTGGCGCTCGTTTTTGAGCACCTGGGTGGCAATAAGACGCATAGCCTGCATGTCGGTTAAACCGGTATTAATGACATGCACCAGACCTATATCGTCAAAGGTCTTTTGCATGCGCTCAGCAAGCTCTGGACTCGGCGCTAAGGGCTCGCCAGTAACACGAAATTCGTTACCGTCGATTGTAAATAAGTCGGGAGAAATCGCTGGCGTACCTGTCCACCACTTGGGCTCAATAATATCGTGCAGTGGTGAAAAGATTTCAGGTGCTGTGGCAATAGTCATGCTTATTCGATCTTCCTACGTCAACGGTCGGGTATTCTAGCCGCGAAAATCCACGACCACAATAAAAATTTATTGGGGTTTTTGGGCTTTCATACTGCTATAGCGGAGTATACGCAAACGGCTATATTGCGGATTTCTGACGTCAA
>CBFIGD010000004.1:0-43703 GCA_965662065.1 uncultured Porticoccaceae bacterium | reverse complement strand
GGCCGATAAATAGTTTTCCGGCTGTATATCCAGATTGGTAAAGTTGCAGCGCCCGCCCCCGGACATCAGAATCTTTTTGCCCACTTTGTTGCTGCTATCCAGCACAAGTACAGAGCGACCTCGCTGGCCTGCGGTAAAGGCACAGAATAGTCCAGCAGCACCGCCGCCTATAACAACCACATCATATTGCTTGGAGGCTGTCATAGTAGATTATCCAGGCGCTGCTGCAGCTGTACCGCATCCATAGCGTTGAGCGTTTCAATATTGCGCTGAGGGATTTCTTGCGGATTGGGGAAATCCTCCAGGAGTCGCGCCATCATTTCCTCGCGCAGAAAATGAATCATTGGGTAGGGGGAACGGTTAGTAAAATGGCTAGCGGCTCCCTCAGGTTCACCATCAAACTGATACTGGGGATGAAAACTGGCCAGTTGAATAGTGCCCACCAGCCCCTGGTCTTCCAGCAAGTCATTGGCGGTATCCACAAAGTCCAGATAGGTCTCAAAGTCCTCGAGCCCAGCGGGCAGTACCAGCAAGGAGGTGGCAATCTCAGACTCGGGAGACTGACAGATTAGCCCCAGTTCCTGCAGGTACTTAGCAGCTATATCTTCCAGCCGGCCAGAGTCACAGACAGTTAGTCGCAAGCGCTCGGCGGCAATTACTGGCCGTGCAAAGGGGCATAGATTAAGCGCCACCACAAAGCTGTCGAGCCATGCTCTGGTGCGCTGCTCTACAGAGGAATAAGCCGAGGGAGACATAGGTAGCTCGTTGCGGATAACAGGGTCGCTAGGATACCCAGTCCGCCTGGAAAAAGCATTAGCCCTTTATCTTCTCCAACATTTATGGTGTCGGCAGACAGTGTCCGCGAGGTATTTATTATCTATTGTCAGACTGGAAAGGGTTTGTAAACTAATCAAAACCTAGGTCAGCTGCGTACTATCCCTATGCAATTAAACTGGCTTGATTCAGCACCCGCCACCAGACTTTCCTCAGGCTTCCCTGACAGGATGGTTTTGCTCGACTGCGAAACCACGGGGGGAAAGGCCATCTACCACCGCATTATCGAAATTGGTCTGTTGGTGATTGAAAATGGCGAGCTTATTGAAAAATGGCAATCATTTGTCGACCCCAAAGTAGTACTCCCCCCTTTTATCCAGCGTCTTACGGGTATCAGCCCAGCTATGTTGGTTGGCGCACCAGAATTTGGCGAGATCGCCACGGAGCTGCTGAGCAAATTGGAGGGGCGCACCCTGGTTGCCCACAATGCCCGTTTTGACTATAGCTTTTTGAAGAATGAGTTTGAGCGTGCCGGTATCAGCTATAATGCCAAGCCCCTGTGCTCAGTAAAATTTAGTCGTAATTTGTATCCCCAATTTAAACGCCATGGCCTGTCCCACATTATTGAGCGCTTTGATCTGTCCATTGAAAATCGCCATCGGGCTCTGGACGACGCCGAGATGATCTATCAGTTTTTTCTCAAGTCCTCGGCACTGTTTCCCGATCAGGAAATTCAGGCCACCTGCGAGTCAATTCTTAAACGCCCGACATTACCAATTAAGCTAGATGTCAAAGAAGTGGAGAAACTGCCCGCCAGCGCCGGGGTGTATTATTTTTATGATGACAAAGGTACCTTGCTCTATGTGGGTAAGAGTGTCCATATTCGCAATCGGGTATTGAGCCACTTTAGCGCCGACCATAAAAATCCCAAAGATCTGCAGATGAGCAGCAAGATTGCCCATATTGATTTTACTCAGACCGCGTCGGATTTTGGTGCTCAGATACATGAGAGCAATCAAATTAAAGCGCTGTCGCCAATCTATAACCGGCGGCTGCGCAAGATCAAAAAACTCTATCAATTCCGCACTGATACCGACCAAAAAGGGTATCTGCGGTTGGGGATTGAGAGCATAGATACAGACAACCCTGCAGCGGACGAAAAGTTCGGGTTGTTTCGCTCACCTCGCCAAGCCAGCAAAAAAATGGAAAAGTTGGCCGACCAATATTTTCTCTGCCACAAACTTCTGGGGCTTGAGGGCGACAGCCGCAATAGCAGTGGCAAAGCCTGCTTCAGAGCCCAGCTCAATAAATGTTTTGGTGCCTGCAGTGGCAAAGAATCTGCGGATAGTTATAACCAACGTATGCAGACGGCCCTGAAAGATTATCAAATCAAAATCTGGCCCTACCAAGATGCTATTTTGGTTGAGGAGCGAGATGCGCAAAACCCGGAGCTAAGCTGTTTTCATCTGGTGGATCGCTGGCGTTACCTGGCCAAGCTGACTCTGATTGACGATCTGTATGACCATGGATTTCAACTTAATGGCAACCAACCCCCAGGTCAAATAGCAAACCCGCCTCAACAGGACGAACCCGAAGCCGAGAGCCGCTTTGACCTGGACATCTATTTTATTCTGGTGCGCTTTCTTGTGGATGGCGACAGAGCCGCCATGAATAATCTGCGTATTCATCCACTGGGGCGGCGACTGTCCGATTCGATGGAGCATTATGACTGATGTCATAAAACCTTCATTAAGCATTCAAATAATTGTCGTATATCAGCCATAAGCTAGTCTCTCATCAGGTGTGAGGTGACTGGCTATGCTTAAAACAATTAGCAATTTCGATGTCATTGGGTTTTTGTGGTTTAACAGACTGCAGACCTCAGTGCCGGTACGAGGTGTTTTTAAGGCGATTTCCCACACCGGTGATGGCCATCTTTATGTCGCGCTTGCCATAGCAGCCCTGCTCTTTCAGACTGACCAAAGCCTTTTGTGGGTCCAGGCTGTACTGCTAGCTTTTGTTTTTGAGCTGCCCTGCTTTATGTTGCTCAAAGCATTCTTCAAGCGAGAGCGCCCTTTTAACAAATTGCCGTCTTGCATGCGCGCTGTGCAGCCTTCTGATGAATTTAGCATGCCCTCTGGTCATACGGCAGCAGCATTCGTAGTCGCCAGCTTAGTGGCCCAGTTTTATGGGGATGTGGCGTTAATTGCCTATTGTTGGGCTGGCCTGATTGGTCTGTCTCGCGTTGTGCTGGGCGTACACTACCCAACAGATATTGCCGCTGGTGCCATACTTGGTTTGAGTGCAGCATCTTTTGCAACCGCTATCCTTTTGTAAGGCAAGTCCATGAAAATTCTTTACGGTGTCCAGGGCACCGGCAATGGTCATCTGTCCAGAACCAGAGCTCTTTTACCGGCGCTCCAGCGGCCTGGTGTTGAAATCGACTTTGTGTTTTCTGGTCGCAAGCAAGAAGACTTTTTTGATATGGGGGATTTTGCAGACTTCACTGTACTGCAAGGACTGACGCTAATATTTGAGCGCGGGCGTATGCAGATCGGCAAAACAATGTTGGGCAATAATATTTTCCGGCTGATCAAAGATATCCGTCAACTGGACCTGTCTGGGTACGATCTGGTTATTTCGGATTTTGAGCCTATTACCGCCTGGGCAGCAAAACGTCAGGGAGTTCCCTGTATTGCAGTCAGTCACCAATGTGCTTTTTATCAAAACGTACCCAGGGTCAAAGGGCATTTGGCTTCGCAACTGTTGATGAAATTTTTTGCTCCAAGCAAAACCTCCGTTGGCTTTCACTACCATCACTTTGATCAACCCGTGCTACCCCCTTTGATAGGGCCCCAGGCAGCAGGAAAACTTCTTAAAAAGAAGATCGTTGTCTATATGGGCTTTGAAGATCTCAATGATATTATTGCCTTTGTGGAGCCCTTTACCGATTATGAGTTTGACATTTTTGCCAAGGTAGAAAACGTGCAACACCTCGGCCATATCAAGGTTAATCCTCTATCCCACACAGTCTTTCATGAGCAACTTATGAACTGTTCGGGCGTGATCAGCAACGCTGGATTCGAACTTTCCAGCGAGGCCCTGAGTTACGGTAAAAAATTACTGGTCAAGCCATTGGCGGGACAGTATGAACAGCTGTGTAATGTTTTGGCCCTTGAGAAAATGGGCCGTGCCACTGCTATGGACTGTCTAGATCAGGGTATTCTCCAGCGCTGGCTGCAGCAAGATTCGGAACCGGCCTTAAATTACCCGCCAGTGGCAGAACCATTGGCGGACTGGATTCTAAATCCAAATCGACCAAGCCTGGAGACTCTGGCCAGACAGATCTGGGGCGCCAGATAAAACGACTGTTGTGCTCCCGGCATTTTTCCTCGCCTCTCTCAATTTAAAGCCCACTCAAAGCTCAAACAGCGACTGTTTAAATATTATATTAGATTATTCTAATTTAGACATTTATAATATATACTGATCCAAACTATCAGCCCGCGAGCCTAAATATGCCCAATCCATTGACTACCAGTGATCTGGAGCAACTGGCCGAGCATGCCCAGGAAGCATCAGCTCTGTTAAAACAGTTGAGTAACCAGCATCGGCTGATGATTCTGTGCTCTCTGATCGATGGCGAACTCTCGGTCACAGAGCTTAACAGTAGAACCAACCTGAGCCAGTCCGCCCTGTCCCAGCATCTGGCATCGCTGCGCAGTGCCGAGCTGGTGCAGACCAGACGTGAGGCGCAAACTATTTATTATCAACTCCAAGGCAATGAAGCGATTCAGGTAATCAAGGTTCTGAAATCCATCTATTGCCCATAATATTTAACGAGGTGTAAGTATGACTATAACAAGCATTGCCGCAGACGCATTTAATAAGCTCAACAAACCCACTGTGCTGGATGTGCGCACTCATGCAGAGATCAATGTGGAAGCCCTCGCTGGAGCGGCCCATTTTCCACTGCAGAATCTGGATCACAACAGCATTACCCAATATCTCCTGTCCGTGGGCCATCAATCCGAGCAACCTGTCTACTTGCTCTGTGCCGGTGGCCCCAGAGCCACCAAAGCAGCGCAGCAGCTGCATGAACATATTGACAGCCCACTGGTGATTATCGAAGGGGGACTAAATAGCCTAAAGCAGCATGGGCTAACCCCAGAGCAGGGTAGCGGCAACGTTATCAGCCTAGAGCGCCAGGTACGCATTACTGCCGGGCTGCTGGTGCTGGTCGGTGTGCTGCTGGGAACCTGGTATAACCCCTGGTTCTATGGCCTGTCAGGCTTTGTAGGCGCTGGTTTAACATTCGCCGGAATCACCGATACCTGTGCTATGGGTATGGCTCTGGCGCGTATGCCTTGGAACAGTAAAGCCTAGTGATCATAGGCCTGTTAATCGGCGCGATTATTGGTCTGGTCCTGGGCCTTACCGGCGCGGGCGGCTCCGTCTTTGCGGTGCCAATGCTGATATTGCTGCTCAATCTGCCCGTTGATCAGGCCGTCGGTGTCGCACTTGGGGTGGTATCGCTCAGTGCTCTGTTTGGCACCATTAGCAACTGGCAGGGCAACTATATTCTCTGGATTCCGGCCCTTTTGCTGGGTCTGTGCGGCGCAGTGCTGGCCCCAGTGGGCAGACAGCTGGGAACTCAGCTCAGTGCAAATATCCTGTTGCTGGGTTTTTCGGTTCTGGCAATCAGTATCGCAGCACTGATGTGGCGTCAGGCTACCCGCTCGCCTCAACAGTCAACTGTTGTTCGCGCCAATGGGGGTTCAGGCGATCAGGACTATATAGAGCCCATCTGCCGATTTAATGATTCCAGCAGGTTTAACCTCTCCGCCAGCTGCATCGCTGCTCTGCTGGCCAGCGGCATTGTGGTGGGGATTTTGAGTGGTTTATTTGGTGTCGGCGGGGGTTTTCTGATTGTGCCAACACTGGTGTTTGTGGCGCAGGTATCCATGCGCCAGGCAGTCGCCACCTCGCTGCTGATTATTACATTAATCAGTGGCACAGGATTTGTCAGCTTTGCACAACACAATGTGCTGGACTGGCAGCTATTATCCTATGTCTGTGTCGGCGGTCTGTTCGGCATGCTGGCGGGGCGGCTGATGGCCAGCAAAATTGCTGGAGCACAGCTGGAAAAAATCTTTGCCCTGAGCCTCATTGCGGTGACATTGACAACGCTAGCCAGACAACTGGGTTAATGGGCAGAGCCATGAGCATAACTAAGGAAACACAGGACACTACATATGATTTTTAGACAGTTATTTGATCGAGACTCCTCCACTTACACCTACCTGCTGGGGGATTCTAAAAGCGGTGAGGCATTATTGATTGACCCGGTAATCGCCAATACCCAAAGCTATCTCAGTCTGCTGGAGCAACTCAATCTACAGCTGAAAGTCTGTCTGGATACCCACACCCATGCAGACCATATTACTGCCCTGGGTGCATTGCGCGACCACACCAGCTGCATCACCATGATGGGCGAGCAGTCAATGGCGGACTGTGTCAGTAAGACCTTTACTCATTCGGATCAGATAAAGGTAGGGGATATTCAGCTCGAGGTTATTTACACACCGGGGCACACCGACGACTCCTACAGCTTTTATATGCCCACACAAGGCATGCTGTTTAGTGGTGACACATTATTGATTCGCGGCACGGGACGCACTGATTTTCAAAATGGTGATGCTTTGGCCCAGTACCATAGTCTCTATCAGGTGCTGCTCAAACTGCCTGAAGACACCGAGGTCTACCCGGGCCATGATTACAAAGGCTGGTCGAAAAGCAGTATTGGCGAGGAAAAACAGCATAATCCTCGACTTCAGGTACGCAGTGGAGAGGAGTATGCCGCAATGATGGCAGCCCTTAAACTCCCCAGTCCGAAACTGATGGATATTGCGGTGCCTGCCAATCAGGCATGCGGCAATCCAGCCTCCTAGATCAAACGCTTATTGGGTCAGCTTCTTTTGCCGTGCCATGGTTTCCTGGGTGGCTTTAAATACGGTTAACTCGGGGTTAGCCTGGCCAGTGCGGCCTATGGCATCAATCTGCCCGTAAAACCAATATTGCACAGCAAAACCAGCCATGGCGCGCAAGCTTTTTACGTTACCCAAAAACCCTAGCCAACGTGGAAACAGAGACAGTTCATTTTCATAGCGGGGCAATTCTTCCAGGCCTTCCATCAGCTGTTTGGGCGCATCGGTCATCACACACATGGGGCGACCCAGACCAACCACATCGGCACTGCCGCTCTCAAGCGCCTGCTCCATCGCCAGTCGCTGGCGGAAGCCGCCGGTGACCATCAGCGGGATACTGACTTTTTTCTGCATGGCCAGGGCAAAATCCACAAAGTAGGCCTCGCGCACCATGGTCGATTCGGCCACCTCCTGTTTTTCCTCTTCCTCCATTCCCTGCAGACCCAGCAGCTTTGGCTGCTCATAGGTACCACCAGAGATTTCAATTAGGTCGACACCGGCCTGCTCAAGCCATTGCACCACTTGCAGACTGTCCTCAAAGTCAAACCCGCCCTTCTGGAAATCAGCGCTATTGAGCTTAACCGACACTGGGAATTCTGGCCCCACTGCCTTGCGCACTGCAGCTACCGCATCTAACAGCGCTCGGGCGCGATTGGCCAATGTGCCGCCATACTGGTCGGTGCGCAGATTGCTGCGCGGACTTAAAAACTGGCTGAATAAATAGCCATGGGCAGAATGCACCTGAACACCAGTAAAGCCAGCGGCCTTAACCGCTGCCGCACAGACAGCAAAGCGGCGCACAATCTCAGCAATCTCCTCCGCGGTAAGCGCTACAGGCTCACCAAATTGACCGCCGGGAAGTCCCAACTTCACCGCCGAGGGCGCCTTGGGTGCTTTATTGACAATTTTTTGCGTTTGACGACCCGCATGACTAATTTGCGCCCAAAAGTGGTTGCCATTGCGGGTGGCGGCCTTCGCCCAGCTCGCCAGTGCCACCTGCATTTGTGCATTGGGTTCAGAATCAATCACCACATTGCCCGGGCGCTCAAGGTGGTCTTTATCTACCTGGATATTGCCCGACAGCAACATACCTGCACCCCCATCGCTCCAGATACCATAGAGTCGTTCGAGCTCAGGCGTTGGCATGCCCTCCGCTGTGGCCAGGCCCTCGGTCATAGCGGCTTTGGACAGACGGTTTGGCAGCACCGCACCGCAGGGCAAGGTCAATGGTTGAGCAAGTAAATTTGTCATAGATTCATTTTTTTTGTTAGCGTTGGCGCAATCATAAAGACGGCTCCTATCCATGGCTAGTCCTAATCTGCATACCTTACAGCAGTACTGCCTGGTCTAATTTCGGTCTTTACCCAGAGGCGCCAGAATTAGACACTTATTAGCCGAGATCTGCCCTATTACTGACTGACAAGGATTCCCGTGGAATTTGTACATTATCGCAATCTGGCCAAGACTGAAACTGAGTTCCCTATCAGTGAGGTATGGGGCCAGGGGCGCAATATTTTTGGTGGCCTGACCGCCGCCTTGGTGCTGGTGCACATTGAATCCAATATTGAATTAACCGGTCGTGATCTGCGAACAGTGAATATTCACTTCTGCGGTGCGGTCATAGCGGACATACCCTGCGAGTTTCGCCACCGTGTTCTGTCACAGGGTAGATCTGTGATTCAAATTGAAGGGCAGCTTCTGCAGGGGGGCGAAGTTAAAACCGAAATCGTCGCCTGTTATACCACTGACCGGCTATCGGCTATTGAGATCGACCCGCCGATCAAAGCATTTCCCGTTGCGGTGCAAGATACCAAAGAGTTAGCCTTTGAATTTAAACAGGGTTCAGCGCCCCGGTTTGTCAGCTACTTTGATATTCGCCAAACCAATGACAACCCGCCCTTTAGCGGCTCTGATCACAGCCTGATGACCGGCTGGATGCGTTTCGCCCAGCCCAACGAAAGTCTTAATGATGCCACAATTCTCGCACTGGTTGATGCCTGGCCACCGGCAGTACTGCCCATGATGACGACAAAAGCCCCATGCAGCACCATAACCTGGAATATTGAATTTATGCACCCTAGAGCATCGCTCAAGATCGAGGATCTGCTCTATTACGAATGCACTGCAATTCAGGCAGGCCGCGGCTATGCCCATACTGAGGGGAAAATTTACCACCCCAATGGGCAGCTGCTGGCATTAAGTCGCCAAATGGTGGGTATTTACGATAAAGTGCCTGATAACACCAAATAAAAATGAGGAGTTGGGGCATGCAAGATGAGCATACAACTGCCCACTGCTCGCCAGGGCGAACAACAACCCTAAAATAGGGCATACTCGACAAAAAAATTATAAAAATAAAGAAAGTCATGGGGAAATTAATCAGAGGTAGCCGTCGCAGTGTTGGATATTTGTGTATCTGTGCTGTACTACTATGGGTGTTTGCGCCCGCCTCTGTTGTTGAAGCCAAACCACAGTTCACCCTTGCAGACAAATGCCCTGCCAGTTTTGCCCTTAACAGCAACAATCAATGCCGCCTGCGCAACCTCTATCAGCTCTATGATTCGCTTCAGGATCGCGGTCTCGGCGGTTTAAAAACAGCTCTGCCCCCGCATCGCGATGGGTTTAGCCCGCAACAGATTGATCTGGGTCGTCTGCTGTTTTTTGATCCAGTGCTGTCAGGCGACAAAAACCTCTCCTGCGCTAACTGTCACAACCCAGCACTGGGGTTTAGTGATGGTAGGGATCGCAGTGTCGGTGCTCGCGGTCAGGTAAGTCAGCGCTCAGCTCCCACATTGTGGAACAGCGCGTTTCTAAAGGTATTTTTCTGGGATGCTCGCGCACATAGTCTTGAAGAACAGGCACTTGGTCCGCTGTTCTCAGATCATGAAATGGCCAATACGCCTAAGCAACTAGTGGCTAGCCTGAAACTGGTGGATGCCTATCCCGAATTATTTCGCCAGGCCTTCCCCGACTCAACCGATGCGTTGGTGGTCGACAATATAGTTAGCGCGCTGTCTGCTTTTCAAAGCTCTCTAATCTCCCTAAACAGCCCCTATGACCGTTATGCCCACGGCGATGCCAAGGCTCTCAATGCCAACCAACTAGCCGGGCTCAATGTATTTCGCTCCTTTGTCGCGCGCTGTTCTCAGTGCCACACGCCGCCACTGTTTACCAATCAACAGATAGCCGTTATTGGTACCCCGGAACCTGCCGGATTACCCCGCGACATAGGCGCTGCACAGACATACAGTGCCGAGCGCCTGCGGGGTGGCTTTCGAGTCCCGACACTGCGCAATATTGCCCGCACCGCGCCCTATATGCACAGTGGCAGATTTTCTACATTGCGCGAGGCGGCAGAGTTTTATACCAAGGGCCGCGGCCATGCGGTGCCACAGGGAGAGACGTTGCTGCTGCACTGGCATATCTCAAACCCCAATTTAACCGACACAGAACTCGATTTATTAGTGGATTTTATGGGTGCATTAAGTGACGAGAGCTTTATGCCCAATATTCCAGCTCAGGTTCCCTCAGGTTTACTAAGTAGCACAGCCAGCAGTAGCAATTTTGTTACCGCATCAGGAGAATAGTTATGAATACCAAGTTTAAAGTCGTATTTGCTATCATTATTTTTGCCGGTGGTTGGATTATAGGCAGTAGCAATAATGTTGCTCCGGTTATCACCAGCTCAGTCGGCGGCGCCAGCTACAGCGGCGGCTTTCAGTCAGCGGTGACGGTTGGCGCAGTGCCCCACCGCAGCGCGCAGGGCAATATTCATACTGTTAACCCAGGTGATTCTATCCAAACTGCCGTAGAGGCGGCACAGCCAGGTGATACCATTCAGGTAATGCCGGGCACCTATTCAGAGACCCTGTATATCGACAAAGACGACATTCATCTAGTCGGTGTTATTCAGGGTGGCCTGCGTGCAACTCTGGATGGATTGGGAAAACTCAATGATGCCATTCTCTATTCTGGCAACAATATTATTATTGAGAATTTTCGCATTACTAAATATAAAGGCAATGGCATTATGGGTCAGGCCGGCAACAATTTTGAGATTCGTAATAACGTCATTGTAGATACCGGCATTTATGGTATTTTCCCGCAGCTAGGAACCAATGGTTTGGTCGAACACAATGTGGTCTCTGGCATTGAAGATGCAGCCATCTATATCGGCATGAGTGACAATATTCATGTTGCCTACAATGAGGTATTTGATAGCGTTGCCGGTATCGAAATTGAAAATAGTCGCCACGCTGTGGTTGAGCACAACAATGCCCACCATAACACTGGGGGCATTCTCGCCTTTGTTACCCCGGGCCTACCAATTAAAACCACTGAAGATGTCATTATTCGCAATAACTTTGTGCTCGATAACAACACCCCAAACTTCGGCGCGCCTGGTTCAATAGTGTCTGGCATTCCCGCGGGTACCGGTATTTTGGTAATGGCGGCAGACGATGTGATCATCGAAGGTAATATTATTTCCAATAATAAAACTGCGGGCATTATTATTAATGATCACAGCTTTGCCACCACTATCACTATGGACCTAGAGTCCGACCCCAACTCTGATCGCACCATGATTTTAGATAATGTGATGCTCAATAATGGCTATGACACCATTGCCGAAGTGAAGGCCGTGGCGCTCACAGAGCTGCACACAGGCTTGGTGGATATCGTCCATGTAGGCTCCAGCGAAGGCAGCTGTATTATTAATCGTCATCGTTATCGCACCGTGGGCATTGGTAACTACGGGGAATGTGACTTTACCAATACCGACAGTATCGAATCCTACCTGCTGGCTGGTGGTGCCGAACCCCGGGTTATTCACCCAGAAGAACGCGGTGAAATTGCCTACCTGGGTGTATGCACTGGTTGCCACAGCTATACCGGACGTCTAATTGGTCCATCAGTACAGGTGATCCAGGCTATGTATGCCGGTAACCCAGAGGGACTTGCCAGCTACATTAACGCGCCAATCAAGAAGCGTAATAATTTTCCGGAGATGCCAGCACAAAATTATCTTGATCCAGAAACACAGTTAGCTGTGGCAAAATATATGCTGCAGGTTGGCAATTAAAATTTAAATTTTATCTTTACGAGACTATTTGTAATTGCCGCCCACGAAACACAGATGAAAATAACCTCCGCCGTATTTGAGCTGTTTAATGAGTTCGATTCGGCGTCGGTATCCTGCGATAAAATTGCCTCTAGGGCGGGCGTTAGCATAGGTAATCTGCACTAATATTTTTCCTCGAAAGAATAAATTGCAAGGAATACCCCCTATTAGTTGCACAACAGATCAACCATCTGCTGAGCTGCCGTTGAAAGCGGGTGCCGCCGCCGGGTAAATAAACCGACCTCACGCTCAATACCAGGGCCTTCAATCGGGCGACAAACTGCACCCAGGCTCTCCATCTGTTGTGCACATAGGGCTGGTACCACGGCCACGCCAACACCAGCAGCAACCATGGCACCCACTGTCGTTAACTGAAATGCATCAAATATTCTCGCCGGTTCAACACTGGCTTTAGCGATCGCATGCTCTGTCCAGTCGCGTGTGCTCGATCCCCGATTCAGAGCCACCAATGTATCACCGAGGAGATCCTTAAACGTTAGATTACCGTGATTAAGCAATCGGTGCCGAGGCGGCAAAATAGCGATAAAACGGTCGTTAAATAATGGCGCAAAATCCACGCCATCCAAACTATCCGGCTTAAAAGTAATACCCAGCTCAACCCGACCAGAGCGCACCGCACTGATCACTTCCTCCATAACGATGTCCTGCACTGTCACTCGAATATTGGCATACCGCTGACCATATGCCGCCAAAATACTAGGCAGGCAGTTACTGGCATAAGAAGGCATAGCAGCAATCGTTAGCTTGCCTCTACGCAGGGTAAATAGCTGCTGCAGATCATCGAAGCCCTGACGCCAGTCCTCGAGTAAACGCTTCGCGACCGGCAGGAACTGCTGCCCTTCCGGGGTCAGAGCAACAGACCTGGTTGAGCGCGCAAACAGCAATCCACCCGTCTCCTGCTCAAGTTTGCGGATAGAGACACTGAGTGCGGGCTGGGAGAGGTGCAGCTGCTCACAGGCCTCAGCAAAACTGCCGGTTTCAGCAATGGCGACAAACCCGCGCAACTGTTTGATTGTGGCATTCATAATATTTATCTATTAATTAATGATTTAATACAATTTGAGTTAATTATAATGCTCAGGCAATCTCCGTCAATCCCACACCATAATGAGCTCAGACTATGCACAGCGACAGCCCCCTTTGGCAGCCCGGCAAAGACAGAATTAATGCCAGTAATATGGTCCGTTTTAGCCAACAGCTCGAGCGTGAACTGGGCCTGGTCTTTGATGACTATGATCAATTGCATCAATGGAGCATCGAGCAACCCCACCTGTTCTGGCAACAGATGTGGATATTTACCGATATTCGCGCATCCAAAACGGCCGACAGCATTCTCAGCCAAGCCGATCAGTTTCCCGGTGCCCGCTGGTTTGATGGGGCGCGACTTAATTTTGCCGAAAACCTGCTGCGCAACCGTACCGATAAAATAGCCTTGGTAGCACGGCTTGAAAATGGCCACCGCCGCACAGTCAGCTACGCGGAACTCTATGATCAGGTAGCTAACTGCGCCACATCGCTGAGAAATCTTGGAGTGGTGCCTGGCGATCGTGTTGCCGGCTTTATGCCTAACATCCCGGAGACTATTGTGGCTATGTTGGCCACGGCAAGTATTGGCGCCATCTGGTCATCCTGCTCGCCTGATTTTGGTATCAACGGGGTAATGGATCGCTTTGGTCAGATAGAGCCGGTAGTGCTATTTGCCTGTGATGGCTATTTTTACAACGGTAAAACCATTAACTCAATGCCGCGATTACAGGAAATCTGTAGCAAAATTGGCAGCGTGAAGCAGCTCGTACTGGTACCGATTGTCGAGCAAGCGCCCATTATTGACGAACTACCCCAAGGTATTCTGTGGGCTGATTTTTTAGCCCATCAAAGCAATCAGGAACTCATCTTTGAACAGCTTCCCTTTGATCATCCGCTGTATATTATGTATTCATCCGGTACCACTGGTGCACCCAAATGCATTGTTCACAGTGCCGGCGGTTCGTTAATTCAACACCTTAAAGAACAGCAATTGCACAGCGATCTAAAGCCGGAAGATGTATTATTTTTTTACACCACCTGCGGTTGGATGATGTGGAACTGGCTGGTGACTGGTCTAGCATCAGAGGCCACTTTGGTGCTCTATGATGGGTCGCCATTTTATCCAGATGCCACCGCACTGCTGGATATGGCAGAGCAGGAGGACATTAGTCTATTCGGCGGTGGCGCCAAGTATATTGCTGCTCTGGAAAAAGCTGGAGTAGTGCCGCGCAAAACGCATAATCTGGAAAAACTAAAAACCATTCTGTCCACAGGATCACCGCTTTCTCATGAGAGCTTTCGCTATGTTTATCGAGATATAAAAACCGATCTATGTCTCGCTTCAATTTCCGGTGGCACCGATATTCTGTCCTGCTTTGTTTTGGGCAACCCCTGCCTGCCAGTGTGGGAGGGCGAGATACAGTGTCGCGGTCTGGGTATGGCCGTGGAGATTTGGAATGATCAGGGCGAGGCAGTCAAGGAGCAAAAAGGCGAACTGGTGTGCACCAGTCCATTTCCCAGTGCACCAATCTATTTTTGGAATGATGACCAAAATAAGAAATATCACAGTGCCTATTTTGAGACCTATCCCGGTATTTGGGCTCAGGGTGACTATGGCGAAATAACCCCACATGGCGGCATGATTATCCATGGGCGCTCGGATGCTGTACTAAACCCAGGTGGCGTAAGAATTGGTACAGCGGAAATTTATCGGCAGGTAGAAAAACTCAACGAAGTCATAGATGCCGTCTGTGTTGGTCAAGACTGGCAAGGCGATGTTCGGGTAGTACTCTTTGTTATGCTGCGACCCGGAACCGAGCTAACCGACGAGCTGCAGCAGACAATCCGACACACCATTCGCGCTGAAACCACGCCGCGCCATGTGCCTGCAAAAATCGTTGCAGTGGCTGATATACCGCGCACTATTAGCGGCAAAATAGTCGAGCTAGCGGTGCGTAAAATGGTGCATAATGAGCCAGTCAACAATATAGATGCACTGGCTAATCCCGACGCACTGCAGCTATTTTCTAAACTCGAAGAATTAAAAAGTTAATAAGGTAAACCAATGCCACGTCAGATTCTCGCTAATAAAAATATTCATCCTGCGATCAAAAAAACCATCGCTGATAATCACGCCGATATTATCTTGGAAGTTCAAGAAGCGGTTGCCAATAACAAAGTCGTGGTCGTTGGCATGGCTCAAAACCCGGCGCCAAAAAGAGCACGTAAAACACTAAATGATCTGGCAATAGAACATACCTATCTGGAGTTTGGCAATTATTTTACACTTTGGCGCCGTCGCAATGCGCTTAAAATGTGGACTGGCTGGCCTTCATTTCCAATGATCTTTATCAATGGCATGCTGATTGGTGGTGCCAGTGACCTGCGTGCGCTAGTTGAAGCTGACAGTTTAAATAAACTGCTCTAACAGGTTGTTTAGATTCTATAAACCCAGACCCAATCTGAGTAAAGCTCGACTATTATGGGTTTTCTGCGATAATTTGAATATTATAAGAAAAATCATTCTGGGGGCTCAGCTTGCAGCAGATTCCTGTTTGGGAAAACGTCGACTTTAATACCTTTCATAACGATATTGTGGTGCAGAATAAACCTGCGCATATCAAATCAGTGGTCGGCGATTGGCCCGCAGTTAAAGCAGGTGGTGAATCTCCAGAAGCCATTGCCAATTACCTCAAAGCACAGGACAGCGAAAAGGTTATCTCGGCGCTGGTGGGTGACCCCAGTATCAATGGTCGGTTTTTTTATCAACCTGGTTTAGAGGCGCTTAACTTTAAAAAAGCTCAGGTAACATTGAGTATCGGGGTTGAGCGCCTGGTTAAAATTAAAGACCATCGCGACCCATTTGCCATTGCCCTGCAAGCCATTCCGATAGCGCAGGTGCTGCCAGGCTTTAAAGCACTCAACAAGCAGCCGCTGCTGGATGCTAGTATAGAACCCACAATGTGGCTGGGAAACCGCGCCACAGTGGCGCCCCATTATGACATTCATGACAACCTCGCCTGCGTGGTGGCTGGCCGACGCAAATTTAATGTATTTCCCCCTGGGGCGATCGAGAACCTTTATCCAGGGCCAACCCTGGTGACACCAGGGGGTGTTCCGGTGAGTATGGTCGATATTGATCAACCTGATTTGGCCCTGTTTCCGAAATATGCCAAGGCACTTGAAGTCGCGCAAGAAGCGATTCTAGAACCTGGCGATGGAATCTACATCCCCGCTCTCTGGTGGCATGGTGTTGAATCACTGGAGAGCATCAATGTACTGGTTAATTATTGGTGGGGTGGCGAGACAGAGAGCGGCGTCTCACCCAATGACAGCTTGATCCATGCAATGATGAGTATTGGTGGTCTCAGCGCGCAAAAACGAGAGGCCTGGCGCGATTACTTTAATTACTATGTCTTTAAAACCGATACTGATCCGGCGCAACACCTACCGGCGGATCTCAACGATGTACTGACCAGTTTAACCCCTGAACAGAATCTTGAAATCCGCGAGTTTTTAATCAAGCAGTTGAAGTAGCGCTACATCGCCTCGGCTTTGCAGTAGTTGGAAATAAACGCCTGGTGACTGGGCAGCTGGCTCACTAGCTTATCGACATTACCCTTTATCGTTTCAAGGAACGCGCTGAGTTCGTCATCACTCATCATATTAACAATCGGGTGGTACTGTTCGGGCATCAGGCCCTGCCCCAACATTACCTGAGTCCAAGAGTTTTCGGCAAATACATCGCCTGCTTTTTGAAACACTCGACCGGTTTGTTTAAATAGATCGATGCGATGCTGTAGCGATTCTGGTATCGCCATTTTCTGGCAGTGACGCCAAAACTTAGTGTCGTCACGCTCAGTGACATGGTAGTGCAGCACAATAAAGTCGCGGATAAATTCAAACTCTTCTTTCATCTGCGTATTAAATTCTTCCACATCAGGTTCGCGTACCCCATCAAATGGAAACATCTGTAACAGGCGCACAATGCCTCGCTGGACCATATGAATACTGGTACTTTCCAAGGGCTCAATAAATCCACTTGCCAAACCCAGTGCAATGCAGTTTTTATTCCAGTGCTTGCGACGCTGACCGGTACGAAACTTAATTATTCGCGGCTCGGTCAATACCTCGCCTTCGACATTGCTTAACAGCGTCTTAGTCGCCTCATCATCAGATAAGTATTTGCTGCAGAAAACCATACCATTACCAACACGAGACTGCAGCGGGATACGCCACTGCCAGCCAGCATCACGGGCAATTGATCTGGTATAGGGAATGGGCTCTGCCACTGACCTGGTCTGTACCGCCACAGCACTGTCGCAGGGCAACCAGTGGGACCAGTCGTCATAACCGGTGTGCAAGGTCTTCTCAATAAGCAGGCCAATAAAGCCACTGCAATCAATAAACAGGTCGCCCTCAACTTTCTGTCCAGAGGCCAGAGTCACATGCGTAATATCACCGCTTTCACTGCAAGTACTTACTTCAACAATTTTGCCTTCAATTCGCTTAGCTCTGTTCTGCTCGGCAATATTGCGTAAAAACTTGGCATATAAACCAGCGTCCATATGGTAGGCATAATTCAGGGCATTACCCTGTAGTACGGCGAATTTATTTTCTTTGGCAGCCTGTAGTTCGGCGCAGTACTCGCCAAAATTCCCACTGATGCCTCGCTCTTTACCTTTTAACCAAAAATGCTGAAAGCCCGCAGCCCAACAGTCTTTGCCCGTAAAACCAAAGGAGTGAATATAGTCTTGACCAACATTTTTCCAATTCTCAAAGGAAATGCCTAACTTAAAAGTACCCTGCACAGCGGCTAAAAATTCGCGTTCATTGATGCCCAGCAACTGATGCAAGGTGATCATTGTTGGAATCGTCGCCTCACCAACACCGACGGTGCCGATTTCGTCGGACTCAATTAAAGAGATATCCAGATCTTTACCGAGCAGCTTGGCAATTGACGCTGCCGCCATCCAACCTGCTGTGCCGCCACCAACAATTACGACCTTTTTTACTTTTTGAGTTGCCACAACTATATCTCCAACCAGGGTATTTATTGTTTAAACTTATTTAAAAGCAATGTACGAATTGTGCGTGCTGACTCTTCATCCATCGCGTTTAGCACACCCCTAACCTGTTCAGGAATATGCTCTATAGTTTGTTCATTATGATCAAATACGTAATGATCAAAAATCTGTCGCCATGCCGCGCGCTGTTCGGCCGGAAGATCGCGCAGGCTCATCATGGCATGCTGCAGCGCATTTAGCGGCGGCCCCATGTAGGCCGGGGTATTGCGCCACCAGTAGTTGACCAGCACGTTAAAATCCTCCAGCGCCTCAACATGATGCCACCACATACTAGGGATCAGCAGTGCATCACCAGGCTCCAGATCAACCACCTGCGCAGACTCCAGGGCCTGACGAAACCGTGGGAACTGCGCGTAATCTGGCTTGGCAAAATCGACCAAACTTATTGGCTGACCGGCCGGAGTAAAATCGAGCGGCCCAACGTAAAGGTTGTCTAGCTGGTCAGGCGGAAACAATATAAATCGACGTCGCCCAGCCACCGAACAGGCTATATTGGTAGGGAAATCATAGTGCGCCGCAATACGACTACGATTACCCACCCAGATACTGACAATCGGGTTCTGTTCTGCCAGCCTTAAATCATTGTGCTCACGAAAGCCTGGCAACCATCGATCAATCATGGTGGAGCCCACATAGAGCATTGGCGCCTGCTCTTCTGCAGCCTGTTGGTTGAGGCTGTCGAAAACCTGAGAAAGTGTCAGGCGCAGGGTTTCAAAATTAAAACCGCTGTAATCGCTGTTATAAAAAACCCGCCCATCAATCTCCGACCCCCCCTTAAAAGCAGTCAGCACGTGACCACTATCAAACTGGCTAATATACTTAATCGCATGTCGGGACGACCTGTTGGCCTCCCTTACCAATGGCCAATCTGCTGCCAGTCCTCTCAAGACAAGCGGCTCAGAGGAGCGGAGTACATCCTCTGGTATCGCACCGGAACCACAGTCATAGCGCTCTTTAATCTGCCGAGTAATCTCTAACAAAGGCCCAAAATCCTAAGCCAGCTGCAGGTTTTTCTTATCAATCAGAGTTCTAATACGAGCATAGGAGGCCATGCTCATATAAATTGCCTGCAAGTAACCCTGTCGATTTAAGTTTTCCAGAGCATCGCCTTTCAGCTCGAGCAGCTTATCTTCATTGATTGTGTAAAACCCAAGTAACTGGTTATCTGAGCCGTCGTTCAATTTAATTTCAAGGGTAAAGGGTTCGAGCAGATCATTGTCTATCAATGCCTTTATAAAGCCCTTGTTATGCTCATGGCCACTATTAATCGCCTCCAGACGAGCAATGGTTTTTTCAAGATAGGGACTTGGCTTGCCATCCTCGGTAAACAGAATCTCTCCCTCGGTTTCACTCAGTCGAGGGTTGTCCATATCAATAGAAACCACCGGTTTCGTATTATTGTCACCTTCACCCGGAGCAGCCTGATAACCAATCAAAAATGGATGGCGCTCAATCATCATTGGGATATAGGTTGCATCCCAGCCACTGTCACTGAGAAACAGGTTTTCATTATTGGCCAACCCAAATAGCGCAATCGGATAAAACTGCCCAGTGTCGCCGTCTTTACTAAAAAAGATCGGATAACAGGACTGGATGTTTCTAAACTCAAATGGAAACGTCAGGGCATATTTTACATTGTCGCCATATTCTGCACCGCGATCGGTGATGACCTGGGTCTTGGCGTGGGCAGAACTGTTTAGAATGACATAGTTGCTCATATTTTCTCCGCTGTACCTATCGCTAGATTTTTTGAAATCCATAGCTGTAAATTTTATTGATTAGTTCGCGGTTGGTCGGCAATGAGCCCTGCAACTGCTGCGTTCTTTTAGCATTTTCTTGAAATAACTTGCCAGCCATCTTGCTGGCATCTAGGTCTGAGCGACGCTGGGTAACACTTCTTTGAGTTTCAAAACCCATCCCATACAGAATGTACTGGAAGCTGGCCGATGGAAATAACTCATCAACATGACCTGTATCTCGGTGCCAGGGACTCTGGTGACGCCACAGTGCCACAGACTCGACTAGATGCTCGGGAATACTCGACTGCTCGCAATTATCCCGCCAGTAGTCTTCTTTGCGCTGAGTCAAAATATAATGCAACTTAAGGAAATCAATAATACGTTCCCAACGATAGAGAAATTTTTCATTAAAACGCTTGGCAACCAAGTTCATGACTGAGCGATTGGCTGGTAGTTGCTCGGCAATCATCGCTGCGGACAACTCAACCAATACCAGCGCTGATGCTTCCAGAGGTTCGATAAATCCCGCCGACATACCAATAGCGACACAGTTCCTGTGCCAAAACTCGGCTCTGTGACCAGGATCAAACTGAATTTTACGCACCGTGGCCTGGCCTGCAGCCTGTTTGCCCGCAGAGGCCTCAATATAGTTGAGCAATTCTGCGGTCGCTCGATCTTCAGTGTTGTGCGCGTCAGAGTAAACATGACCTATGCCACGGCGCGATGGCAGGCCTATATCCCATATCCAACCCGCTGTTTGTGCAGTCGATAATGTACATGACTGAATTGGATCCTCTGGTGTGGCGTAGGGAACCTGGGCCGCCAGAGCGGTGTTGTTAAACAGGTACTGACTCTTGCTTACAAAGGGCACTTTAAAGTGCTCACCCAGCAGCAATGCTCTGGAGCCACTGCAATCAATAAACAAATCACCGCCAATATCACCTTGGGTATCGGTGGCGATTGCAGCTATATCGCCATGATCGTCAGACTTTATACCGACCACATTAGCTTTTACATGTTTGACACCTAATTTTTCAACGCAGTGCTTGCGCAGAAATTCGGCAAATTTTCCTGCATCCAGATGGTAGCCATAGTTAACCTGAAAGGCGTACTCTGGAGTGGAAATTTGCTTGGGTGCAAGCTTTCCCTCAAATAAAGGGGTTTGCGGACAGACGGCATCCGCAAATTTGACTTGATCGCGCAAGGGCTGCCAATGGGGCGCCAAATTAGTCTCGGCGTAGCCCTGAGGGACGGTAAAAGGGTGGGCGTAAGAATCATTCTGCCCGGTGGTCCAGCCAGAAAACTGCGTGCCCTGCTTAAAGCTAGCACTGCACTCACGGAAAAAATCCGTCTCTGAGATGCCCATTTTACGTAAGCTGGTGCGCATAGATGGCCAGGTGCCTTCACCTACGCCAATGGTGCTGATATCTGGGGACTCTACCAGGGTAAGCTGAAAACCCTCGGGGTCGCCGCCCTGCATATCAATACAATGCTCGGCAGCAATTATGCCCGCAGATAGCCAACCGGCCGTTCCGCCCCCTACAATCACCAGTCTGTTAATTTTTTTATTCATTGTTATCAGCTATTTTTTCTCACAGCAAACAGGCGTCGGCCTGTGGCCTTAAAAACAGGATAGCCTTTAGCTACCGCAGCTACAATCTTTTACTCAATCCGAAAAACAGCGCTGAGTTCCTTTTTTATACGGCGTAAATAAAGAAGCCGCTTAAAAAATTAAGCGGCTTCTCTTGTTACTTCACACTTTGCTACAAAACCTTTCTCTACAGATGTAGTAAGTTTAGGCTTAGAAAGTGTAACGGATACCTAAGTTATAGCGCGCGCCAGTCTGACCAGCTTGCAGTACCTGCAATTTTTCACGGCTATAAACGCGGTAATCTGCTTCAAGGATGTTAATGCCATCAGCAAACACTGTTAGGTTCTCGTTGATTTCGTAGCTAGCACTCACGTCCAACTGACCATAAGAATCGATGATTTGCGGATTAATTGCCGCAGATCCCGCATCCTGGCCAATTCCGCCAACAAAGCTGTCTCTCCAGTTATAAGCAAAGCGAGCCTGGAAGCCTGCTTTATCGTAGAAACCGATAAAGTTAGCTGAATCGCTTAGGCCTGGAAGAACAAATTGAGTTGATAGCGCTAACTCGTCAAAGGAAATATCTGCATTGGCGATAGTGGCGTTAACAATAAAGCCATAACCCGTGTCGCTAAAGTTATGCTGCCAATTGATTTCAATACCATCAACCTTCGCAGTCTTTTCGTTAGTTGGAACAGTAACAGTGAACACCAACGGATCATTTTCTGCAGTTGGATAGTATTTACCATCTACGAAAAGCTCTGGGTACTGAGCTTGCATGGCGACACCAATAGCCGTGAACTCTGACGCTGGGTCTAGGCCTTCAGCTGCAGCAACTTCTGCATAAAGACCGCCACCAGTTGGATTGCGCAGACCAAACAACTCTTGCTGCTTGTAACCCGAACCAATGAAGTTCTCTACTGTTTTGTTGTAGTAACCGACAGACAGGTAATCAGCTTCCCCGTAGTACCATTCAACCGACATATCGAAGTTAGTGGCTTCAATAGGCAGTAGTGATGGATCGCCGCCAACAGCTTTAGCTTCACGGAACTTGAAGGTCTCACCACCAACGGTTATGCCACCTTTAATCGACTCATAGCTTGGACGAGTAATAGTTTCACTCACAGAAGCACGAAGAACTACGTCATCAGTAAGCTGAATATCAAAATCCAGGTTAGGCAAAACGTGGCTGTAGTCGCCGGTATAATCGTCAAAGGCTGACTCTGCACCCTCTACAAAATAATGCTCACTTGAACCTTCCCAGTAAACAGTGTCGTAAGTTGGTGCGCGTGCCGCAGAAACAACATCTGTCTGCTCATAACGCAGGCCAGCGCGGAGATTCACAGGACGACCCTGGAATTCACTTGCATGACTTAACTGAATATAAGCACCTTCGGTCTCTTCTGTTGTTCTCTTATCAGAGTTCCAGTCAGTAGATGCACAGTAAGCCGTGCCACAGTCACCGACAGCCTGGTCAGCAGGCAGTGGTAGAGCTTCTGCAAGCGTTACGATCTGCTCTAGTGTAGTAGTGAAATACTCGGTTTGACGACGTGGATCATCATGGCCAGAGATCTGGTCGAACGAATCGGCCATAGATGATCTGGTCAGAATGTCACTGATATAACCGGGATCAGAAATACCGCCCCAGGTACCGCGCTCAACAGACTTGGCTGTTGTGCGGTTGCTTACTTCAGTCAACTCTACACCAAAGTCAATGCTGGTAGACTCTGACATATCGAAGGTACCGCTAAATCTAGTCTGTTCAACATCCATATGAGAGAACTCATTGCCGAACACACTACCAGTGATGATCATGTCATCTTTGTAGAGGGGTCTGTCAGCGCCGTCGGCACCAGAATTAAGATTCAGCTGCAAAATAGGCAGGTCCTGATCAAAGTAGCTGGTAGTGCCAACACGGTTAAAGCTGGCCATTGTAACCAGTGAGCTAGTACCGAATGGGTTAGAGGTGCCGCTCTCTGCAGATGAATCATGGTAATCAAGGGCAAGAAGCAGAGTATCCGTTGCTTGCCACTCAAGGTTCAGGCCAACAGACTCGTTTTCGTTGGTAGAGCCATCGTGACCAATACCCATGGCAAAATCGCTGTTACCACTTACTTCACTATACATAATTGGCGATGCAACCGGGCCATTGTCCCATACAGATGACTGAGCGTTGTTACCCAGGTTGTACCAGGCAGACATATCGCTGTAGGTGTGCTCTAGGTCCAGCTCAGAGTAGGTGTAATCAACAGTTGCTGTAATCGCGTCAGATGGTGCCCACTGAAGGGTCAACTGACCATTAACTCGCTCGGACTCATATTCGTTTACACGGTAACCAGTAGCCTGAGGTATAGACAGGTTAGCAGAGGCTTCTGTTGGACGATTTACCTGGTCCGCATTCATTGGAACAGAAGTCCAGCCACCATCAGTGTTGCCTGGAGTCGTGTGCCAGCCGCTAACAGTTGCAGTGTTTACCGCATTGTTGCGACGCTGAGCTGAAGCACTTAAGGCGATACCGATCGTACCATCGGCAAAGGTCTCAGAAAACAAGCCAGAAAATTCAGGTGTAATGTCATCGCCTTCGGCGGTAGAAGTATCCATTGCCATCTTGGCGCCAAAGGTCGCAATAGAACCGGCTTCAAGAGGCTTGGTAGTAATAATATTAATGGTTGAACCTACACCACCTGTTGCGGCTGTAGCATCTCCAGTTTTATGAACCACAACGGCTGAAATACCTTCTGAGGCCAGATCACCGAAGTCGAATGAACGGTTGACCTTATTATGCGTAGGCATTTGACGACCATTTAAGGTCACTAGGTTATATTCAGGACCAAAGCCACGCACTGTAACCTGGCTACCTTCGCCGCGCTGGCGGTCAATTGATACACCGGTAACACGCTGCAGCGATTCCGCGAGGTTTGTATCTGGGAACTTACCCATGTCTTCAGCAGAGATTGCATCTGCAACACCAACTGAATCACGTTTGATATCCATAGCGCGCTTCAAACTCGCGCGAATACCGCCTTCGACAATAACCTCTTCAATCAGAGCTCCGTCTTCGGCATACGCAGGTACCACTGAGCTTACTAAAGCCAGCGCCACACTGGTAGAAAGAATTTTCTTTTTGAAAAACATATTACTTGACCCCCAAGGTAAAAAATAATGAACTTCTGGAACTTAAACTTTTTAATACTTTATTATTAAAGCTTTTCCTACCCTACCTGTTCAGCAATTCAAACTCATCGAATTTGAGACTAAGAGGGCAAATATGCGATAACAGGGACGCCAGAGCAAATATATCGACGACTTACCCCTCAAGAAATGGGGTTTTTAGGTAGTTTTTACTCAATATTCACGGTCCACGGCAATCGATTACGCTCAGGCGGCAACACCCCAGTAGTTGTAACCGGCAAATTTTGGCGTGCTGGGCAAATACAGTTGCTCCATAGACTGAATCTTGAATCCTGCTTGCTCAATCAGCTGTGGAATATCTCGATTGAGATGGCAGCCTCCAGCAATTTTACCCCAGAAGGGGTCAATGCGTGCCTGCCATTTCGCAACAGCTGCATCAGGGGCCAGGCCATGCTCGCAGAAAATCAACTTGCCACCGGGCTTTAATACTCTGCGCATTTCTTTATTCGCCGACAGGGCATCGGGAATAGTGCACATTGTGTAGGTGACCAGCACGGTATCAATATGGTTATCTGGCAGGGGAATAGATTCGGCACCACCGAGAATAAACGCGACGTCTAAACCCTTAGCCGCAGCAACTTTTTTGGCCATATCATTAAGCGCTTCAGAGGGATCGAGTCCAATAATCCTGCTGACTTTGGCTCTATCGTAGTAGGGAAGGTTAAGGCCGGAACCAATACCTACCTCTAAAACCACACCCTCGGCCATGGGCACCACTTTACCGCGCTGGTACTTAATAGGTTTTGATCCGCAGGCGCAATTTAGAAAACTGGGTAAAATATATTTATCGTAAAAACTCATGATTTAATCCCCCGATAGATGTTGTTTTTAAGCTTATCATCTACCCATTTGGTGCAATAGACAACTGGGCGGTTACATAGGCGTGCAGCTCCTGTAGAATTGCGATTTTTAACCCTTTCACTGGAACTGACAATGGGTAGAGCCTACCAAAACCGCAAAGAATCCATGGCTAAAACCTCGGACGCCAAGGCACGGGTATACAGCAAATATGGGCGTGAAATTTATGTTTGCGCCAAAGCAGGAGGCCTGGATCCCGCGGGAAACCTTGCGCTCCGCAGCCTGATAGATCGGGCCAAGAAAGATCAGGTGCCGACCCATGTCATCGACAAAGCGATTGATAAGGCCAAAGGTGGTGCTGGCGAAAACTTCGAACTGGCACGCTATGAAGGCTATGGTCCGGGCAACTGCATGGTCATTATCGAATGTTTAACCGATAACCCCAATCGCACCTTTGGTGATGTGCGCCTGTGTTTTACCAAGACCAAAACCAAGATCGGCACCCAGGGCTCAGTGAGCCATATGTTTGATCACCTCACCATCCTCAGATTTGGCGGTCAGGAAGAGGAAGCGGTTTTAGACAGCTTGCTTATGGCCGATGTCGACGTAATTGATATCGAAAATGAGGGTGGCATGCTCACTGTATTTGCAGCCCATACCGAGTCATTTAAAGCCAAACAAGCCTTGAGCGAAGCCTTTGGCGAGATTGACTACGATGTCGATGAGATACAATTTATCGCACAGAATAGCGCGCCTCTGGCGGGCGATGATGTAGAGATGTTTGAGCGCTTTATCACTATGCTTGAGGATCTTGATGACGTGCAGAATATCTACCACAACGTCGACTAACATTGACCGTTTACATTAGCCGACAGTTTAGTCCACGCGGCAGCTAAGCGCAGTAATCACCACTGCGCGGGTATCCGCCGGATCAATAACAGCATCTATCTCCAGATGTGAAGCTGCCTCAGTGGCCCTGCCCTTTTCATACAGGGTTTCAACCAGCTGGTTAAATAGCGCTTCTCGAGAGGCAGGGTCCGGCTGAGCGTCTAGCTCCTTCTTAAAGCCAAGCTGCACAGCACCTTCCAGGCCCATGCCGCCAAACTCACCACTGGGCCAGGCGGCACTATAAATTGGACGATGAAAACTACCCCCCGCCATCGCCATGGCGCCAAGACCATAACCTTTGCGCAAGAAAATCGTCACCATCGGACTGGTCATTTTGGCACCGGCAATAAACAACTTCGCCATGCGATGCACAGCCGCCTGCTCTTCACTATCCGGGCCAACCATAAAGCCGGGCGTGTCGCACAGAGACACAACGGGAATAGAAAAATTGTCGCACAAGGTGATAAAACGTGCCGCCTTATCCGCCGCCTCGGCATCAACAGCGCCACCCAGAATCCGGCAATTATTGGCAATCAGCCCCATGGCCCGCCCCTCAATGCGAATAAAGCCGGTAACAATGCCCTGACCATGAGCCTGAGTAAGCTCCCGAAAGCTATCGGTGTCAGCAAGCTGGACAATGATTTTCCTTATATCGTAGGCGAAGCGCCTGTCGGCTGGCATCATCTCGCGCAACTGCTGCTGATCTGCAGCTTGCCAGGCTGCTGTGTCACCCTGAAAGTAGCTCAGGCAAGACTGGGCCAAACTAGTAGCATGGGCTTCATTATCAGCCACCAAATCCACTACACCATTGCTCTCCTGCACCTCAATGGGCCCAATATCTGTAGGCTTAAAGCTGCCCAGCCCCCCTCCCTCAATCATCGCCGGACCCGCCATGCCTATCCAGGATGTTCTGGTGGCGATACGAATATCCGCGCAACCAAACAGTGCCGCATTGCCGGCGAAGCAATAGCCATTGTTGACCGCAATGAGTGGCACCTGACCACTGAGCCCCGCCCAATTAGCAAATGAGGGAACATCCAACCCGGCAATCTGGGTTTTAACATCTGTATCACCTGGCCGCCCACCCCCTCCTTCGGTATACATAATCACCGGCAGGCCAAAGTTTCTGGCCTGGTCCAGTATGCGGTCGATCTTGCGATGATGAAAATATCCCTGGGTACCCGCCAATACACTGTAGTCATTAACGATAACTGCTACCTGAGCCGCCTGCTGGCCAAATTCTGCACTGTTAATAGTGGCCAGACCGGTAATCACACCATCTGCTGCTGTATCTGTTTTAAGTGATTCCGCGGTTTTACGATCGCGTTGCGCTGCCACGGCAAGCTGGCCATATTCGACAAAGGAGTCATCATCGCAAAGGTGATAGAGGTTTTCTCGCGCAGTGCGATAAGCCTTAGCATGACGCTTGGCAACCGCGTCTGGGCGCGCCTGATCCTGAGTGAAGGCGAGCTGCTGATTGAGCTGCTGCAAGCCATGGTCGGTGCTGACTGCCTCAACCTTCGCTCTCCTGGCATTAGTCATTTCTGCATCTGCCGGCTGAATTTCACAGATTAGCTGTCCCGTCTGAATAGTCGCATCCACAGTAATGGACAGATTAGCAACCCACCCTGCCACTGGTGCTGTCAGCGCAGTTTGCATTTTCATGGATTCAACAACGGCGACAATCTGATCTTTGGCGACCTGCTCCCCGTCGCTTACATCAATACTGACGACGACCGCGGCCAGAGGCGAAACAATAGTTTGATTAACAGGCTTCAAAACTTACACCCCAATGTTATTTTCATTATTTGTTATTGAGATTATTAGACAGTGTTTAGAGCAAGAATGGAATCGGTCTGGCCCCTATTCATAGCGTTGGGCCAGACCTATTAGTGGATAGACGACCCGACCTAGCTACCGGTAAACTGATCGTCCCTGAGGTCGTAACAGGTGCTATCCAAACCAGCCACCAGCGTCAAACTAGCATTGGTTTTAGGCAGTTCATAGCGGAAGAAAAACTGCGCTGCAGCCAACTTACCCTCATAGAAAGCCGTATCTGTGGCGTTGCCTTGCGCCAGACCACGCGTTGCGGCAACCGCCTGCTTTAACCACATCCAAGCAATAACGACATGGCCCATAGCGTCGAGGAATAGGGTTGCATTGGCCAGGGCCAGAGCTGGATCAGCCGCATCGCTGACAGCTTTAACTGTGGCTTCAACCTGTGTCAGTGCTTCATCCAGCTGGGTGCAGTGCCCCGTCAGACCAGACATACCGGCGGCTGAATCAACTGTGGCCTGCATCTCTTCACGCAGCACAGCAATGGCAGCGCCATTGTGCATCTGCACCTTGCGACCCAGAATATCGATACCCTGAATACCCCAGGTACCCTCGTGAATATGATTCAAGCGGTTGTCGCGATACAGACGCTCAACCGGATATTCGCGGGTATAGCCATAACCACCCAATACCTGAATTGCCAGCTTGTTAGCTTCCAGACAGAATTCTGAGGGCCAGGATTTGCAGATCGGCGTGAGCAGCCCCAACAGCAGCTCAGTGCGCGCATCAGAGTGCTTGTCAGTCGATAGCTTCTGCTGATCAATAAGCTGTGCACTGTAGTAGATTAATGTTTGTGCGCCCTCAACAAAGGCTTTTTGGGTCATCAACATACGCTTAATATCTGCATGCTCGCTAATCATAATCTGCGCATCTTCCGGATTGCGATTCACCAATGGTCGACCCTGGGGGCGGTTGCGAGCATAATCCAGCGAATAGAGATAGCCGCCCAGACCCGTCATAACCGACGCCATGCCCACGGAAATACGCGCCTCATTCATCATATGAAACATATTCGCCAGGCCCTGATTGGGCTCGCCCACCAGGTAGCCAATCGACTCGCCAGACTCACCAAAGTTAAGCAGGGTATTAGTGGTGCCGCGACAACCCATCTTATGATTGAGGCCCGCCAGAGCAACATTGTTGCTGTGACCAATACTGCCATCCTCATTAACGCGATTTTTAGGTACCAGGAATAGCGAGATGCCTTTTACGCCAGGCGGCGAGCCGGGAATTTTAGCCAGCACCATATGCACAATATTGTCGGTGATATCCTGTTCGCCACCAGATATCCACATTTTGGTGCCGCTAATGCTGTAGCTGCCATCCGGACGTCTATCTGCCTTGGTGCGAATATCGGCGAGGGACGAACCCGCCTGAGTCTCGGACAGGCACATAGTGCCAAACCACTCACCTTCTACCAGCTTGGGCAGGTATTTCGCCTTGAGCGCTTCCGAACCGCAGGCATTGAGCATATTGGCTACACCCTGAGTGAGAAACAAATAGGTATGCACCGGGTTGTTAGCGCAGACAAACATACCATTGAGCGCCTGATCCATCATCCAGGGCAACTGCATGCCCCCAATGTCCGCATCATAGGCGGATGTGCAGAGCCCTGCTTCGCGGTAAGCGTTAATCGCGTCCTTTACCTCGGGAATCGTCTCAACCTTGCCATCGACAAACTTGGGCTCATTGGCATCCAATTTTGCGGCAAAGGGTAAAAATTGATCTTCAGCAAGCGACTGGCAGAGATCCAGCATTGCATCCAGAGATTCGCGATCATAGTCGGCGTAATGCTCTGACTCGAGGATTGTGCCTAGGTCCAATGCCTCATAGAGAACGAAGTCTAGGTCGCGGCGGTTAACAATTATTGACATGGTTTTCTCACTACCTGCAGTGGGTCGTTTAAATGATTTAAAGTCGCGACTATTATCCCTGCAAAAATTATCAAAATGGCATAATTACCGTGACCCAAGAGTCCGCTATCTATTGGCACAATTAATGTTAAACAAGCCCACCCCTATAGCAATTTGATTTTAAGACTGGCTGACCCATTGAGCGCCTGCCAACACGGCAGTGCCAAGTAGGGCCAGGAAAAATTATTCTCAGTCCATTTATTTCAGTTAAACTCCGTGCTTAAAGGAGTCCAATAATGATAAAAAAATCAATCTCCCTCAAGCTTACCACCATCGGCTTACTGGCGATTCTAACCCCAATGCAGCAGGTAGCAGGTCAGTCCGATCGCCTGTTTGAACCGGCCGAACAGGATGCCAAGGGTCGTTTTATCAATAGAGATAAAGACCAGTCCAAAGTATCGATCAAGGTGCGTGCACCCTTTTTCCTGCGCCGTGTGGCCTCGTCTTTTATCAGCAAACCCGGCGCACCAAAACGCGTACCCAACGATGGCGCATATCTGCGTGACAATGCCACACATAGCGAACCCACAGCCACATGGATAGGCCATGCAACATTGCTAGTGCAGATGGAACATGTCACATTCCTGACCGATCCCATCTGGTCAAACACCCCCAGCCCTGTGCCATTTGTCGGACCAAATCGTTTCGTTAAACCCGGGCTTGCCCTGGAAGATCTGCCGCCCATTGACTTTGTAGTGATCTCGCACAATCACTATGACCATCTGGACCTACCCACATTGCGCAAGCTGGCTAAACGCAATGCCGAGACAGTGTTCTTTGTACCCATAGGCAACGGCAAACTGCTGCGCGACAATGGCATCAAGCAGGTTCAGGAGATGGACTGGGGCGATACTGTCAGCTACAAAACCGCAACGATTCACTGCCTGCCAACCCAGCACTGGAGCAAGCGCAGTCTTACAGATACCAGAAAAGCACTGTGGTCGTCCTGGGCAGTCACAGGGCCACAGCGACGCTTTTTCTTTGCCGGCGATACGGGTTACTACTCTGGTTTTAAAATGATCGGCGAGAAGCTCGGACCCTTTGACCTGGCTGCGGTACCCATAGGTGCCTATGAACCCAACGCCATGATGAAATCCTCCCATATGAACCCAGAAGAGGCCGTGCAAGCGGCACTGGATCTGCGCGCCGACAATGCGGTGGCTATGCATTACGGCACGTTTAATCTGTCTGACGAACCCCTTGCCGAACCCCCACTGCGCTTCAAAGCTGCAGCTGAAAAGACGCCCCTGGCAGATAATCACAGCTGGGTGTTGGATATTGGTGAAACGCGAAAATTCTAGTCCAGTACTATTAAAAAGGCCCAGTGGCCAAGGTGATCTATGTCAATGTACAACAGCTCCATCCCGGTCTTTATGCGCCACCTAAGTAATCTATCTGGCTTGCTCGATAGCGCATTAGCCTATAGCGCAGAACAGGATATCGACGAATCAGTATTATCTGGCGCCCGACTATTTCCCAATATGCATCCACTTGTAAAGCAGGTGCAGATTGCCTGCGATATGGTATGCCGTGGCGGCGCTCGACTGGCAGGCGTTGAAGCCCCGGTTAACGAGGACAATGAGACAACCTTCACCGAACTGAAGGCCAGAATCGAAACTACCCAGGCGTTTTTACAGGGGCTTTCAGAAGAGAGCATTAATAGCTCGGCAGACCGCAGCATTGTGATGCCAGCTGGGCCCTACGAACTAACCTTTAGTGGGCAGGAGTATTTGAATCTATGGGTACTGCCTAATATGTACTTCCATATTAGCGCCACCTATAACATTCTGCGCCACAACGGCGTGGCTATTGGCAAGATCGACTTCCTGGGCGTGGGCACCTTTATGACTAAAGGCCCCTAGATATTAGCTGTCTTGGGCTTGATTAAGACTGACGCCTATTGAGCGCCTGGTTGCGCTCTTCTGCGGCAGCCCAGTCATTCGGTAGCACCCGGGCTACAACCAAAAAGCTTACAATAGATGGAATAAACATCAGGCAGGTCACTGTCATGGCATAACGCATGGCCTGCAAGTCTGCATTGCCAGCTTTAAATACATCGATAAGCCAACCAGCAAAAGTGGGACCACCACCCAATGCAATCATATTGAGAATAAAAAAGAACAGCGCCGTGGACATGGCGCGCATATTAATTGGCGCCAATGTCTGTGCAATAGCAAAGCTCGGCCCCAAATAAATACCCAAAAACAACAGGAAAAATGTGGTAAAGGCCAGATGGGCCCATACAGTCGATACCCAAAAACTCGCTATGCCAATAGGCAGACAAATACCTATAGCAATAGCAGGCAACCAGCCATAGGCGCGTATATTTTTGGCGCCCCACTTATCGGCGAGTCTGGCGCCAAAAAAAGCACCGCCCGCGTAGGTGGTGCCATTAATAACACCGAGCACAATAACCAGCGTTTTAAAGTCAAAGCTGGGGTCCAGAGCAACCAAATACTTGGTTTGAAATGCAGAGAAGGCATAGGATACAAAAGACCCAAAGGCGATACCAAAGCACATCGACCACCAGGCTGGAATTTTGAGCAAACTTTTTAGTGACTCCAAAAATGGTGGCTGAACAACATCGCTATGATTATCGAGCTCCATAGCGCCGCGTACCGGCTCACGCAGCACCAGACGCACAACGACTGCCAGAGCAACACCTGTTATGCCTAAGAATATAAAGATACGACGCCAATCCACATCTGCACCTGAGGCACCCATCAATGAGGCAGTGGCAAAATAGGCCGCCATAATGCCGAGCGGAATACCCATAGAGTAGACACCCAGCGCTCCGGCTCGCTCTTCTTTGGGGTACAGATCAGAAATAATAGAATGGGACGGTGGGCTGCCGCCAGCTTCACCAATGCCGACGCCCATGCGCGCCAAACCAATCTGCATAAAGTTTCCGGCCAGCCCGGTCAGAGCGGTGAAACCACTCCACACAGCCAGCGCCATTGAAAGGATATTCACCCGATTGTATCGATCGGCTAACCAGGCGATAGGAATAGCCACCAACGTATAAAACACCGCGAATGCCAGGCCAATTAATAGCCCTAACTGAGTATTAGTAAGACCCAGGTCCTCTTGGATAAACGGCGCCAAGATACCAACAATCTGTCGGTCAATAAAATTAAAGCCGTAAACAATAGTCAGTAACACGAGCACCATGCTGCGATAGCGCTTGCTCGGCGTAGTTTTGTCAGTCATAGGGATTCCCTGGAAATACCTCAGCGGTATTTTTATTATTTTTGGTCTTCCTGTAGGCTACGTCAACAATTTGCATAGAGCAAGCAACAGATAAGCATTATCAACAATGCGACGCCCAGCGGTGCTAAACATGAGTTCTCTGCGGTGCTGTGATACTCTGGAGATACGCTATCAAAATAATTAGAATTCTATGAGCGACCCAGCCAGTAGTAGTCATTCTTCATCAAAAAAACAACCACAGGTCGATTGGGCCATCTTTATCCCCTCAGTTATCATTGTTTTAATCTGCGCCATTCCACTGGTTGTTTTTCCCGATGAGGCTGCTCGAATTCTGATCGACAGTCGTAAAACCATTATGAGCAACTTTCTGTGGCTGTACCTTTTGGCCGGGCTGTCCGCCGTGGGTTTTTGTCTGTGGCTGGCCTTCGGCCCCTACGCCCATGTCAAATTGGGGGCGCCAGATGAATCACCAGAATACTCAGACCTGCACTGGGTAGCGATGATGTTTACTGCGGCTATTGGTGCGGCTGTTATCGCCTGGGGCTTTGCAGAACCGATCTACTATCTGAAGACACCGCCCATGGGTATCGAAGTAGGGTCAGCAAAATCCTTCGAATGGGCACATATGTACCCACTGTTTCACTGGGGTCTAGTGGGCTGGGCTCTCTATGCTTTGCCAGCTGTGCCCATAGCCTATATGCTCTATGTCAAGCGCTATACAACGCTGCGTATCAGTAGCGCCTGCGACGGCGCCCTGCCAAAAACCGGTCGCAGCCAACTTAAAACCGTGATCGACATATTTATTGTGCTGGGTATTGTCGGCGGCGTGGCCACCTCTCTGGGTCTGGGCGTGCCACTGCTGTCTGCCATGGTGGCGACACTGTTTGATATTCCTGACAGTATGCTCATCAAAATGGTGATGCTGGCGCTCTGGACCGCTATATTTGGCACCAGTGTTTATCGCGGCCTGAAATCAGGCATAAAGATACTGGCAGATATCAATATCATCCTGGCCATCACAGCGATTATCTTTGTGCTCATTGCTGGCCCAGGCATTTTTATTATGGACCTGACCGTTAATAGTATCGGCCTGATGTTCAGCAACTTCGTTACCGCAGCGACCTGGACAGACCCAATCGAGAACGGCAGCTTTCCCGAAGATTGGACAGGTTTTTACTGGGCCTGGTGGCTAGCTTACACGGGGATGATAGGGTTATTTTTTGCTCGCATTTCCCGCGGCCGCACCATTCGTCAGCTAGTGTTGGGGGTTGTCTGCTGGGGCTGTTTGGGTTCCTGGTTGTTTATGGCCGTGATGGGTGGGTACTCTCTCTACTTGGAGACCACAGGCACATTGGAGGTCCAGGAAATTCTTGCCACCCAGGGTATGTCATTTGTAAATGCGCTAGTGATTGAAAGCCTACCACTGGGTAAGTTCACCCTGGCCATGTTTACCCTGTTGTCGATTATATTTTATGCCACCAGTATTGATTCCGGGGCCTATGTGCTCGCCAGTATCTGCGCCAAAAATATGCCCAGTGATGCCGAGCCAAAGCGCTGGAACCGTTTGGCCTGGGCCGGCCTGCTGGCAATTATTACCGCCGGTATTTTGCAGTCAGGCACATTGGACACAGTGATGTCGATAACAGTGCTGACCTCAGTACCATTGATTCCGATTATGCTGGTGCTGTGCATTTCATTGGTACGCTGGTTAAATCAGGACTTCGGTGACATGGTGCGCGCGCGGGAATTGACCCTGCCAGCCAGCACCCATAAAACCCAGACTGACAGCTAACCCTATACTGCGATGAATCTATCTAATCAGCATTTCCCAACCGACCAACATGGCTGGACTGAGTTACTCCCCAGTCGATGCAGGGCTGATCCACTTGAGGGAAATCAGCGCGTGCAGTGGACGGTCATTGGCGCCGGATTAACCGGCCTGGCCTGTGCACGGCGACTGGCGCAGCTGCACCCAGACCAGAGTATTCTCCTGCTCGATGCGCGTATGGTCGGCCAGGGAGCATCGGGTCGCAACTCAGGCTTTACCGTGGGTGTCAGTCATTTCCCCGGACGCTTTGATCCCCAGCAAAAAGCTAACTACGCAAGGGTAAATCGAATCAATCAAGCGGGCGTTGCACTGTTAGATGCTCAGATTAAAACCCATTCGCTAAATTGCCAGTGGGACGATAGAGGCTTCCATCATGGGGCGGCAGACAGCCTATCTCTTAATGAACGGACTAACTTTCTCGGCTATCTGAAGGCCATGGACATTGCCCATACGCCACTGAACCAAGACGCCATGCAACAGCGCTTTGGCACCGCGTTATACAAAACGGGCGTGCATGTTCACAGTGGCGGGCTGGTGCAGCCTGCAGCATTGGTGCGCGGACTAGCTGATACTTTACCCAGCAATGTCAGATTGGTCGAACAGTGCCCGGTCGTAAAAATAGCCCATGGTAAATCAATCAAACTGCATACGCCCCAGGGCCAAATCACCACCGACAAACTGGTTTTGGCCACCAACTACGAAGCGCAAAAACTGGGCTTTTTGTCACGACGATTACTTGGCAGTACATTGTCTGGAAGTTTTACCCGCCAGTTAACAACGCAAGAATTAGCCAGCCTGGGTGCGCATAAACATTGGGGCATTATTTCGCTGCACAGCGGCGGCGCAACCGTACGCCTGACAACCGATGGTCGCATATGCCTGCGCAATACTGCCGAATACCGCGGCGGTGCACTCCTCTCGCCACGGGCATTGAAGCAACGCCAGAAAATTCATCGCGCCAGTTTTGAAAAACGCTTTCCCCAGCTGGCGCATGTGCCCTTCGAATATGCCTGGTCAGGCGTTGAAGGCATTAGCCGCAATGGCACCAACTTCTTTGGTGAGCAAAAGACGAATATTTTTCTGGCCGGTGGTTACAACGGTTCCGGTGTCAGCCGGGGATCTGCATTTGGCTATGCACTGGCGGAGTATGCCAGCAGTGGTCAGTCTGAACTGATTAATGATTGCCTGGCATCAGCTCCTGCAACCTGGATACCACCTCGCCCATTTTTAGATATTGGCGCTGCATTTACAGTGGCGGCTCGCTTCCGTGGTGCAGGCCTGGATCGCTGATGTCATTTACAGCTTTTTAACCATCAGCAACCCACCCAGCATCAGCAACACCCCTAGCGCCAGCGCCCAAATACTTGCCGTGATGCCAGCCAACACATAGGCTATCAAACTGCAGACGCCGTTAAAGATCGCATAGGGAAACTGGGTTTTAACATGATCTATCTGCGAGCAACCTGCACCAGTTGCCGACAGAATAGTGGTATCAGAAATGGGCGAACAGTGGTCACCAAATAAACCGCCAGACAGCACCGCTCCAATGGTGACGTACATAGGCACGTCAAACTGGTGGGCAATGGGAATAATCAATGGAATCAAAATAGCGTAGGTGCCCCAGGAGGAGCCCATCGAAAACGAAATAATGGCGCCAACCACAAACACTGTCGCCGGAATAAGATAGGCCGGCAATCGACCATCAATGAGTGCAGAGATATAGGCAGGCGCACCCAGGTCCTTGCCCACAGCGCCCAGAGACCAGGCCAGCACTAAAATAATAAGCACGGTAACCACCTTGCTCATACTTTCTAAATAGAGCGAAAAAGCACCTGCCAGAGAGCGCACGCCGTAATGCGCCATCAATAACATCAACACCAGTGCGGCACAGATATAACCAGTAGACAGCGATGCCCTAAAGGCATTGGATGGCAGATTGACCATATCCGTGGGAAAGCCCTGGGGCACAAGTAGCGAAAACATAACCACCAACATAACCAACAGGGGCAACCAAACCATAATCGGCTGGGCTTTTTGCACGCCTTCATCGACGTCAATTTCAGCCTCTAATGCTTCGGCAGTTTCCATGACAATACCATTGGCGCAATTGACCTCAGCTTTTTTCATCGGCCCAAAATCAGCTTTGCCCATAACAACCGCAGGTACCATAATCACTGCAATGATCGAGTAAAACTGAAAAGGCATAGCTTTGATATAGGATAAAAATGCACTTTCATTGATACCCAGCTCTTTATATTCCTGCGCAATCAGTCCCTGAGAATAGAGTCCCCAGCCTATAAATGGCACCAGCACCGCAACCGGCGATGCCGTTGAATCAATGATCCATGCCAGCTTGGCGCGGGATATTTTCAAACCATCAACAATCGGGCGAAACAGCGGACCAACAATAAGAGGCGTGCCCGAATCAGTAAAAAACAGCATTGATCCACTCGTCCATGCCGCAGCCTGCGCCTTGGCCTTGCTAGTAATATACTGGGTCATAATGCTTGCAAAAGCGGTGGCAGCGCCGGATCTTTGCATCAGCCCAACAAGGCCAGCAACAAAAATCATCAGTAATAAAATACCCATGTTAGAGCTGATTGAGGCCTGGGCAACAAAGTAATTATTGACCATCAGACTCATACCGGTAAAAGGATTGGGTCCTTGAAGAATAAGCACCCCTGTGAATACACCTACAAATAATCCCAATACGACATTGCGCGACCAGACCGATAGAACCAGCGTTATAATCACCGGAATCAATGTATACACGCCAGGCTCTGACATAGTCCCTCTCTTTTAATTATTGTTATTTTTAGTGCCTAGCAACCAACCAGGAGCAACGTTAGTCGCAGGATACCATTTATCCTTTGGTCGCAGTGCCTAGTTGATTAGACTGTGATGGAATAATTGGCCACAATGGCTGTTCCATCCAATAAAAAAAATAAGTCTTGGCGCTTAAAGCCAGCTCCTAGGGGAAGAGATGATTGATTGGTATGTAGAGCACGAATACTGGGTTGCAGCAGTGCAGCTAGTGTTGGCCATGCTGGGTATGGGAGCAGGTTTACAAATTGCTGACTTTATGAAGGTCGCCATGCAACCCAAGGCAGCGACCGTTGGCTTGTTTATGCAGCTAATAGTGGTGCCGTTTATTGCGCTTGGATTTATTGTACTGACCAGCCTACCTCCAGGCATGATTATTGGTATTGCCATTGTTGCGGCTATTCCCGGTGGCACAGTCTCTAATATCTTTACCTTCATGGCGCGGGGCAATGTGCCTCTGTCGATTAGTATTACCGCACTGACATCGGTGGCCTGTCTGATCACTACACCGATGATTTTAGACTTTCTGATTTCTGACTATATGACCGACAGCTTTGTTATGCCGGCAAAAAAAGTGGCTATTGAAATCGGCCTTTGCCTTTTGTTGCCTCTTGCATTGGGCATGGCTTTTTTAAAGCGTTTTCCCAACTACGCCGAACGATTCTCTGATCTCTGCGTTAAGGGCTCTCTGACCGGCATTGGCATTATAGTAATCGGCTCTCTGGGGGCAGGCAGACTTAATTTTGCCAATACATCAGCCGATGATATCGTCATTCTTTTTGGCTTTATTATCAGCCTCAGCCTCGTGGGTATTTTATTGACAAAAAGCTTTGGTCTGGCGAGCGAAGACAATCGGGCCATCGAGATGGAAGTGGTGGTCAGAAATATTAATCTGGGCTTTCTGCTTAAAGTGTCACTGTTTCCAACAGTCGCCGGACAGAGCAATCCAGTGGCAGATATGGCGCTATTTACCATGCTGCTCTATGGCGCATGGCAGCTTGCTAGCGGAATATTTTTGATTTTCTGGCGGCGCAAGCAACCACTGTCGGAACAGTACTCCGACTAAATTAATCTCGCGTTAAGTAATGAATTGGCGATGACCAGGCTCGCTCCTGAAGAGTGGTCGCCACATCCGGTCTCGGCGCGACACCGGCTCGAACAGCATCCCAGGTTGACCAGCGACAGGTCGGGTTTTCTATTGCCCGGGCATAGTAAAAAGCGCGCTGCTCAGGATTAAAATCCGGGTCATGCCAGAGCGTTGAAATCTGCGCAGAGCCAGTATTTGGGTTAATGGAACAGTCAGAGATGTCGACTCTGGCACCATTATCAGGGCAGCGGTTGGTTTGGGGATTAACCTCTGCACCATTGGCACAGGCTACATCTACTACATGTTCATAGCTGTCGCCCTCAGCGTCCACCCAGCCCTTTACCACCTGAATACGCTGGAGAGGTGCATTTTTTGGATCGGCTGAAGCCATAACCAAAAATCCTGGTGAAGTAGCGCTGTCGTTTGCCAGTAGTGAGCCACCCATGGTCACGCCATTGGCATAGGCTCGCTCTACACCATCGGCGGCACTGAGCATGCTTGAATCAAATTCATAACCGGCGAAAAAGCGCAATCTGATTCGCGGGCCGGAGGTGGCAAATACCTCTTTGCGTCGGAACGCCTGGTAGATAGATTCTCTGGTATTTTCTTCTGCCCAGGCTGCGGCGAACCCTGAGGCGCCATAGGTGGGTGAAGCTCCTCCCGCGTAAACATCGCCGTTAATTTTCACATACAGACTTTTGCCCAAAGGTGTAGGATTAATGGTTTCAAATAGCTGGGTACCATAATAGGCCAGCTGACCCTCAAGTCCTTTTTGTGGGATAGACCCCCGTTGCTCGGCCGTGCTGGACAGTATGCCCAACTTGGATGAGAACGCTGACTCATCATTCTGGCTTGCCGCAGAATGGGTGTCACTTGAGCCAATAAACCCAAATTGATAGGGGTTTGTGACGCCCTCTGCCTCAAGTGCCAAACCAGTCAACAGGGCTTCACGTACATAGGAGCCTTTAATTTGACTGAGCGCACCTGTGGCTACCCGGTAAGGCGTAATTTCAAAGCCCGCCAATTCATCTCTGGTTGAAAGAGTCGGATGAGTTTCTGAGGTGCCTTTGATCTGAGTGATCTCCACAACAGGCTCATTTCTGCTGCGCTGCTGTGCATAGCTATTGTCGAAAGGGGTTCCATACCAATCCACTGACTTGAACATCTGGCCATTAGAACCATTGGAGTTATGGGGTATCGCCAGACTCTCCACGCCTTTGCTCCTCAACTCGTCCATCCAATCCCAGAGATCTTCCGGGTTATTGGAGTGCAAACGGGAAAAGGGCTCGCGAGGCAATGTCTCCGTGCCCTGAAAGATAACGTTGCGGTGCAAATTGCCCATATTGGTAGTGGACGAGGTGTATTCATAGGCTGCAAATGTTGTAAAGCGGCCAGGATCATTAAACTGATCCGCGGCATCAATGGTATCCGCCCAGGCGCTTCTGGTGATCTCAAGCACTTCCTGGCGATCCAGTTCCTGGCCAAATATTCCGCTGACAGCGGTGGGAATAAAACCAGAAAAGGTTAGCAAACGCTTGAACCTGTTAAATACGCCAGTGCCGAAATTTTCCGGCGCGTTAAGATCATGATAGGGCTCTGAAAATGTATGTTTTGAAAAGTCGGTATTGGTCTCAGCCGCGGCTTTAACCAGACCCAAAAACATGCCGTGATCAGTCACTGCATAAAAATCCATTGGCTCGGTGAGCTGCATATCGTAGCCGCCGGGATTTTTAATCGCCTCCCCTTTGGCAAAGCGATAGGCATCATAGGGAGAGGCCAGAGTACCAAAAGCATAGCCATCAAAAGAGTAGGCGGTGTGCACATGCAGGTCGCCATAATAGGGATTGCGCTCGCTTGGGTTATTTTCTGTCACAGCGGCACTGGCAACAGCTGTTGCACTGCGCTCCAGCAATTCGGTTTCTGTATCAAACAGGTTAACCGGACCACCCAGAATGCCGAGATCTTGACTATTCAACAGGGCATCGATTTTAGCAGTTTCAGCGATCACGCTGCTATTTGAGTGCACATCCGCAACGCTGCTAAATGTCTCGCTGGACAGTTCTATTGGTTTTTCTGAACAGGCTGTCAGGGCTGCAGTTAGACTGAGTATCAAAAAGGATTGTTGATAGACTGAGGGCGTGTTTTTCATAGTTCTGTTCTTGCTCTTATTATTATTTTTATCTCGCGCCAAGAAGCGCTTCGTATTATGCATTATTAAAGGGAATCAGTCCGCTATTTGGCCTGGACAGTGCAACTGCCTTGCAGGCTAATAAAACTCATCCCTTTCGGGTTGATTCTTTGTATGTTTCACGGGCCCAGGACCTGGCCTCATCGCTTGCAGCCCATTGAATGGCCTGAGCGAGAATGCGACGGAAATTAGGGTTCTGGTAAGCCTCTGGGCCATCTCCAAATTGTAGATAGACTACAGGTGCATTTTTATAGGTCTTGATCCAACCAACAACATTAGATCCACTCGGGTGATGCCAATCTTTGTTGCAGTTCAGCTCTCCCCGAACCACCGCATTGGCAGCCGAGTAGAAATTATGCCGGTTAAATTCCCAATTAGAAGTAAACAGGGGGATAACTGAATCCTCAAATACCTGTGAAAGATAGACTTCATCAACAATTTCAAAAGGCTCTATACCCTGGGTAATAGGATGCGCCAACACAGGGCTGACAACATGCTTAACATCAATGTTATAGCCACTATCCAGACAGTCGACACCTCTGGACTGCATGGGCGTATAGAGAAACTGCCCACCCACAATTTCCGACCACTCCGGCCATGCAGGCCAAGCCGCCGCGCAGTGGTGCAGAATGACCAGCGGACAGCCCGCTTCGCCCATGGCACGCACGCCCTCTTTATAAAACTCTGGCGGTTCAAAATATCCTGGAGCCCCACTGCCGAATTCAATCCCGGGCATGTCATATTGCACATAGCAGTGAAATTTTTCAGCCATTTCTGGGTTGAACATATATTGCGCAGCCGGATGCTCTACATTGGAGTATTGAATACCGGGGTTACTGTCAAACACATCAAAAAAGCCGTCGCGATCAAACGGATGCCCGCGAGTAACCAGCAATATATTGAGTTTCTCCGCCTGCTGGGGTAATTGCGTTGAAGCCGGTGCCGAGGCACGGTGATAGTCGGGAACATCATCATGGTCTGCCATTACAACCCCTTATCGTTTCTGCCTGTAATTTCCGTGTCCAAGAATACAAGGCAAAAGACAATATATCTATCAGCAAAAAAGCCTAGATATTGAAAAGGGGTAAGCAAAGAATATGTGATTAGCTGAACTGATGGTGGTGAGAGCTTAAAGATCAGGGCGACAACCTATACTAGCAGTGCGCCCCGAATACCTTCAAAGCTTTTTTTAATCTGCAGCTGTGTCCAGAGATAAGGCATTTATAATGTCTTGAAATGAGACAAATTTAAAGTTCTGCCGCTTGCGCTTAGACTCTTTATCTACGCTGTTTATATCATCCTGCACAACCATTAAACCCTCTGGGAAATGGCTATTGAAGTCTAGATTGATAATCTCAATACCGTCAGTGGTAGTGATTTCATCTATAGGTACACCAGTTGCGCCAAGACCTGCTTTGACACTGAAGCTTCCCACATACTGATAGGGGGGCTGCCGATCATACAAATTAAACTTTGAGTCGCCCTGGGAAGATAGCACAATAAAACCGTCTGTATCACTGGTCTTATAAATCGCGACACCTTCAGGATCACCGACAATATTGCCTTTTCTGGAATCTACTGTAGTAAAGTTTGAGAAGTCCAGAGCCTGGTTAATACTATAGGCTTTGAGCACGCCATTGGTCTCTTCTTCAGAAATAAACAGTCTGCGATTCTCGTCATCGTAAACACAGCCCTCAGACTCTCCGCCGTTGTTGAATGTTGTCAGTAAGGATAACCCTGTATCACTATACTGCCACATCTCAACTCTGGGGCCTTCATCTTCGGTGACAAATGCGATAAAGCCGAACTCTGGATCATTGCCGGCACAGATACCATAGATATTGATTGCCGAGTTAGCACTCAGTGATCTCTTGGTATCCAGAGAAAATTGATTTTTTTTCGAACCCTGTTGCAGGCTGGAATCAGAAATCAGCCACAGATCTATAGTTTCGCTAGTTCGATTTGAAGCAATTATTTTGGTTACACCAGCCTGGCTGCGCAGGTCAATATTGTTAATCTCGCCAAGTGCTGTGTAACCGATTTCCTGGCCTTGCAAATTGTAGACATGAATGCCACTTTTTTTATCGGTTCCAAAAACCAGTGAATTTTCAGGCTGTTCAGCATTGACCCAAATGGCAGGATCATCTGCCGCGTCATCACGGGTTGTTACCTGTGGTGTTTCGAATTTGGCTGTCACAGCTGGATACTGGCTACAGGCACCAATAAGAGCAACAAGGCTGACGAGTATTATTTTATTGCAAAGTTGTGATGTCATATAAATATGTCCTGGTAAAAAAAAGAGATTACTTTAGTCTAAGACGCTTTGACCCTTTAATAAGAAACCGCTGCAACCAATACTATGGTTGCAGCGGCCAGGATGGGAAAGTCTAATACTTTCCCCGGGGAGAGCTAGAACTTGTAGGTGAAACCTACTGAGTAATTTCTTCCAAAGATATCATATTGAGACAGCTGAGATTCATCGCCCCAATAGTAATACTCTTCCTCGTTACCCATATTCACTGCTTCAAATTTAACTTCCATTGCGTCAGTCACTTTATATTTTGCTGTTAAATCAACTTGCATATAGGCATCAACA
>CBFIGD010000003.1:0-143471 GCA_965662065.1 uncultured Porticoccaceae bacterium | reverse complement strand
GTGGACGCTTGCTATCCCACTGGCAGTCAACTATCTGGTACTGCCCTTTCTCGATTATCTGATCGGCAGCGATGACAATAACCCTCCCGAAGAACTTGTACCGCAGCTGGATGCCGATAAGTACTACCGTATTCTGACCATTCTTACCGTACCCTTTCATTTTATCGTGCTCGGGGTATTGGCCTATGTGGTGGGCACCAATGATTTGAGTCTATGGACCGTACTGGTCATGGCTATTATTGCTGGTGGTTACAGTGGTCTGGGTATCAACACAGCCCATGAACTGGGCCACAAGCAAACTGCCATTGAGCAGCTTCTGGCCAAAATCACATTAGCTGTGCCCGCCTATGGACACTTTTGTGTCGAACATAACGGCGGTCACCATGTGCTGGTGGCAACACCAGATGACCCCGCCAGCTCTAGACTCGGCGAGTCTATTTATGCGTTCACATTGCGAGAAATTCCCGGCACCTTTGTGCGTGGCTGGAACCTCGAAAAGGCGCGGCTTAATAAAAAGGGCAAGGCGACCTGGTCTGTGCAAAATAATATTCTACAGTCATACCTGATTAGCGCGGCACTGCAGGGCACGCTTATCTATCTGTTTGGCTGGATTATGGTGCCATTCTTGGCGATACATAATTTCTGGGCCTGGTATCAGCTAACCTCAGCCAACTATATTGAGCACTACGGACTGCTGCGTGAGAAGCAAGAAAATGGTCGCTACGAGCGCACTCAGCCCCATCATTCCTGGAATGCCAACTATATTATGAGCAATCTTGCGCTGTTCCACCTAGAGCGCCATTCAGATCACCATGCCAATCCAATTCGCCGCTATCAAAGCCTGCGTAACTTCGACGATATCCCTGAGCTACCCAATGGTTACTACGGTATGTATCTGCTGGCCTATATCCCCTGGCTCTGGTTTCGCGTAATGGATCATCGCGTGCTTGCCTTGGCGCATATCAAGGGAGATTTATCCAAGGTCAATATCTGCCCGAGCAAACGTGAGCAAATTCTTGCTAGATACAGTTAGAACTAAACACTCAGCTTGACAGTTACAGTCCTCCCAGTGTGCTGTCGCCGCCACTTGTGGCGACGGCTGCGCCAAATTGATAATTTTCGTTGATGTCTTTGCAGCACAATTCGTCCGAATTTATAGACAGTTAAGTAAAAAAGTCTCAAATTTATCCATATTTTGTATTTAAGAGTTGATACTGACCCCCGCGGTCAATACAGTAATGCGGCGGTGGCTGGACCCCTGAATGCAATGGCTTTGAGGCGGCTGCTAACAACGACAAAAAGTCCGGCATAAGTCGGAATGATCTTATATTTGAGGGGATATTATGAATACCAAACGATACAAATTATTGCGCCTGGCTGCTGCGGTTGCCGGCGTGCTTTCAACTGGACTCGCTCAGGCGGCAATTGAGGAGATCGTCGTTACAGCGAATAAGCGAGAGCAATCTCTGCAAGACGTACCGATCAGCGTAACCGTAACCAGTGGCGAAACCATTCAACAGTCCAGCATCGTGGACCTAATTGACCTTCAGTCTGCGGTACCCTCTCTGCGCGTCAACCAGCTACAAAGCTCCGCACAGACTAACTTTATTATCCGCGGCTATGGCAATGGCGCCAACAATCCAGGTATTGAACCTGCGGTAAGTGTTTATATTGATGGCGTTCCCCGCACTCGCTCAGCGTCTTCGCTGGCTGACCTTCCAACTGTAGAACGAGTCGAAGTATTGAGCGGCCCCCAGTCCACTCTGTTTGGCAAAAATGCTTCCGCTGGCGTAATCAGTGTCAGCACATTGATGCCAGAGGATGAGTTTGGCGGCATGATTGAAGCTACTGCAGGCAACTATGGGTCGCAGATTATTAAAGGAACCATTACTGGTCCGCTCAGCGATACGGTGTCTTACCGCTTATCCGCCAGTGATAACTCAGCAGATGGCTATGCCACGAATATCACCACTGGCGAAAATGTAAACTCTCGTGATCGCAGCGCCATTCGTGGTCAGCTGTTAATCGAAGCTTCCGAGGATCTGAGCATTCGCATTATTGGTGACTACAATGAGATTGATGAAGTTTGCTGCGCTGCCAGCTCACTGGCCTATGGTGCCGCGGCTGGTGTTGCATCGGCATTGGCTGCCGCACGAGGCTTCACTACTACGCCTGTTGATCCATGGGCAAGAAACCTGACTATGAACAGCAACCCAACTAACAAGCTCGAAGGCAAAGGTCTATCCGTTCAGTTTGATTATGATTTGGGCTTTGCAACATTGACCTCTATCAGCTCGGTAAGAGATCAATCTCTAAAATCTACTTTTGATGCCGACTTCTCTGCCGCAGAATTGGTGGGTGAAAACCGCGTTGATTATGACTTCGAAACCTTCACTCAGGAGCTGCGTCTGACATCAAATGGCGATGGCGATCTGCAATGGATGGTTGGTGCTTTCCACTCTGATGAAGATGTTACTACATTCCGCAATGTCACCTTCGGCGACGATATCCGCACCTATGCTGACTTCCTGGTTCAGGGTGGTTTTGCAGCTGCAGGTATGTCAGGTGACTTGGATACAGTGGCTACAGCGATGGTTCTTGGTCAGACTATTCAGGCTGAAATTGCTGCAACAGGTGATCTGGCTCTGGCGGAGCTGCTGTCACCAACAGCCGATCCAGCCGCAGTAGGTGCCTATCTGATGGGTGGCAATATCACTGGCGCCAGTCTTATGCCGGCGATCAGTAGCCTCTCAGGGTCGTTCTATGCACCAGGCACTGGTGATGTAGCTGAAAACTTCACTATGAATGGCGTAGCCACATCTGTATTTGGTCAGTTTGACTACTTTCTGACTGAGAAGCTCACTGCTACTCTGGGTCTGAACTACACTGAAGACGAAAAGACTGTTGTTTCCGATGTCACTATTGTAGATACCTTCGCTTCGCTGCCTCTGGCTGGTGGTCCATTCAACTCGTTGGTGGGACTGCAGTTCTTCCCAGCATTCCCTAACTACCCGAATACTGATGAATCAGGTATCTTCAAGTCTAACGATCTGACTCACACTTTCCGATTGGCTTATGAGCTCAGCGACGCTATAACGATCTATGCTGGTCATTCTACTGGCTTTAAAGCAGCCTCGATCAATATGTCTGTGGATGGACGTACACCAGGTAACCGCGCTGCCGACCCTGAAGAGGCAACCAATATCGAAGTTGGCCTGAAAGCTATTTTCGATAATGGCTACTTTAATATTGCTTACTTTGATCAGACAATTGAAGGCTTCCAGTCCAATGTTTATTCTGGAACCGGATTCAATCTGGAAAATGCTGGCAAGGAAACTCATAAAGGTATTGAATTCGACGGAATGCTTGCCGTTTCAGACAATTTGGTTCTGGGGCTGTCGGGTATTGCCATTGATCCGGTCTACGACTCTTTTGTTAATGGTACCTGTGATACTACGGGCCTCGCAGAAGCCAGGTACCAGTGTGCACCAGGCGCTAGAACTGTCGATCTAAGCGGACTTCAGCCTGCTGGCGTCCATGAGCTTAGCGTTAATGCCAATGCTGTGTACTCTTTCGCGCTGTCTGGCGACGTACAAGGTTTCTTCCGTGTTGAATACGTGCATGAAAAAGACATCAATATTGCCGACCTGATTCCATTCAGCCTGGCGAGTCGCGGTACAGATAATCTCAATGCCAGCCTTGGCTTTAGCGGCGAAAATGGCGGCTGGGATGCGATGCTCTGGGGCCGCAACCTGACTGATCATGAGAGTCTGATCTCTGCATTCCCGACTACGGCTTCTCCAGGTAGCTTCAGTGGTTATCCTAATGCACCACGCACCTATGGTCTGACGCTGCGCAAGCACTTCTAAACAGCGAGACCTTAGGCAAAACTAAAAAAGGGGTGGCTTAGCCACCCCTTTTTTTATTCACTGTTTAAACCCCTAGCTGCTGTTTCACTCTGGCGAACCCCTCAACAGCGAACGCTAAATCCTCTCGACTGTGAGCCGCCGACATCTGAATACGAATGCGTGCCTTACCTTTGGGAACTACCGGATAGGAAAAGGCCACCACATAGATGCCCTCATCAAGCATAGCTGCGGCAAACTGGCTGGCCAATGCTGCATCATCAAGCATAATGGCCACAATGGGGTGCTCACCGGGCAATAGCCTAAAGCCTAAACGCTCAAGGCCTGTACGAAAGATAGTAGTATTGGCTTTTAACTTAGCCTGAAGGCTACTCGATTGGCTCACCAGCTCAAGGGCCTTAATAGCGCCTGCCACTATCGGCGGTGCCACCGTATTAGAGAATAGGTAGGGCCGCGATCGCTGACGCAACAAATCAATCACCTCGGTACGGGCACTGGTAAAACCGCCACTACCACCACCCAGCGCCTTACCCAGTGTACCTGTCACTATATCGACACGATCCATGCAGTTTCGGTACTCATGGGTGCCGCGGCCATTAGCCCCTATAAACCCCGTGGCATGGCAGTCATCAAAGTGAACCAGCGCACTGTATTTTTCCGCCAGCGAGCAAATCTCATCGAGACGCGCAATGGTGCCGTCCATTGAAAACACACCATCGGTGGTAATTAATTTATAGCGTGCACCAGCAGCGTCAGCCTTGCGTAACTGGTTTTCTAGGGCGATCATATCATTGTTGTTATAACGGTAACGCTGCGCCTTACACAGACGCACACCATCGATAATACTGGCGTGATTGAGGGCGTCAGAGATAACCGCATCCTCTGCTCCCAACAACACTTCAAACAGGCCCCCATTGGCATCAAAGCAGGAGGGATAGAGGATCGTATCCTCCATCCCCAAAAAGTCACTGAGCTTATTTTCCAACTGTTTGTGCAGGCTCTGCGTGCCACAGATAAAACGCACCGATGCCAGCCCATAGCCCCAGCTATCCAGCCCCGCTTTTGCCGCAGCGCTAACCTCTGGGTGCTGAGCAAGGCCCAGATAATTATTAGCGCAGAGATTTAACACCTCTGACCTACCATTGACGTCAACTCGGGCTCCCTGAGCCGAGGTAATTTCGCGCTCTGACTTATATAGCCCCGCGGTTTTAATGGCCTCTAGTTCGACTGCCAAATGGTTCTTAAATTGCCCGTACATAGTTGCTTTCCCCTACTGCCAATTAAGGATAACTTTGCTTGCTTCACCGGCATTCATGGCATCAAAACCATGCTGAAAATCCTCATAGCTCAAGCGATGGGTAATCACTGCGGATATATCCAAACCAGATTCAATCATCGAGGACATCTTGTACCAGGTTTCGTACATTTCACGACCATAAATACCCTTGAGCGTAAGCATATTGAAAATTACCTGATTCCAGTCAATCGCCATCTCTTCACCGGGAATACCCAGTATTGCCACCTTGCCGCCGTGACACATATTGGCCAGTAAATCTCTAAAACCGGCAGGATTACCCGACATCTCCAGCCCAACATCAAAGCCTTCCGACATACCCAGCTGGCGCTGAACATCGGCCAGGTTCTCGCGACGCACATCGACAGTATGGGTAGCACCCAGTGTTGTGGCCAATGCTAATCGATCGGGGTTTATATCGGTGATAACCACGTTTTTAGCACCGGCATATTTGCACACCGCAGCTGCCATGGCACCGATGGGGCCGGCGCCGGTAATCAAAACATCTTCAGCAAGCAGATCATATTGCAGCGCGGTATGAACTGCATTACCCAGAGGATCAAACAGTGCCGCCACATCCAGATCAATACCCGGACGATGCTCCCATACATTAGACATAGGTAACGCTAAATACTCAGCAAAGGCACCGGGCCGATCTACCCCTACGCCACTGGCCTGCGCACATAGATGGCGACGGCCGGCCATGCAGTTGCGGCAGCGGCCACAGACAACATGCCCTTCACCAGAAACAATTTGGCCTGGACGAAAATCATTTACATTGGAGCCCACATCGACAATCTCACCAACAAATTCATGGCCAACTACCATGGGAACAGGAATGGTCGCCTGCGCCCAACTGTCCCAGTTATAGATATGCATATCGGTCCCACAGATGGCAGTGCGATCTATTTTGATCAGCACATCATTGATGCCTATTTGTGGTTCGGGCACATCCTCTAACCATAGCCCTTTGGTCGAATTCCTTTTTACCAGCGCTTTCATGCTGTTATTTTCCTATGAATTGTTTACTATATGAGAATTAATTCCTTTATCGTAGATGCCTACATTCCCTTATGCAAGATTTAATTCTCTTATAGTGAAAAGTATGAACTCAACCGACCATGATCCCGCCAGCTATACTCTGAGCAACCGCGTTACCGAGTTACGCAAAAAACACAAGCTAACGTTAGATCAACTAGCCACCGCCTCCGGGGTTAGTCGCTCTATGCTCAGCCAGATTGAACGCGGGCAAGCCAATCCCACGTTAACGGTTACCTTTAGAATAGCGCAGGCTTTTGGCATGGGTATCGGCGAGCTGGTCGATCAGCCTTGGGCATCATCGACCATTGAGGTGGTTCACGGTGAAGACAAGAGCAATCTATTTCGGTCAGATAAGCAGATTCAAATACGCACGCTGTCGCCACTGCATATGGAGAAAAATATTGAGTTTTATGAACTGCGTATTCAGCCTGGTGCAAGCCTGACTAGTGCGCCCCACTTTGACGGCACCAAAGAACTACTCACCATCACCAGCGGCACCGCGCAAATTGTCTCCGGCGATAACAGTTGCAAACTTAATCAGGGCGACTCAGCGCATTATCGCGGCGATCTAAACCACAGTATCGAGAACTGTGGCGACTGTGAATTGGTCGCTTACCTGGTGGTGACTAGTCAGTAGGTTCGCGATTAAAAAAAGCCAGTCGATCCGCTCGAAAACTACCTATCAGCACCTCATTGCCCAGGGGCAAAGCAACTGAGGGCAAACCAAAGGATTCCAGACTAAAAGACCAGCTGTCGATCTGCACAAAGGTAGTCGCATCAAGTTGGCTAACCGTAAAAGGCAGTGCGCAGGGGCTATTATCGTAGCAACTGACTGCATCGAGTATTTCATGATCGAGACTCGTCACCCAAAGAGAGTTATCCTGTAATACCAGGTTATCTGGCCCATTGACTGAGAATGTATGCAGCGTATTGCCGCTATCAAGATCAACCACTGTAACCTTGTCAGACAAATTAAAGGCCACATAGAGTAGACTCTGATCTTCATCGTAGGCAATACCATTGGGCTGAGCGCCCTCTGTACCCGTCACCTGACTAAAGCCATTTCGTTGCTCCCAGTACAGTACATAACCAGTGTCTTGCTTGGTAATAGCAACAGTCAAAAACTCATAGGTGGAGAAATCCGGGGCATACATATGGGAAACAAAAAAGCTGCCATCGGCAAGTAAACTTAGATCATTAATATAGCTATCGCTGGGTGCCACAGCACAGCCACGCCATATCAGTCCCCATTGATTGACGCGCTCGGCACCATTAGTTAATTCATCGGACGTCTGTTCAAGGGCCACCAGCTCGAACATCTCTATTGATTCATGCGTTGTATGGTTCACTACAGCAAGCTGGTAACGGCCATCGTCACGGGTGACTAGATCAATACCATGAGGGCCAAAGGGACTCTCGCCAATTTTCTCGCAGCGACTATCACCCCAGGTATTGTCGGCATAAATAACCGGCAATGGGACTCGACGCTTAGTCTCTACATTCACTAGCGCTAAACTGCCGGCGGCCCTCTCAGCCAATGGCTCAATACCGCCAAATTCAGAGACAATAATAAATTCACCATCTGGTGTCACCACTAGGTCTTCTGGATTTTTGACAACACAGGAAAATGCTAATTGATCACTTGGTTCACAACCAGAAACATCGACCACCGGCCCAATATAAACGCGCCCTAAAATGAATATCGACAGACAAAAACACACTAGCGCTATTGGTATGGCAATGAAGTAAAAGTGTTTTATAAACGAATTTAGATACCCTTTGTACCCAGTGCTATCGGTTATCAGCACATACATACTTGCGCACATGGTCAGCAGGCCAACTGTGAATATCGCAATCCAGGTACTGTAGTAATACCAGTTTGGCGTACTAATGCTCAAAATAATTAGTGGTACCGCGATCACAACGCCGACAATCGCCAACGCGCGCCAATCTTGAAGCGACAACAGCCAATTTGCCAACCTGGAAAACAGCGTCTTAAACGGCATTACCAGAGCCGCAAGAAAGAAAACCACAGCGACAAAAATATTCACATGAATCCCCGGCAATCCCTAAAATTTTAGCAAGCATAGCATAGACAGTCGCATCTCTAGCACCGGGAAACCTGCCTAAAAAAACAATAATGGCGCTGAGATAACAGCCTCTATCGTGATAGTATTTAGACGCGAAATATTCGATCGATATATTGCTGCACGTAGACAGCAAACCTGAGGAAGTAATCAATATGACCAATGGCAAAATAAAAACACTGGCATTTAATAGTGGCGATCCTGGTGATCACTACTATCACCAATGGTCCCCAATAAAGCCTACTGGCTGGCTGCATATTATGCATGGCATGGCCGAGCACAGCGTCCGCTATGCTGGTCTGGCTGGGTTTCTCAATCAGCATGGCATCATGGTCACCGCGGGTGATCATCGCGGACATGGTCTCACCGGTAGCGCAATGGACAGCCTCTATCATGTTGCCGACAACAACGGTTGGAACCAAATGGTCGATGATCAGTGGCAACTGATTAATCACATAGCGACAGAGCAAAGCTTACCGCTCATAATTCTGGGCCACAGCATGGGCTCATTTATGGCCACGCACTTCTGCGAGCGCTATAACGCCCAATTAAATGAGTCACTCAACCTGAAAGGATTGATACTATCGGGCTCTAACTATGAACTGCCAGGAGTATTTAAGGTACTCTCTGGGCTGGCGAAAATTGAGCGCCTTCGAGTTGGCCTGCGCAGCACCAGCAATGTGCTAGAAGGTTTGTTTTTTGGCGCATTTAATCGCGCATTTAAACCGAACCGCACCGAGAGTGACTGGTTATCGCGAGACCATGAGATGGTCGACCGCTACATCGCCGACCCCATGTGTGGCGGCGCTATGACAACACAATCCTGGTACGACTTTCTTCGTGGCCTGGGGGACATGCTGACACCTAAAGCGCTGGCACAAATAAGCGCTGAACTGCCCGTCTATCTTTTTGCCGGGCATTTAGACCCTGTGGGCAAGCAGGGAAAAGGCGTTACAAAGTTTCAAAAGATGTTAAAACAGGTGGGAATTAAACAGGTGGACCTGAAGCTTTATGCCGATGCGCGCCATGAAATGACTAATGAGACTAACCGCTCTGTGGTTTACGAAGATATTTTAAACTGGTTGCAGGCGCACCTTTAAGTGCGCTTAAGAACTCAGTAAAGTCAGTAGAAACCGCTCTTTAGAGCCAGTCATATCACCAAGCTTCTCTCGGCGTACCAACAATTTCTCACCATAGTGCGCAGCACAACCATAAATCAGCCCCTCGGCAACATCTCCAAGACAGCGCGGAGACTGGTAGATCAACTCCATACTGGTTGGACTTAAGATGTTGCACTCAAACTTAGGCGGCGTAGCACCCGGGTAGAGCTTGCGAACCTCGGCATGAATAAACCAATCGATTTTCTCCAACAGTGCAAAAGAAGAGTCGAGACCCTCAAATAGGTACGGATAGGCCGATGTAAATTCGGAGAAATGATACATACCAAAGGTCTTGGTCAGGTTAGATACCGGTACCTTTGTGTGCTTGCTTAGCACCGCTAACATATCGACCAACTCAGTATGATCGTAGGTGCCAATAGTGGTATAGACACCACCACTGGCAGGCGCCACTTCATCAAGCACCTGATCGACCATGTCAGCGCCAAATTCTGCTTCGATTAAGTCCAGAAACGCCGTGAATAACATTCCTTTCATTGCTGAATAGCCCCCGTTAAAGAACAGTCTTTGGAAAATTCCGAGTCTAACAAGTATTTATGCACTTATGAATAAATACTTCCCTTTAGACGGCACCAATCTAACTATAAATCAACGCCTGCTGAATAAACTATAGTGCCTGAATGAGAGGTATGGAGTGTTGTTGAGGGCGAATATCTCACAGCGCCTCAAGATACTTAGACAAATATTCGTCAAAGATACAGGAAGAGAGCTCCAGGGAGCCGCAAAATCAAGCGCTCTACTGGCATGGATTCGAGTTTTCTGAGGTCTAGACTCGCCTAACAAGATAGATCAGGCAGCATTTACCGGGGTGACATCTTTCCAGACACTATCAGCGGTATATTCTAAAGACACGACAAACTCATGGGCTGTCCAATGTTCAATCATACTTAGAAGATAGCGGCCATCAGATTTTTTGTAGAGATGGTAGGTTTGTCCAACTCGAGGGACAAAATTATAAGATGCGCTATAGGCAAGCTCGTTTAAATCCGCAAGCTTTCTTATGGCATCGTACTCTCTGTTCAACTGTTCAACTGCATTTTCGAAATAGTTCTTGGTCAGTGACCCGCGTTCGGAGAGGAATAAGGCGGTATCTGGTAGTACGATTGCTGGTGAGCTAGAGGTGGTGCCAAATGGTAGCAGCGCTTTTTTTAGGGCGGTCATAGCAGGTGCTCAAATTATGTATTTTTCTGCTTCTATTTACGCCCTTACAGGCGGCTTTGGATTCATCGGGTGCTGCGTATCGCAGCGATTAGTCAGCAATTCATCAGGTTTGGGCGGAGCGAGGGATGCCTTGCCGAGCCTCTACCCGCCGAGTTTAAACGGCTAATCAAACACCACCTTATCCTCCTTAAGACTACCAGCAATCTCTGCACCAGGCGCAAACTGTCCCGCTAGAATACCCTCGGCCAGAGGGTTTTCAATAAGCTGTTGGATTACGCGTTTTAGAGGCCTGGCACCATAAACTGGATCAAAACCTGCCTCAAGAAGTTTATCCAGTACCGCTATATCGAGATTTAATGTTAAGTCGTGCTCAGACAATCGTTGATTAAGCAACGAAATCTGAACGCCAGCTATGCCGCGCAACTCTTCCTTAGCCAATGGATGAAAGACCACCACCTCGTCGACACGATTAATGAACTCGGGACGGAAATGTCCGGCGACCACGTCCATTACCGAGGATTTCATAACATCATAATTCTCTTCACCCGCGAGTAACTGAATAACATCCGAGCCCAGATTAGAGGTCATGACAATGACGGTATTTTTAAAATCTACGGTGCGCCCTTGACCATCGGTTAAGCGACCGTCATCGAGAACCTGAAGTAAAACATTAAATACATCTGAATGGGCTTTTTCGACCTCGTCTAGCAACAACACTGAGTAAGGGCGACGTCGAACCGCTTCGGTGAGATAGCCACCCTCCTCATAGCCTACATAGCCTGGAGGCGCGCCAATTAACCTGGCAACAGCATGTTTTTCCATAAATTCCGACATATCAATGCGCACCATGGCATCCTCGCTATCGAATAAAAACTCAGCCAGTGATTTGCATAGTTCGGTTTTCCCCACGCCGGTCGGCCCCAAAAACAAAAAGGAGCCATTGGGCCGATTAGGGTCGGCAAGCCCAGCGCGGGAGCGGCGCACAGCGTTGGATACGGCAACTACAGCTTCGGCCTGACCCATGACACGCTGGTGCAATGCATCTTCCATACGCAGTAGTTTATCCCGCTCACCTTCGAGCATTTTAGATACGGGAATACCAGTCCACTTGGCCACCACTTCGGCTATCTCTTCTTCGGTAACCTTATTCCGCAACAGGCGTTTTTCGGTCTGTGTATCGCTGCTCGCAGTGGCCAGCTGTTTTTCCAATTCGGGAATAATGCTGTACTGAATCTGCGCCATTTTTTCCAAATCACCAGAGCGGTGGGCAGCTTCCAAGTTTACTTTAGCTTGTTCTAGCTCGGACTTAATATGCGTAGAACCTTGCATAGAAGCTTTTTCGGCTTTCCATATCTCTTCCAGATCAGCATAGTCTGCGCTCAGTTCGTCGATGTCATCTTCGAGTTTTTGCTGACGTTTACGCGCGGCATCGTCTTTATCCTTTTTAACCGCCTCGCGCTCGATCTTAAGTTGGATTAGACGGCGCTCCAGACGGTCCATCTCCTCTGGCTTAGAATCAATTTCCATACGAATGCGGCTACCAGCCTCGTCAATTAAATCAATGGCTTTATCCGGCAACTGGCGGTCAGTGATATAGCGCTGCGAAAGTTTAGCCGCTGCCACAATGGCGCTGTCGGTAATCTCTACACCATGATGTACCTCATAGCGCTCTTTAAGGCCCCGCAGTATGGCAACGGTGTCCTCCTCACTGGGTTCCTCGACCAGCACTTTTTGAAAGCGCCGCTCCAGTGCCGCATCTTTTTCAATAAATTTGCGGTATTCATCCAATGTGGTCGCGCCTACGCAATGCAGTTCACCGCGAGCCAGTGCTGGCTTTAGCATATTGCCAGCATCCATCGCGCCCTCGGCCTTGCCGGCACCGACCATGGTATGAATTTCATCAATAAACAAAATGATCTGGCCCTCTTGCTTGGCCAAATCTTTCAGCACTGCTTTTAGGCGTTCTTCGAAATCACCGCGAAATTTTGCGCCAGCAAGCAACGCCCCTAGATCCAGCGTTAGAACGCGCTTGTTCTTTAACCCTTCGGGGACCTCACCATTAATAATTCGCTGGGCCAGACCCTCGACGATGGCGGTTTTACCCACGCCGGGTTCGCCAATCAGAACCGGGTTATTTTTAGTGCGACGCTGTAAAACCTGTATGGTGCGGCGAATCTCATCATCGCGACCAATCACGGGATCCAGCTTACCAGCCTCGGCACGATCAGTAAGATCAATGGTGTACTTTTCCAGCGCTTCGCGCTGACTCTCTGCGTCTGGATCATTGACATTATCACCACCGCGCACAGACTCAATGGCTGCCACAGCTTTGCCTACATCACCAAATTTGGCCAGGGTTTTACCAACAATGCCCTTATCCTCCAAGGCTGCCATCAATAGAATTTCGCTAGAGATGTAGCCATCACCTTTTTGCTGCGCGGCACGATCGGCCATATTCATTAACCGACCCAGGTCCTGAGAAAGATTGGCCTCGCCTGCAGGAGCGCTTACCTTGGCCAGCTGATCCAGCTGCTTATTTAGCGCTTGCTGAAGTCCCACCACATCAAAGCCAGCGCGATTGAGAATCGGGCGAATACTGCCGCTCTGCTGATTTAACAAAGCAAGTAATAGATGCACCGGCTCAATTGCCGAATGATCATTGCCCACAGCGATTGACTGAGCGTCTGCGAGCGCGGTTTGCAGCTGATTGGTCAGTTTGTCGATACGCATGATTAGCCTCTACTCTATTTTGTGCCTGTCTATGGCTAAAGTTGGGGGCTGCCGAGGGGGTTTTCAATGGCTGCAGTCAAACCTTTGACACAGATCAAGCGGTTGCGTTAGATTCGAGCCATAAAAAAAGCCCCGCCAAATGACGGGGCCTGTCTAACAGGTTGCTACTCTATCGATTTATCTACGCCTGATTGAGTGCTGTGGTCATTTCCACTACGGCTTTTTTACCATCGCCATACACCATTAGGGTGTGATCCATGGCAAACAATGGGTTAGGTAATCCGGCAAAACCCGGGCTCAAAGAACGCTTGATCACAATCACATTTTTGGCTTTGTCGACATTGAGGATTGGCATGCCATAGATAGGGCTGCCCTCTGATTCTCTCGCCATTGGGTTGGTCACATCATTAGCGCCGATAATAATCACCACATCTGTATCTTCAAATGTCGGATTTATTCTATCCATCTCTACTAACTTGTCGTAGGGAACCTCGGCTTCAGCGAGTAGAACATTCATATGTCCTGGCATACGACCGGCAACCGGATGAATACCATATTCAACCTCTACACCTTTGGCTTCCATCGCGTCGGCAAGTTCACGAACCGCATGCTGAGCCTGAGCCATGGCCATACCATAACCAGGCACAATAACAACGCGCTGGGCAACCTCTAGCATTAACGCGACTTCATCTGGTTGCGCGCTCTTAACCTTACCCGCATAGACTTCATCGGCATCGATGATTTCGCCGCCGGCAGCCATCTTACCAAACAGCACATTGGCCAGAGATCTGTTCATGGCCACACACATAATCTGGGTCAGAATAAGCCCAGAGGTACCCACCAGAGAGCCTGCAATAATCAATACAGTGTTGCCCAAAATAAACCCGGCCAATGCTGCGGCTATGCCTGAGTAGGAATTTAGCAGCGCAATGACCACTGGCATATCGGCTCCACCAATTGGCATCACCAGGAAAAGACCCAACAGCAGCGCTAATCCAACGATTGCCAACATTGCAGTCATATTACCTGGATTCATTACCACAGAGACAACGGCAGCCAGTGCCGCTATCACCAAAATAGCATTGCCTATAGGGCCACCGGGTAAGCCATAGCTCTTTTTCATCAGCTCTTGTAACTTGGCAAAGGCAACAAAACTGCCGGTCAAGGTGAGTGCACCAATCATTACGGTAAGGCCAATAGCCAACAGGGCAAATGTTCCCTCGGCGCCAACACCAAAGGCACTGCTATCTGCGACCACTGGCACTAACATATCGGCCATTGATGCAGGTGCAGCACCTAGCTTGGTGAAGTACTCCGCCAGTGCAATGGTCAATGAAGCACCACCACCAAAGCCATTAAGCAAGGCAACCATCTGCGGCATTGAGGTCATTTGAATACGCAGTGCCATCACACTGCCCACCAAACTACCGACAACGACACCGGCGACAATGTAGCGGTAGTCTACTTCATTGATACTAATGAGGGTGACCGCGACTGCCAACAACATACCCAGTGCTGACAGCATATTGCCGCGCACTGCTGTTTTAGGTTTAGTTAGGCCTTTGATACCAAGAATAAACAGGATACCGGCGACCAGATAAATAAAATTAACAAGATTAGGGCTCATCGCTTACTTCCTCTTAAACATGGCAAGCATGCGATTAGTGACAAGATAACCACCTACTACGTTAATGGTAGCCAGCGTTACCGCAATAAAGCCCAGCACATTGACCAGTACTGGCGAATCGCCGCTACCAGCAGCGAGCAGAGCACCGACTAGGGTGATACCAGACACTGCATTGGTGCCAGACATTAATGGCGTATGCAGCGTTGGCGGGACCTTAGTGATAAGTTCAACACCGAGAAATAACGACAGCACAAATAGTGCCAGTAATAGAATCAGGATTTCCATGTTTTAAGCCCCTTGTGTCTGTAGTTCTGGCAGATTAAGTAGTTTGCGCATATGTGCATGAGGTACCTCACCTTGGTGAGCTACGACGGTGCCAGCAACAATCTCGTCATTAAAATCAAGACTGAGGTTGCCTTGATCATCAAGAATTAACTCAAGCAATGTCTGCATGTTTTTGCCGTACATCTGGCTGGCGTGATAGGCCAGATCAGAGGGTACATTTTCAGGTCCCAAAATAGTCACACCATGAGCAACCACTGTTTTCCCCTGTTCGGTCAGATCACAGTTACCACCGCGCTCTGCAGCCAGATCAACAATCACAGAGCCAGGCTTCATGGCTTTTACCATATCTTCGGTCACCAGAATTGGGGACTTGGCACCGGGAATAGCAGCCGTGGTGATAATAATGTCTTGCTCGGCTACCACAGCGGTCATTAGTTCACGCTGACGGCGCAAGAAATCTTCGCCCTGTTCTTTGGCATAGCCCCCCGCTCCCTCTGATTCGCCAGTATCCAGATCCAACTCAATAGGCCTAGCGCCTACAGACAGTATTTGCTCTCGGGCCGCAGGACGTACATCGTAGGCTTCAACCACTGCACCCAGACGCTTGGCCGTGGCGCAGGCCTGCAAGCCTGCTACACCTACACCCATAATCAACACACGCGCTGGCTGCAATGTACCTGCAGCGGTCATTAACATTGGGAAGATACGCGGTGCGGCAGATGCGCCCATCAACACAGCTTTATAGCCTGCCAATGTGGCCATAGATGACAGTACATCCATACTCTGGGCGCGACTGATGCGCGGCACCAGTTCCAGGGCAATGGCGCTGGCGCCTTTGTCTGCCACGGCTTGGGCTGCCTGAGGCGAGGCCAATGGATCCATCATGCCAATCACCAACTGGCCTTTTTTAAGGCTAGCCAGATCGGCATCAGCGTTTTCATTGTTGGAACCAAAAGATTGCACCTGCAAGATAATGTCTGCACTGGCAAATATTTCTGCTCGGTCTGCTGTAATGGTAGCACCAGCCGCTGAGTATTCAGCATCTGGATAACCCGCAGCACTTCCGGCGCTAAATTGAATTAGTACCTTTACGCCTTTGTCTGTCAGAGACTGGACATTGGCAGGGGACATGGCGACTCGTTGTTCACCGGTTTTTATTTCCGAAGGAATTCCGATTATCACTCAATTCTCCTAATTTTTAGATAAATAATGGGTAGCTACCTGTTTACGTTGCATAGTAGCAAAATAACCCACCATTACTAAACAGACTAACCAAATAACGGGTATTTCCAAATTACTGCTGCTATCCCGTACCCCTGACACTATACATTATATTAACAAACAGTATAGATTGTTTTATAGGTTGCTGGCTAAGATGGTCCGAAAAACAATGTTCGCAACGACCAAAAACTGGATGCAGAAGGTATTTAAAGCGATGCTGGAGCTAGGTTGAGCGAGTCACAGAGAAGTCAGCCAACTCAATCATCACCGATCTAAACCGGCTGTCAGGCAGCCCTTCCAGGGCCTGCTTAGCGAGATCGGCTTCCGCTTGCGCACGCTGCATGCTGTAGGCAATGCCTCCACAGCCTTGCACAGCGTCGACAATAACCCCGAAGTCTTGGGCAGTTTTATTCTTGATGGCGCTACAAATCAGTGTGCGCTGCTCTGGCACCACGTTGTCTCTGGCGAAAATTAGCGGCAATGTCATTTTTCCCTCGGCCAGATCATCGCCTACATTTTTACCAATACTTTCGACATCACCTTGGTAATCCAGCACATCATCAACAATTTGAAATGCCATGCCCAAATGCCTGCCGTAATCGGCCATGGCATTTTGCTTTACGCCGGCGAGTATTGCCCCCGCCTCAGCAGCAGCCTCAAATAGTTTTGCCGTTTTGCGGTAGATAACCTGAAAATAAATATCTTCACTGATATCAGCATTGCCTGCATTGGCCATCTGCTGAACTTCGCCTTCGGAAATGACATTGGTTGCATCGGCCATCACACCCATGATTGGCATATCTGCCACTGCCACCAGCATCTGAAAGGCACGGGAATAAAGAAAGTCACCAACCAGTACGCTGGGCGCATTGCCCCATTGAGCATTGGCAGTTTCGCGACCGCGACGCAAAGCTGACATGTCGACAACATCGTCGTGTAGCAGTGTTGCAGTGTGGATAAACTCGATAACCGCTGCCATCTCAATATGCTGCGAGCCTTTGTAACCATTAGCCAATGCGCTGAGTAGCACAACCACTGGACGCAACCGCTTGCCGCCAGATTCAACAATATAGTGGCCGATATTTTCCACCAATCCGACATCGGATTGCAGTTGGCTCACAATCATTTTGTTGACTGCAGAAAATTCTTCTTCGACGGCGCGATGGAAAGACAGCATCTGATCCGGGCTTAGGACAATTATTGTAGGGGCCGAATGCTAGGGAGCCACCGGCGAACTGTCAACTAGAAATATCGCGTCAGCGCAGTAACTTCCGTTATTTTGCGCGCTTTTACGCTGCTTTACTTAGGCTAAATAGTTGATGAGCAGACGATTACTGGGTACGATGCGCCCCTCAGATGCAACCTCAAAGGAACCCATGACTTTTAAGCCCAAATCCTCCTACAACAGAGAAGAAATTTTAGGCTGCAGTCGCGGCGAACTGTTTGGCGAAGGTAATGCCAAACTCCCAGCCCCAAACATGTTAATGATTGATCGTATTGTTGAGATCAATAATGACGGTGGCAAACACGGCCTAGGCCAAATTATTGCAGAGATCGATATCACTCCAGACCTGTGGTTCTTTGAATGCCACTTTGAAGGCGACCCTGTGATGCCTGGTTGCCTCGGCTTGGATGCCCTGTGGCAGCTGGTTGGCTTCTTCCTGGTTTGGAATGGCAACAAGGGCCGCGGTCGCGCCCTAGGGGCAGGCAATGTTAAATTCTTCGGCCAGATTCTACCCACGGCCAAAAAGGTTACCTATAAAATCGACTTTACCCGTCTTATTCAGCGCAAGCTGGTTATGGGCATTGCAGATGGTACCGTCGAAGTGGATGGTCGCGAAATCTATTCAGCGACAGATTTAAAAGTCGGCCTGTTTGAAAGCACCGACAACTTTTAAGTCGCAACCGTTAATACCCCATCGAACTTAAGAGGATTACCGATGAAGCGTGCAGTAATTACGGGCCTTGGTGTTGTATCCTGTCTAGGCAACGACAGACAGTCTGTTACCCACTCCCTCAGAGAGGGCCTCTCAGGTATTCGCCGACGTGAAGATTTTGCAGAAATGGGCCTACGCTGTAATGTAGGTGGCGTTTTGGATATAGACCCAAGCGACCATATTGATCGTAAGATTCTTCGCTTTATGGGCCCTTCGGCATCCTACGCCTATATAGCGACAGATCGTGCGATTGCCGATGCAGGCCTGACACCGGAAATGGTGTCTAACCCTCGCACAGGCCTGGTAATGGGGTCTGGAGGTGTTTCTGGTGAGATGTTTACCGAATCTATCGATGTGATGCGCGAGCGCGGCATTAAGCGTGCAGGCCCCTATCGTGTCACCCAAATTATGGCCAGTACTGTCTCAGCCTGCGTTGCCACGCCGTTCAAGATTAAAGGTGTCAACTATTCCATTGCTTCAGCCTGTGCCACTAGCGCTCACTGTATCGGCCATGCCGTTGAGTTAATCCAGCTTGGCAAACAGGATGTGCTGCTCGCCGGTGGTTCTGAAGACATGCACTGGTCTATGGCTGGTATGTTTGATGCGATGGGCGCTTTGACTAGCAAATACAATGACAGCCCGGAAATTTCTTCACGTGCCTATGACGCGGCTCGTGATGGCTTTGCTCCAGGCTTGGGTGCCGGGACAGTGGTCGTCGAAGAGCTTGAGCATGCGCTTGCCCGTGGTGCCAATATTATCTGTGAAGTTACAGGTTATGGCGCTACCTCCGATGGTGCAGATATGGTCTCCCCTTCTGGCGAAGGCGCCGAGCGCTGTATGAAAATGGCTATGGCAACAGCCTCTGGCCCCATCGACTACATCAATACGCACGGCACCAGCACACCAGTAGGTGATATTGCTGAGCTTGGGGCAATTCGCAATACCTTTGCTGAAAACTGCCCGGATATTAGTTCGACCAAATCTCTGTCTGGCCACAGCTTGGGCGCTGCAGGTGTTCATGAAGCCATTTACTGCATGTTGATGATGGAGAGTAACTTTGTTGCTGCATCAGCCAATATTGATACTCTGGATGAGCATGCGCAGGGTCTGCCGATTCTTTTGCAAACCAAAGAGAAGCAACTTAATCGCATTATGTCTAACAGCTTTGGCTTTGGCGGCACCAATGCGACATTGGTGATGGAACGCTTCGCTGACTAGCATTTCATTGACTAGGTGCAGTCACACAAAAAAGGCGGCCAGTGGCCGCCTTTTTATCACTTGTTTTTATTACTGATCATTAAAGCGCTGCTAAAATAGCCTCGGCACTAGAACCATCGAGAGTCGCTGCATCAACGTTCAGCAGACTCACAACACCATCATCGACGATCATGGCAAAACGCAAACTGCGTGTACCCATACCAAAACCTGAACCATCCAGTACCAGGCCCAGAGCCTCAGTAAAGGTAGCATTGCCATCGGCCAGCATCATCAGATGCTCTGCATTGGCAGATTTGCCCCAGGCATCCATAACAAACACATCATTAACCGACATACAGGCAACTGTATCTACGCCCTTGGCCTTGATCTCGTCAACATGCACAACAAAGCCCGGCAGGTGCGCCATAGAGCAGGTAGGTGTAAATGCGCCGGGAACAGCAAACAAAACCACTTTTTTCCCATTAAAAATATCTGCTGTACTGATGCCTGTAGGACCCTCAGTACCCATTATTGTCAACATCCCCTCAGGAATTTTATCGCCAACTTGAATTGTCATAACAACCTCATCATTTAATTATTGTAATAGTGATCAATACCTGTAGTTCTAGAACGGGATATCGTCATCAAAGCTATCCATTCCCTGCGGCGCTTGCTGAGGTGCGCTCTGACCCTGCTGGGGCGCACTAGAGGCTTGCTGCTGTGGGGCATTTTGCTGCGGAGCATTCTGCTGGCTAAACTGCTGATTGGATGACTGCTGGTAATCACCGCCGCCCTGCTGGCCACCGCGGCTATCGAGCATCTGCATTTCGCTGGCAACAATTTCTGTGGTGTAACGGTCTTGACCGTCCTGACCCTGCCACTTGCGCGTGCGCAAAGAACCCTCAACATACAATTTGGACCCTTTTTTTACATATTCGCCAGCAATCTCTGCCAGACGATTAAAAAATACCACTCGGTGCCATTCAGTGCGCTCCTGCTGATCACCGGTGTTTTTGTCTTTCCATGATTCAGACGTAGCGATACTCAGATTAGTAACAGCGCCACCTGATGGCATAAAGCGAGTTTCCGGATCCTGACCACAGTTACCCACGATGATTACTTTATTGACTCCGCGTGCCATTTTTTTCCCCTGTTCTATGCTGATTTAATTACGATTTAGGTAAGGTTTGATGCTTGGCATATCGAGGATCTTTTTATCGACCTTGGCATAGGCAAGCGACTCACCTTTGACCACGAGTATATCTTCTACGCCGACAACATTTGAAATTATTTTTACAAAATCCCTGTGCTCCATCTCACCCACTTGGAGGACCAGTGTCTGTAATGTCCGCGGTGATTTCAAACTCAGGGATAAAATCCACCAGAAAGCTAAAACTACCGCCACCAATAAAAAGACGCCGGTACTGCCAAACTGCTGCAGACTCCAGCCACCTAATGTCCCGCCAACAAAGGCACCCATAAACTGGCTGGTAGAGTAAATACCCATGGCTGTACCGCGACTACCTGCTGGGCAGGCTTTGCTCAGCCATGAGGGCAATGTTGCTTCAAGCAGGTTAAAGGCGGCAAAAAAGAGCAGCAGCATTGCTAGGGTTAATGTAAAGCTCTGTTCTTGCCCCAGCATCAACATGGCCAGCGTCATGCACCCAATAGCAGAGACAAAGACCAGCTTCTGGCGCTGATACTTCTCACCCAGAATCATGACCGGCAACATGGCTACAAAACCACCACCCAAAAGTCCCAAATACACCCACCAAAGATTATGGCTACTAATCCCGAGCTGATTGGACAGCATTGTTGGAATCACCACAAAGGCCGCCATCAGAGCCAGATGCAAGGCAAAAATACCGACATTTAGCCGCAGTAATGTGGGCTGCCTTAACAGCAAGCCGACTTGATTAAGATCAGCGAATGTTTCGCGATTCTTCTGTATCGAGACCACTCGGGGAACCAGCAGTAAAAACACCAAAATACCGATGCAACCCAGTAGTGCCGTAATCCAGAATACGCCTGACAGGCCCATAGCCGAGGCAATCAATGGGCCAGCAATCATCGCCGCAATAAAAGATAGGCCAATACTGGCCCCTATAGAGGCCATAGCCTTAGTGCGATTTTCTTCAGAGGTGAGATCAGTCACCATCGCCATCAGGGAGCTGGCAATGGCACCCATGCCCTGTAGGGCGCGACCCAAAATAAGCCCGTGCATGGTATCGGCCATGGCTGCCACTACACTGCCGAAAACAAACATTAGCAGCCCGCCAACAATAACTGGCGCGCGGCCAATTTTATCTGACAATAGTCCGAGCGGAATCTGTAGAACGGCCTGAGTCAGGCCATAGATGCCCAGGGTTAACCCAAGCAGAAGTGGCGTCGCGCCCTCATAGTTATCTTGATACAGGGCCAGTACAGGCAGCACCATAAATAAGCCAAGCATGCGAAAGCCATACAGGCTCGCAAGGGAAAAGGTTGCGCGCTTTTCAATCGACGAAAAACCAGGGGATGCTGAGAGATCAGTCAAGGTAGCTTCAAATTCGAGTTAACTTACAGGTCGTACATAGTAACAGCGCAGTAGATTGCCGACCACTATAGCCAGAGTATTTTCATGCAGTTTTTAGGCCCTCCATGGCAGTCTGACCTCTGGCGACGGCCGTATTGTAAAGTATATAAAAATTCACTTTGCCCAATGGGCAACCCGCGCCCTATAATCGGTCGTTTAACCAGAGTAGAAAGAAACGTTCATGGACACCATTCAGGTACGCGGCGCTCGCACCCATAATCTTAAAAACATTGACCTCGACATCCCTCGCGACAAGCTGATTGTTATTACTGGGCTTTCCGGTTCTGGCAAATCGTCTCTGGCATTCGATACATTGTATGCCGAGGGACAAAGACGCTATGTTGAGTCACTGTCGACCTATGCCCGTCAATTTCTATCGATGATGGAAAAACCCGATGTAGACCATGTCGAAGGGCTCTCGCCCGCGATTTCGATTGAACAGAAGTCTACCTCTCACAACCCGCGCTCCACCGTTGGTACGATTACCGAAATTTATGACTACCTACGCCTGCTGTTTGCCCGCGCCGGTGAGCCGCGCTGCCCGGACCATGGCCAGGCTCTAAATGCACAAACTGTGAGCCAGATGGTCGATCAGGTGATGGAACTACCTGAGGGCACCAAACTGATGCTCTTGGCGCCTGTGGTAAAGGACCGCAAAGGCGAACATCTGCACCTGTTTGAAAGCATGCGTCGACAGGGCTTTATTCGCGCTCGAATCGATGGCCTGGTGTGCGATCTCGACGAGGCGCCCGCGCTGGATAAAAAGAAAAAACACAGCATTGATATTGTGGTTGACCGATTTAAGGTCAAAGAGGATATTGGCCTGCGGCTTGCCGAGTCTTTCGAAACTGCGCTGACTTTAGCCGAGGGGCTGGTCGCTATCAGCTATATGGATGAGAAAAAACCCGATCAAATTTTCTCGGCAAAATTTGCCTGCCCAGTCTGTAATTACAGCCTCAATGAATTAGAGCCAAGGCTATTTTCCTTTAACAATCCGGCTGGTGCCTGTCCCACCTGTGATGGTTTGGGCGTACATCAGTTTTTTGATATTGATCGCGTGATTCAGCACCCTGAGGTGTCGATCTCTGAGGGCGCTATTCGCGGCTGGGATCGACGCACTTTGTTTTATTACAACATGCTCACCAGTCTCGCTGAGCACTACGACTTTAACATTGATCAGCCCTGGGAAAAACTCTCGGCAATCCATCAGCAAAAGATACTATTTGGCAGCGACGATGAAGAAATCACATTTAACTACGTAAATGACCGCGGCTCGGTATTCCGCCGCCAGCATAAGTTTGAGGGCGTCATCCACAATATGGAACGTCGCTATCGCGAGACCGAATCTAATTCGGTACGCGAAGAACTCAACAAGTACATGACCACCTCCAACTGCCCCGAATGCTCGGGCACACGCCTGCGCAAATCTGCACGCAATGTATTTATCGACGATCGCCGTCTTGAAGATATCGTCAGCATGCCGGTGGGTGACTGTTGCGACTATTTTGAAGCCCTCGATCTGCCTGGCCGTCAGGGCGAAATCGCCGATAAAATAATCAAAGAAATTCGCCAACGTTTTAATTTCCTGGTTGATGTAGGTCTTAATTATCTGTCATTAAATCGCAGCGCCGACACATTGTCTGGTGGTGAAGCTCAGCGTATCAGACTCGCCAGTCAGATCGGTGCGGGTCTGGTTGGGGTTATGTACATCCTCGACGAACCTTCAATTGGGCTGCATCAACGCGACAATGAACGCCTACTGAAGACTTTGGTGCGATTGCGCGATCTAGGTAACACTGTCATTGTCGTAGAACATGATGAGGATGCCATTAGCGCCGCCGACCATATTATTGACATAGGTCCAGGCGCAGGGATTCATGGCGGCAGAGTGATTGCCGAGGGTACCGCCAAGCAAATCAAGGCCAATAAAAACTCCGTTACCGGCCAGTTCTTGTCTGGTAAACGTGGCATCAAGATTCCACAACAGCGCAATAAGGGCAGTGGCAAGAAGCTCAAAGTCATTGGTGCCACTGGCAATAACCTGCAGCAGGTCAACCTGGAAATTCCTATCGGTGTGTTTACCTGTATCACTGGTGTGTCAGGTTCTGGCAAGTCTACCTTGATCAATGAAACGCTGTACCCGGCGGCTGCGGTAACATTAAACAAGGCTACCACCTTAAAGCCCGCAGCTCATACAGAGATAACCGGCCTCAATCTGCTGGATAAATGTATTGATATCAATCAGAGCCCTATTGGCCGAACGCCACGCTCTAATCCTGCCACTTACACAGGCATTTTTACCCCGGTCAGAGAGATCTTTGCTGCGACTCAGGAAGCCCGCTCAAGGGGTTATAACCCGGGACGCTTCAGCTTTAATGTTAAAGGTGGTCGCTGTGAGGCCTGTCAAGGCGATGGCGTGACCAAGGTCGAGATGCACTTTTTACCGGATGTCTATGTACCCTGCGATGTGTGTCGGGGCAAACGCTACAACCGGGAAACATTGGATATTCACTTTAAAGGCAAGAATATTCATCAGGTGCTAGAGATGACAATTGAGGATGCTCGTGAGTTTTTTGACGCCATTCCTGCAATTGCGCGCAAGCTACAAACATTAATTGATGTGGGGCTTTCGTATATCAGCCTGGGGCAGTCGGCAACCACATTGTCTGGCGGTGAAGCTCAGCGGGTTAAGTTGTCCAAAGAGCTGTCCAAGCGTGATACAGGTAAAACATTGTATATTCTTGATGAACCAACCACAGGTTTACACTTCCATGATATTGAGCAGCTTTTAGCAGTGCTGCATCGCCTGCGTGACCACGGCAATACTGTGGTTGTCATCGAGCATAATCTCGATGTTATTAAAACCGCAGACTGGGTGGTAGATCTTGGACCTGAGGGCGGCTCAGGTGGCGGGCAGATTGTCGCCGCAGGTACGCCAGAAGAGGTAGCCGAGGTTGTGGGCTCTCATACTGGGCACTTCTTGAAAGGTATTTTGGCGAGTTAAGCCTGCGACGCCCAACGCAGGTAGTCAGCAACCATTTTATCCATAGCGCCCTGCTCATATTCACGCAGGCCGCTTAGGATAACTTTTTTAACCCCGGAGCCGACAACTTGATCACCGTTCATAAGACGGAAGTTAAACTCACCATCTCCGCGTTTGCCATTGACCTCGAGACTGGTCTCAGCCAGTTGAACGCCAGGCTCATCCAGCGCCAATGTGTCGAATTTCAATGACATGGCATGGTAGATTGCCAGTGGCCGCTGCGGATTGATCATGACATTTTTCTGTGCCATCAGGGGTTGCAAAATATAGGGAAAATTCTGACCCGAGAAAAATACATAGTTGCGCACCAGCTGCTCAATTACAGCCAGATTATCTATAGACTCACCACTGCGGCTAACCTGCAAATAGCATTTTCCGCGACCATCAAGAATTTCGAAATCAGCGCCTGGGGCTTGCGGGAATAACAGCTCCGTATCCGCCGATACCATTCCGGAGAAATTAAATGACATCTCCTGACTTAGCCCATAGCGCTGCAGTACCAGCGCAAACAGTAGGTCTCCAGGCACGCAAAAGCGCTTGCTATCGACATCATGGATAGGATTAAAATCATTACTTACCGACTTGGCAAAACTGCTAGCCTGCGCGGCGCTGATGACGATCGTATTTTGCTTACTGCTATGGAAAGGGTCTAAAAACATTATTCGCTCTACTTCATTATCGCAATTTATCGGCTGTGCTAAGTACTAGTCCAGTTCGGCTTCAAACTCTTCAAGCACATCCAGTGGCTCCATCTCCTGGCCTTCAAGATCTTCATTCCAGTTAATACCAACCATCAACACATCGGCATGCATGCCAGGGAGCCAGTCATCGAGGAACTCTTCCATCTCTATGGCCACCGGCTGATAAACATCCCAGTCACCATTGCACAGTGATTGCGCCAACGCCTGGGCGGACCAGAACGGTATAACATCTATGCTGTCATTGTCGGTGGAGCCAACCAGCGCCCAGTTGTCCTCGCTATCTTTTAACCCCCAGATACAGCCATTCTCGAGACTCTCAACAACAAGTCGATCAAGGTTTTCTTGCAGATCATCAGACAGTGGATGCATGGGGTAACACTCTGTAGACTATTTTGGCGCCATGGTAACCGCTTTGCGGCTCTACCACCACTGCTAGGCAACGGCCAGTTGCGACAATTTGCCACACTGCCTTGCGGGCATTTCTGATACCATTTGCGAATGATCAAAAACAACAGCCAGCAAACGGGCTCAGCTGCACGACAAAACCTCTTTCGCCTTAGCTTAATTCGCGGTGTCGCATTGATTGGCCAGGTGCTGGCTCTCATCTACTTTACCGCCATCAATCCGATTGGGCTGCCGGCTAACGTCATTGCATTAGTACTGGCAATCTATGCTTCGGTTACTGTAGCTACCTGGCAGCGCAGCCGCATGCCGGTGCCCATTGCAGACAATGAAATTTTTATTCACCTGTTAGCCGATATTCTGTTCTTTTCTATGTTGCTGTATTTTAGCGGCGGCGCCTCCAATCCCTTTATTTCCTATTATCTGATTCCCATTAGTATTGCTGCGATTACAGTTTCAAAGCGGTACAGTATTTTGATCGCTGTCACTGCGCTGGCCGCCTATAGTCTGTTATTAAAATACTATGTACCAATTGCCGCCATTGCACCGAGCGGCCACCATGGCACCGGCAACAGTAGTCTGCATATTCTGGGTATGTGGGCCAACTTTGCTATTAGTACTGGCATTATTATCTATTTCATAAGTCGCATGGCTGCCACCTTGAAAATACAGCAGCAAGCGCTCGCCCTGCAACGTGAGGAGCAGCTTCGCAATGAGCAGCTACTAGCCGTAGGCACCTTGGCGGCAGGCACAGCCCATGAACTTGGCACACCCTTAAACACCATGAAATTACTGGTTGATGAGATGGTGGCTGGCGCGCCAGATAATCAGGACATTATTCTGCTCAATCAACAAATAGAGCAGTGTAAAACCACCTTAAAACAGCTGCTGACCACCGCAGAACAGTCCCAGTCAAATCAACTGGAACCGCAGCCAGTGCGGTTATATTTTGCCGCTATACTCGAGCGCTGGCAGCTTATGCATCCGCATCTAAAGGCAAAAATAAACGTTATAGACAGCCCTAACAACAATGCTATTTTTGAACCTACCATTGCCCAATCTATTCTTAATTTATTAAATAATGCTGCGGATGCCAGTCAAAACGTTGATGTGTGCCTTAGCTGGAATGCGACCGTGGCAAATATTGAGATACGTGACTATGGCAGTGGTTTGGATCTGGGTGGCATTGATCGGCTGGGGCAAGCATTTGTTACAGATAAAGCCGACGGCCTTGGCCTTGGCCTGTTTTTATCTCAGGCAACACTGTCCAGATTTGGCGGTTCTGTAAGCCTGCAAAATGCGGGTAATGCCGAGCCTGGCACATTGACTCATATTAATTTACCCCTAGCCCAAGGTGCAGGATGAACTATCTTCTGATCGATGATGATGCTGTGTTTAGTTCAGTGCTGGCCAGAATGCTGGTACGCCGTGGTGAGAAAGTAATAACTGCAACTAATGGTGCGCAGGCGATCGCCCATTGTGATCAATCTATCGATCGCGTGGTTCTTGATTTGAAGCTCGAACAGGAATCCGGCCTATCAATATTACAGCAGCTACGTACTCATAAACCTGACATTCAAGTGGTGATACTCACTGGTTATTCAAGTATTTCAACAGCCGTAGAGGCGATAAAGATGGGGGCCAGCAACTACCTATGCAAGCCAGCTGGCGTCGACGAAATTATTGCCGCCTTTGAAAATAGCGCTGGTGATGTCGCCCTTGAGCAGTCTCCGCCCTCAGTGAATAGGCTAGAATGGGAACATATTCAGCGCGTGCTTACTGAAAATGCGGGCAATATTTCAGCCACCGCCAGAAGCCTAGGGATGCACCGCAGAACCCTACAGAGAAAGCTACAAAAGCGGCCAGTCAAGAGCTAGCAGCAGTTATTATGGCTGACCTGCACTGCTTACCCAGTTAGTTTAAAACGCTATAACCTCGCCCAGTTAAACAGCGTTTAACAATGCGATCTTGCTCATAGCGAGCCTGTTTATTGCCTTTTACACCGCCTAACACTGCACCGGCACCCGCACTGCGCTTGGCCGTACCACTGTCACCCAACACGGCACCAAGCACACCGCCGACAACAGCGCCCTCGACGGCTCTCTCTGCAGTTTGCTCACTAACATTAACCTGCTGGGCGTATTCTTCGCAGTCGGCAAGATCAACCTGGTATTCATAGGGGTCGACCCCCAGGGTATCTATGATTACTTTTTCTGGAGCACCGTAGCTATAACCGTTGCTACATCCTGAGAGAACTACGACAGCCGCAGCTAAGAGAGATAATTTAAACATCGCGTTTTCCTTCACCCTGAGTTAATCCATTCAACAAAACGCCAACCAACGACTTTGGTTGACGCATTTTTTACTACGGCCAACGTTGCCTCGATTACTTGGTATTATTCATGATGCCTCGTACTGCAGCCGGCAAATCTGCTGGCAACACCACTATTTTAGCGTTAGGTGAGTTAGACATGGCCTTCATAGCATCAATATATTGCTCTCCTAAAAGGTACATGGCAGGCAACTCTTTATCCTGGATAGCTTCGTTGACCTTGGTCAGCGCTGACTTTGTGGCTTCAGCCAATACTACCTGCGCCTCTGCATCACGACGAGACGCTTCCAATCGACCATCGGCCTCTAAAATCGCCGCCGTCTTCTCACCGTCGGCACGGGTTACCGTGGCGCGACGTTGACGCTCTGCCGCAGCCTGCTCTTCCATAGCCTGCTGCATAGTGCCAGAGGGGTTAATATCTTGTATTTCTACAGTCTTCAAGGTGATACCCCAGTCGGCAATATCACCTGAAATTGAGGTTTTAAGCTTAGCCTTAATCTGGTCACGTGAAGACAGCGCATCATCGAGGGCCATCTCACCGACAATGGAACGCAGCGATGTCTGAACCAGAGTGCGAATAGCCAGCTCGTAGTCTTCAACACCATACACCGCTTTTTCTGGGCTAATAATATTTATGTAAGCCACCGCATTGGCAATAATCACCACATTATCCAGTGTGATCACTTCCTGAGAGGGAATATCCAGAACAATATCTTTGGTGGTTGCTTTAAAGGCCACATCATCAATATAGGGAATAATAAGATTTAATCCGGGATGCAGTGATTTATGAAATTTACCCAGTCGCTGAACAACCCACTTAGACCCCTGGGGTACCAGACGAATACCTTTAAATAGAGTCACCAGAACCAGAATCAAAACTGCTACTACAACGATACTACCTTCCATTAGATATTCTCCTTGGAATAATTAACTAAGTTTGGCAACCACTAAAACATCGCCGCAAATTTCTTTAATGTGGAGACGGTCACCCAGCTGAACCTCTGCATCGCAGCTAAACGCCCATTCATCTTCACCCAACACTGGCGTACTAAAACGCAACTTACCATTAGTCTGCCCCGCCGGTAATTTAATCACCAGACCAGATTCACCAATAGCCGACTCACGGGCCAAACCAGCATTGTTGCGATCATCCATCTTCGGCTTGATAACTCTAAACCAGAGTACCGTGAAACCAACCGATGCGATCGTCCACAGCAATACCTGAATACTAAAGGGCATATCTACAAACAGCGCCGCAACACCCACTACCAGCGCACCCAAACCAAACCAGAGTATCGTAAAGCTGGGGATAAAAATTTCGCCAATTATCAGTAGCACGCCCAGCACTAACCAGTGCCAATACAACATATCAATATCCATTTACAGCCTCTTATATAATTGTAGTATTCTAGGAGTAACAAGTTTCAGCCATTTTAAGCACCAACTGAACGGGACATCAGCAGTGCGTCCTCGCGACCATACTCCGTTTTATAGTAGTCTCTGCGCTGACCCACTGTCACAAAATCTCTTTGCAGATAGAGTCTTATAGCAGCAAAATTAGTCGCCCTGACCTCGAGATGCACCTGAGTTACTGCAGCGTGCACATGAGCGATAGCATGATCCAGCAATAGAGAGCCAAACCCTGCGCCCTGGTAGTCGGGATGGACGGCCAGGTTATGTATCTCCGCTTCATCAAGGACAGTGGCAACCACCAAAAAACCGATAATTTTTTCTGCTGCCACCAGTACCCTCGCATCATTGAGGCTCTGCTGAAACTGTTGAACGGTCCAGGGGGACTTTGACCCGAGCTGCTCTATGGCAACTACCTGATCGAGGTCGGTAATCTGCATCTCACGTATAGAACAGTGCTGATTGATTGAGGAATTCAAGATTGTGTTTTATGCACATGCCGCTGTGGCGACAAAAAACGAATGGTCTGCCAGGTTTTACGCTTGGTCAATGGCTGTTCAATCATCTCTTGAAGAGAGGGCACCAGCAACGCCGTAACCTGGCCATAAACATATACCTGACCATTGGCGACTGCCGCCGTCTCATCGCTGGTCAGTAGCCAATGGGCCGCAGCAGCACCCATCAATAGCAATATCTTGGCTGACTTACTATTGATGCGCGCTTTGATCAAGGTGGCCAAAAACTCTCGCACCTCAGTGCTATCACCACTGGCATTAGGATAGGGCGGCCATTCGACAATATCCATTTGCGGCAACTGACCGCTGCCCTGCCCCATTGCCAGTAAAATATTACCCAGCAGCAAAATTTGTTCCGGATCTGGCAAACTATCTTCTACTGAACTACACACCAGCACTTCATCGGTGGGCTGCCACAGCGCAAACTTCACCGCAATATCACTGGTCGCGTCTACCTCTTTGACCGAGGCGAGCTCGGCCAGCTTTACTCGTGGCACTTTCGACTTGTCTTGTACACCAATATTGCCTAGCTCCGCCATACTTTTAGTCATGGCTTCGAGGCTCAGAGCAGCGCCGCTTACTGGTTGGGTGACAGGCTCGCCAGTCGGATTGAAATCACGCTCGCTAGCGCGCGCAGTGCTTTTGATCAAGCCATCTGCTGGCTGCGCAACAATAGATACCAGCGGTAAGTCTCTGGGCACATATTGCACAATGCCGAGAGTTTGCAGGTACTGATTGTGCAGCGCTTTTGCCACTAGACACCGCCAAGCTGTGGATGCAATCGACCAGGATTGCGCATTAGGGTCAGCGCATTTAAATAGGCTTTGGCACTGGCCAAAAGTATGTCAGTGTCTGCGCCCTGACCATTGATAATACGACCATCTTTTTCCAGGCGAACCGTTACTTCACCCTGGGAATCTGTGCCCTGGGTGACCGCATTGACCGAGTAAAGCTGCAGGTTTGTCTCGCTGTTAACCAGTTTTTCAATGGCATTAAAAATCGCATCTACAGCGCCATCACCACTGGCTTCGGAGCTGTGATCCCGATCCTGATAACGCACCCCTATCTTGGCGTGGGGCGACTGACCTGACTTTGATAAAACCTCAAGATCGATAACAGTCAAAGCATCGCCCGCTGCACCCATCTGCACATCAGAGACTAGCGCCTGTAAATCTTCATCAAAAATTTCTCGTTTCTTGTCTGCCAGCTCTTTAAAGCGCAAAAATGCCTGATTAAAATCCTCTTTGCCATCAAAGCTAATACCCAGCTCTTCAAGACGAGCTGCAAATGCGGCGCGGCCAGACAACTTCCCCAGTGACAACTTATTGGTACTCCAGCCAACATCCTCGGCTTTCATGATTTCGTAGGTTTCTCGGAATTTTAAAATACCGTCCTGATGAATTCCTGATTCATGGGCAAAGGCATTGGCACCCACAATCGCTTTGTTGGGCTGCACAGGAAAACCGGTAATGCTGGAAACCAGGCGCGAAGTTGGCACTATGTGCACTGTATCTATGCCGGTTTCAACTGGGAATAGGTCTTTGCGCGTTCGAATAGCCATGACCAATTCTTCCAGTGAGGCATTACCGGCGCGCTCGCCCAGACCATTGATGGTACATTCAACCTGCCGAGCACCGGCCTGTACAGCCGAGAGGCTATTGGCTACAGCGAGGCCTAGATCATTGTGGCAATGTACGGAAAAAATGGCTTTATCGGCATTGGGTACTGTATCTAGCAGGCGTCTGATCATTGCGCCATATTCACCCGGATCTGAATAGCCCACGGTATCTGGCAGGTTGATGGTTCGCGCACCTGCATTGATTACTGCTTCGGTGATACGGCACATAAACTCAAACTCGGTGCGGCTGGCATCTTCCAGGGAAAACTCAACATCATCTATCAGGCCACGCGCTATCTTTACTGCTCCCACTGCCTGCTCAAGAACCTGATCTGGCGCCATCTGCAACTTGTGCTTCATGTGAATCGGTGAGGTGGCGATAAAGGTATGAATGCGACCGGCATTGGCGCTCTTTAAAGCTTCGCCAGCACGCTCAATATCGCCACGAATGGCCCGTGACAGACTACAGATACGGCTTTCGGTTACCGTGTTGGCGATGGCTTGTACGGCCTCAAAGTCACCCTGACTGGAGATGGCAAAACCGGCTTCAATCACATCCACGCGCATTTTTTCTAGGGCTTTGGCAATACGCACCTTTTCATCTTTAGTCATGGATGCGCCCGGACTCTGTTCGCCATCGCGCAATGTGGTGTCAAAAATGACTAATTTTTCTTTAGACTGCTCTGTGCTCTTCATGATCTCTTCTCTTGCTAATTGGCGCCACGCCTCTTAAGGCGCTTACGTTAAAACCTAAACTCATGGCTTAAACTCTGATGGCTACATTGTAAAACGGATTCACCCCCTGCGGGGCTAGAATTTTATTGCAACTATTGCAATAAATGGAATTTTGGGTGAGGTATAACGATAGATGCCCCTCAGGGCAGGAGAAGAAGTAGTCCACGTGCAGACGAAGCAGTCGCAAGACTGATGTTCGCAGCACCATTTTTCGTGGAATTTTTCATAGGGCCATTCAAACAGTTTTCAGCACAGAAGCCAAGACTAAATTAATTCGCCTTCTTGTCCGACAGCGGGTTTAACTTTTTCCATACCCAGATCAACGGTGCGGAACAACCAAAAACAACTGCCATGGCAAACAGGATCCGCGGTGGGTCTATCGTGATCACCACAAAACCCATCACCACAGAGAGGATAACAATAAAGGGTACCTTGCCTCGCAAGTCCACTTCTTTAAAACTGGGGTACTTAAAGTTAGACACCATCAATAAACCAGAGGCCGCGGTAATCAGGGCGCCAACAACCGCCAGACTGGACGACATCTGTGATTGGTAGGTAGACCATACGAAGCCTGCAACAATAGCTGCGGCAGCCGGGCTGGGTAAGCCGGTAAAGTTTTTATTATCGGACAGCTCTGCTTGAACATTAAAGCGAGCCAGCCGCAGTGCTCCACAGGAGGCATAGACAAAAGCCGCAGCCAAACCCAGCTTACCCAGGCTGCTGACTCCCCAGCCATAGGCAACTACTGCCGGTGCAACGCCAAAGGACACCATGTCGGACAGACTGTCGTACTGAACGCCAAAGTCACTTTGGGTATTGGTCATGCGTGCAACGCGACCGTCCAGCCCATCAAAAATCATCGCCGCAAAAATAGCCATGGCTGCCCATTCATATTGGCCGCTAAAGCCAGACAGCACAGCATAGAACCCGCCGAAAAGGGCACCAGTGGTGAGTAGGTTAGGCAAGAGATAAATACCTTTACGGCGCGCAGGCGCACTAGCTGCCTCTGCCGACTTGAGATTAACGACCTTCTCTTCTGTGTCCGCTTTTTTATTCATACCGCTACCTTTGACCTCTGGCCATCACGTCTACGGGCATTATAGGCGCTAGCCCTCTAAATAGCAGCTGTGCATTTTGTCCAGATCAGCCTGGGATAAACCCAGAGCTGTGATCAGGTAATTTTTAACATCACCGTAACCGGCATCAATGGCGTCCAGAAAGGCGATAATATTGTCCTCATGAACAGAACAGTAAGGCACTAACCAGTCGCGGTCCCAAGTCTCAACCTTGGCGTCGCGCAGGTGCCCTTCAACCAGATCAATCAGGCTCTCTGAATCATAGTGCTCAAGGGTCAGCATGTAGTCTTCAATAATCGTCTGGCGAGGGACATCCAGTGCCGAAAGAACAAGTGCTGCCGCCATACCTGTTCGGTCTTTACCCGCTGAACAGTGGAATACTGAGGCACTGTCGCTATTATCAACAATATGGCGCATAAATCGGCTAAAAGCCGGAATGACATTTTCAATACAGTTGCGGTAGGAATTAACCACCAGTTTGTGGGAAGAATCGGCGGTCAGCTCACCGCCAAAGAGAAACTCCCAAAAACGGGAGATATCACCAATTGAAATCTGGTAATCATCGATAAATTCAGCCCGCACTGCACAGCTGGGCGACTGCTCCTGCTCTTCCTGACGACGAAAATCATGAATCGTGCTAATGCCCATCTGCTCCAAGCTATCGAGATCATTCTCGGTGAGATTGGCCAGATGTCCACAGCGCATAATCTTGCGCCATTTAACGGTGCGACCCTGATTATTAACATAGCCACCTATATCACGAAAATTAATACCGCCGTCCAGGCCGACTACTCTAGTTGTGCTGTCTACTGTACTCATCCGCTGCTCATTTAAGGTTAATTGTTGTGGGCCTGAAGCATTTTTTTACGTTACCTAAAGTAAAACGGCCCACTTTAAAAGCGGGCCGTTTTAGAGTCCATCGCTATCAATGCAGCCTAGTTTTTGTCTTTATCAACCAGTGCATTCTTGGTAATCCAAGGCATCATACCACGCAGTTCTGCGCCCACTTTTTCAATTGGGTGTGCTGCGTTGTTGCGGCGATATGCTGTCATCGAAGGATAATTCATAGCACCCTCAGTGATAAACATCTTCGCATACTCACCATTTTGAATGCGCTTAAGTGCGTTTTTCATGGCTAGGCGAGACTCATCATTGATAACTTCGGGGCCAGTCACATACTCACCGTACTCAGCATTATTTGAGATTGAGTAGTTCATGTTGGCAATGCCGCCCTGATACATCAGGTCAACAATTAGCTTGAGTTCATGCAAGCATTCAAAGTATGCCATTTCAGGGGCATAGCCCGCTTCGGTCAGGGTTTCAAAACCCGCCTTAACCAGCTCAACTGCACCACCGCAAAGTACCGCCTGCTCACCGAACAGATCGGTTTCAGTCTCGTCTTTAAAGGTAGTTTCAATAATACCTGTGCGACCACCACCCACACCAGAGGCGTAAGACATAGCCACTTTCTTGGCGTTGCCAGTCGCATCTTGATAGATCGCAACCAGATCAGGAATACCGCCACCATTGACAAATTCGTTACGCACTGTGTGACCAGGTGCTTTTGGAGCAATCATGATCACGTCCAAATCAGCCCGCGGCACTACTTGGTTGTAATGAATGGCAAAGCCGTGGGCAAAAGCTAGTGTAGCGCCCTGCTTGATATTGGGCTCGATCTCATCACGATAGAGCTGCGACTGAAACTCATCAGGCGTCAAAATCATAACCAGGTCAGCAGCAGCAACAGCAGCTGGCACATTATTTACTTTAAGGCCTGAAGCCTCTGCTTTTGCTACTGAGGCAGATCCAGCGCGCAGACCAACAGTTACGTCAACACCAGAATCTTTCAGGTTATTGGCATGGGCGTGGCCCTGAGATCCATAACCAATAATGGCAACTTTCATGCCTTTGATGATGGAGAGGTCACAGTCTTTGTCGTAATAAACTTGCATTGATTTCACCTAATTTAATAAAAGTCAGTATTTAAAAAGAGTTATACACGTAAAAATTTATCGCCGCGGGAGATTCCGGAAACACCGCTTCTCACCACTTCCATGATACCCATTTCCCGAACTGCCTCGATAAAGGCATCCAGCTTCTCGCTGTCGCCAGCCAGTTGCACGGTATAGGTCGCTGGAGTCACATCAATAATGTGGCCCCGAAAGATCTCCACACAGCTTTTTAATTCTGTGCGAATCTCATTATCTGTTGCTTTAATTTTAACCAGCATCAACTCGCGCTCAATATGCGAACCAACGGTTAAATCAACAACCTTGATGGTATCAATTAGCTTATGCAGCTGTTTTACAATCTGCTCTGCCATATGATCATCACCCTGTGTAGTCAGCGTTAAACGTGACAGGGTATCATCATCAGTTGGCGCTACCGTCAGCGTATCGATATTATACCCGCGCTGGGAAAACAGGCCGACAACCCTTGAAAGTGCGCCAGCTTCATTTTCTAAAAGAATAGAGATTATCCGTTTCATTAGGTTCTCTCCGTCTTATTTAGCCACAGATCACGCATCGAACCGCCGGGCATTTGCATGGGGTAAACATGCTCAGAGCGATCGACATCAATATCCATAAACACCACGCGATCTTTCATTGCGAAGCATTCACGCATCTTATCTTCGAGCTCATCAATATGCGTAATTTTCATACCCACATGGCCATAGGCCTCGACCAGCTTTATAAAATCTGGCAATGAGTCTTCATAGACACTCTCTGAGTAGCGACTGCTGTAATTCATATCCTGCCACTGGCGCACCATGCCCAGGGCAGCATTATTGAGATTGATAATTTTTACTGGCAATTTGTGCTGACTGCAGGTCGATAGTTCCTGAATATTCATCTGAATACTGCCTTCACCAGTAACACAGGCCACGTCTTTATCTGGGAATGCCAGTTGACAACCCATGGCCGCAGGCAGACCAAAGCCCATGGTGCCAAGGCCGCCAGAGTTGATCCAGGTGCGTGGCTTGTCAAACAGATAGTACTGTGCAGCAAACATCTGATGCTGACCGACGTCAGAGGTCACAATAGCCTCACCGTTGGTAATTTTGTAGAGCATCTTAATCACATCTTGCGGCTTGATACAGCTGCCAGCACTTTCTTCATAGCGTGAAGCTGTATAAATACCTTTGTCAGCGCGCCATTGATCCAGCTGCGTCCACCATTCGGCTATAGCCTCTGCATCTGGCTTGATATTCAGCGCTTTATTAATCGCCAGCATTTCCGTTAGTACCGAGGTGCAGGTACCCACAATCGGAATATGTGCGTCGATATTTTTCGACACTGAAGTCGGATCCACATCAACGTGAATAATGGTTGCATGAGGGCAGAATTTATCCAGATCATTGGTCACCCGGTCGTCGAAACGCGCGCCAATGGCAAAGATAACATCCGCATGATGCATCGCCGTATTGGCTTCGAAGGTACCGTGCATGCCCAGCATACCCAGATACTGCCGATCAGTGCCCGGGTAACAACCCAACCCCATCAATGTATTGGTCACTGGATAATTCAGCGCCTGCGCCAATGCAATAAGTTGCTCTGATGCATTGTCTATCACTACCCCGCCTCCGGCATAGATAACCGGCCTTTTGGCATCAATAAGTGTTTTAACCGCACGTTTAATCTGGCCACGATGGCCTTTATCAGTGGGCTGATAGGAGCGCATCTTCACTTCAGTTGGGTAGTTATAAGGTACCTTGTGGCTTGGGTCAGTCACATCCTTAGGGATATCAACAACCACTGGGCCGGGACGGCCTGTCGCAGCAATGTAATAAGCCTTGGCAATAGTTTCAGCGATATCTTCAGCGCGAGTCACCAAAAAGCTGTGCTTGACGATGGGCCGGGAGACACCAACCATATCGGTTTCCTGAAAGGCATCTTGGCCAATTTTGGTCAGCGGAACCTGTCCAGAGATAACCACCAATGGAATCGAATCCATGTAGGCAGTGGCGATACCGGTGATAGCATTGGTCGCACCCGGGCCAGAAGTCACCAGTGCTGTGCCAACTTCGCCGGTGGCGCGGGAAAAACCATCAGCAGCATGAACCGCAGCCTGCTCATGGCGAACTAATAGGTGGTAGACGTCATCCTGTCGATACAGGGCGTCATAGATATGCAGTGCAGCGCCGCCCGGGTAACCCCAAACGTTCTTAACACCTGCATCTTTTAAAGCGCGGATTAAAATATCACCGCCGGATAAGAGTTCCACAATATGTCCTCATTAAAATTATGCTCAGGACTTTTCTCAGTGGCAATTGGCTGTAACATCAAAAGTGGTGTCGCGATTGCGACAAGTTGCAGTCACACTGGTAAGTGCTGTTTGACTGTAGCTGGCGCTTCGGGTTCAAGCGCCCTCCCTGATGATGACCAGCGACGTGGATAACGCCAACTTGGTACTTTGTCCATAATCTCTGCGCTGGTAGGCACAGAACAGCTGCAATGTACCAGTTTTTAATGATTAGTCAACGGAAAATTCAGCAGCCTCTGGGCTCTGGGGAAGAAAGACTCGCGCAATTACCCCAAATAGGACAAACTATAAGTGGCACTTTCTTGTGCATATAAATCCAATAATGAACCAAGAGATATAACTCTGATGGCAAAATTTAACTGGCTCACCACCTATATGTTGCTCGCCTTAGTGGTCGTTGGCTGCTCTGAACAACCAGCTCCAACCACATTAGTGATTGACAATATCAACGGCTATACCTTTGACAATGAGCGCCAGCTACAGCAGTTCCAGAGCATCGCCATCAAAGACGGTGTGGTAATGGCAACTGGTGACGAACAGCTCTCGCTTGCCTATCCCGATGCGGAGAAAATAGACGGTCAGGGCAAAACTCTTATCCCCGGCATAACTGATGCCCATGGTCATGTGTCGACTCTGGGTTACACATTACTTACCGTGGATATCCGCAATCTCGACTCAGCTGCGCAAGCCGCTCAGAAAGTAGCCGAGTATGCGGCCAAAAATCCGGCGCTGACGTGGATTCAGGGCCGCGGCTGGAATCAGGTGCTATGGCCTGAAAAACAGTTTCCCAGTGCCGCTATACTAGACGCACAGATTAGCGATCGTCCTGTATGGCTAGAGCGTATTGACGGTCATGCTGGCTGGGCAAATAGCCAAACCTTGGCACTGGCTGGCATCACCAAAGAAACATTGTCACCCCCGGGTGGTGAAATTATTAGAGATAGCAGCGGCCAACCGACAGGCGTATTGATCGACAACGCAATGAATCTGGTAACCAGGGTTATCCCGTCACCCAACAATAATGAAATCTCGCTGGCACTGGATACGGTGAGTCAACATCTGTTAAGTCTGGGCATCACCTCCACCCATGATGCTGGTGTTAGCGCCGCTGAACATAAACTGTATCGCCAGATAGCGGACCAGGGCGATATGCAGGTACGCATTTACGGCATGCTCGCGTCTACCAATGAGGATATTGAAGAAGCTTTAGCCGCGGGGCACAGTGTCGATGCCCAAGACTATTATTCGGTGCGCAGCATCAAAGTCTACACAGACGGGGCACTCGGCAGTCGCGGTGCGGCTATGCTTGAGCCCTATGCAGACCGAGCCGGCCATACAGGACTGCTGCTGACGAGCCGCGAGCAACTTCGTCACCTCTTTGAAAAGGCGATTACAGCTGATTTTCAGGTCGCAATTCACGCTATTGGTGATAAGGGTAATCGTATTGGACTGGACGAAGTTGAGCATGCTTACGCCACAGTGGGTGGTCGCCATCTGCGCCACCGTATTGAACATTCCCAAATTGTGAGCCTGGATGATATTGCGCGCTTTAAAGCTCTGGATGTTATTCCTTCGATGCAGCCCACCCATGCCACCAGTGATATGAACATGGCCGAAGATCGAATCGGGGCAGAACGCCTAAAAGGCGCCTATGCATGGCGTTCGTTTCTCGACCAGGGCAGTCGCGTCGTATCTGGGTCAGACTACCCTATTGAACTGGCCAACCCCTTTCATGGAATCCATGCCGCAGTCACCAGGCAGGACCAGAACAATATGCCTGCAGGTGGCTGGATTGCCGAAGAAGCCATGACATTAGAAGAGGTTATGCGCAGCTTTACTATTGATGCCGCATGGGCCGCTCACCAGGAAGATAGACTAGGCGGATTAACCGCGGGCAAGTGGGCAGACTTTATTATCCTCGACCGAGATATTTTTCACATTGAGCCAAAGACCCTGTGGCAGACGCAGGTCCTCGAGACCTGGGTGGCTGGCAAGCGCGTTTACAGCCAGTAATCCTCAGCACGCCTGACGATTGTCTGCGGCCTGGAAAATTTTCTAGGCCGCCTTTGATCCACTCTCCTGCGCGGCAGTGGCTCTGCCATATTCCATCTCATCACTTCTCATCCTACTAAAACGCAGGCTCAAAATATCTAGCAAGTAATTTTGCTGAAGACGCCAGGGCGAGACTTTGCCCTGCTTTGGAAACTGGTCGATTGAGCGGTCCACATAGCCAGATGCCAGGTCTAAAAACGCAACACGCTCTAAATTGGGGTTATTGTTTCGCGCGACACAGTAATCGAGACTATGCCGGTCGAGGTGATTCAACATGCGGCAGACATATTCACTGGTGAGGTCACACTTTAACGTCCAGGATGCATTGGTATAACCCGCGGCCAGCACAAAGTTAGGCACATCACTCAGCATCATACCTTTATACCCCAGCGTATCTGGCAACTTAACTGTTTTACCATCCACCACAATTTGCATGCCACCCATTGCCAGTAATTCAAGTCCTGTCGCGCTGACCACAATATCCGCTTTAAGCAGAGTACCGGACTCCAGCTTTATACCGGTTTTGGTAAAAGTTTTGATATGGTCTGTAACAACCTCTGAAGTGCCTTTGCGCAATGAATGAAATAAATCACCATTGGGCACCAGACAGAGCCGCTGATCCCAGGGGTTATATTTCGGAGTAAAATGCGTATCAATGTCATAGCTCGCACCCAGCGATAGTCGCGTTAGCTTACGAAGCATGGCTTTAACTTTTTCCGGGCGACGGCGACTCAATTGGTAGAGCAATGCCTGCTGAGAGACATTTTTCCATCTGGTTATCAGGTAAGCCAGTTTAGCTGGCAGGTATTTGGCCAGGCCCAGGGCAAATGCATCCTCTTCAGGCCGAGACACCACATAGGTCGGCGAGCGCTGCAACATGGTCACATGACCTGCTGTTTTGGCCATGGCAGGAACCAGCGTAATTGCCGTGGCACCACTGCCGATCACCACCACTTTTTTACCGGCATAATCCAAATCTTCAGGCCATTGCTGAGGATGAATGATAGGGCCTTTAAACTGCTCACTGCCGGGAAAATCCGGGGTATACCCTTTGTCATAGCGATAGTAACCGGTGCAGCTGTAAATAAACTTACAGGTCATTTTTTTGGCCCGCTTACCGGTCCCCGCAATCGTTAGCGTCCACAGCCCGGTAGTTGTATCCCAGGCAATTTTAGTCGCGCGCTGGTTGTAGCGGATGTGCTGCTCGACCTCATATTCTTTCGCAGCCTGATTAATATATTCAAGAATGGCTGGACCATCAGCAATAGCCTTTTCATGTCGCCAGGGCTTAAAACTGTAACCCAATGTGTGCATATCTGAATCAGAACGAATACCTGGATAGCGGAATAGATCCCAGGTACCACCCATTGCGTCGCGACTTTCGAGAATGGCATAGGTTTTATTTGGGCAGTGCCGCTCAAGGTGACAGGCAGCCCCTATTCCAGACAGACCTGCCCCAACGATAACGACATCAACATGATTTTTTAACATTACACACTCGTGATTTTTTATTATTTGTATAGTATCTAGTTGGGGGAGTCTTTCAATGCCTCTCCGGAGACAACCGATCCAGCACTGACAACTGCGCTGCTCTCCGTGTCTAAAACCAGCCCTTAACCGACCTGTCCAATGCCCCGCTGCACTTCTTAAGCTGCGCACCATAGGTAGCCGCTTTGCGCTTAACTTTTTTCGCCACCTTTAGCAGTGTCGGTTTTTTATTAAATGATCCTCGAGAATAACCACCCCAACCCTCGTGATAGGCCAGGTACTGTTTATAGGCGTCCCATTTGGAAACCCCAAGGCGGCGCTGAGTTATATTAGTGTACCAGCCAACAAAGTTTATCGCGTCGCCAAAGTCATCGCGATCATGGCTCCAGTTCCCTGTAGCTTTACGGTAGTCATTCCAGGCTGGATCCTGTGCCTGAGCATAACCATAGGCGGAGGACCTGCGCGGCAGCGGGATAAACAAAAATTTGGGACGTTCGGGCCTAACATCTGCACGGAAGGTAGACTCTTGATTGATAATTGCCATCATCACCCCGATGGGCGTACCCCAACGTTTGCTGGATTTTCGCGCATCTTTGTACCAATCTGTCTCACCCCAAAAAATTTGGCAGACGTCATTGGTTTGCTTGGGCTGATAGGTCGAGCAGCCAGAAATTGCCAGGCTCATTAGTAACGTAGTCAGGAGACGTAATCGATTTATACTCATGGGTTAAAGAGTGCAAGGTTTAGCGTCTGTAATCAAGATAGTTTTGCAATAATAGCCAGAGAACCTATATCCGCAAGGCAAAACATCCCACTGTAATCCAGGCCAGATGACGTCTAAGTTGTGAGCTCAGGAAACAGAGCCTAGGTCTCTTCTGGGCCACTATTATCGGTGCTCACAACACCAAAACCCACCGATCGACCACCATGATGCAATAGCGCTATCTAATTTTGCGAGCATACCTTCAAACACAATGATGCCGTTTAGTCGCTGTGCAGACTGATAGAAGTTCAACCGATTAATGACACTTATTCCAGCCTGTTCCCTTTGACCGCTATCGCCTGCACCGCCATTATTTAACCCGTTATCCATTATCAAAGATTTCCCTAACGCTTTTAGCCCAGCCGGTCTAAAATACCGGTCAACTTGAACCTGCCCCAAGGTAGCTATAATGACCGCCACCACCAATAAAAGTGACAATTTTATTTTTACCGGAACCTGCCGCGCTGGGAGTGGTGTTGTAGCCGCGGTAACCTGTTTTCTCGCCGATCGAGACTGTTACATCTGTGCCCTTGAGCAGTTTGATGATGAATCAACCGATAAATTTTTTATGCGCGCGGTATTTCGCCGTCAGGAAAAGTCGCCATCGATTGACGACATGGCACATGCCTTCGCCCAGTTGGCAGACGAATTTGATATGAGCTGGAAGTTTCACAATCCGGCACTGGCGGTAAAGACTTTGCTATTAGTGTCTAAATACGACCACTGCCTGGATGATCTTCTGTATCGCCGTCGCAAAGGCGAATTTAATATGGAAATTACAGCAGTGGTTTCCAATCATCAGGATCTGCGCCCCATGGTTGAACGCGAAGGTATTCGCTTTATCCACCTGCCAGTGACCAAAGACACCAAAGCTCAGCAGGAAAAACGCCTACTGGAGATTATTGAAGAGACTAAATCCGAGCTGGTAGTACTGGCGCGCTACATGCAGATTTTGTCAAACAGCCTGACTGAGAAACTCTCTGGGCGCTGTATTAATATTCACCATTCATTTTTGCCCGGGTTCAAAGGGGCTAAGCCTTACCATCAAGCCTATAACCGCGGTGTGAAGGTGATAGGTGCAACAGCCCATTACGTCACCTCAGACCTTGATGAGGGGCCAATTATTGAACAGATTCTGACCCGGGTTGACCATGGCCATAGTCCGGAGCATTTGGTACGAGTTGGTCGCGATAACGAATGCATGGCGCTGGCAAAGGCTGTTAAGTATCACGTAGAGCGTCGCGTCTTTCTCGACGGTAATAAAACTGTGGTATTTCTGGCTGGCTAACAACGACTAGCCTGCAACTGTAGGGGCAAAACACTATGCCGTTTGGGTTATTAAAGTACGGGCTCAGTAATAAATACCCGGCAAAACATCATTTCACCCCTGCCACAGAGCTTAAAAAGCACTACGACGTGGTCATCATTGGCGGCGGCGGCCATGGTGCTGCTATTGCCTACAATCTAGCCAAGTATCACGGCATTACCAATGTAGCCATCTTAGAGAAAGCCTATCTGGGCGGCGGCAATACGGCGCGCAACACAGCAGTTATCCGCTCCAACTACTTGACTGAATCCGGGGTTAAGTTCTATCGCGAATCGGTCAAACTCTACAACAACCTGAGTAATGAATTTAACTACAACGTGATGATGGAAAACCGCGGTCAGCTCACTCTGGCCCATAGCGATGCCGCCATCCGCAGCTTCCGCTGGCGTGCCGAGGTCAACCAACATCTTGGTGTGCGCTCAGAATTGGTCGATCGCCAAACCATTGCCGAATTAGTCCCTAACCTGAATATGTCTGAAGATTCACGCTTCCCGATTATGGCTGGACTCTGGCATGCTGACGGCGCCACAGCCCGCCATGATGCAGTAGCCTGGGGCTATGCCAAAGGCGCCTGTGACCGCGGCGTAGAACTGCACCAGCTCACCGAAGTTGAGGATATTGAGATTACCCAGGGCCGAGTCACTGCCGTCAAAACCAACCGCGGTCGGGTTGAATGTGGTGCCGTGGTGCAGGCAGTCGCTGGTGCCAGTTCCATCGTGGCTAAAAAAGCGGGGATTCCACTGCCTATTCACTGCTACCCACTTCAGGCCATGGTCACCCAACCCTACAAGCCGATTTTAACACCCCATGTCAGCTCACCTCAGGTGCATGTGTATGTGCATCAGACCTCGCGCGGTGAATTTGTTATAGGCGGAGGCTCTGACCCCTACCCGCTCTATAACACCAGAGCCACATTAGATCAGCGTGAGTCACTCAGCGCCGCCGCTCTGGAATTATTTCCATTTTTAGCCCAGGCCAGAATGCTGCGTCAATGGGCGGGCACTACAGATATGACCCCAGACTACAGCCCCATTATGGGCCTGAGCCCGGTAGAAAATTATTATCTCGATGCCGGCTGGGGTACCTGGGGTTTTAAGGCCACACCAATCTGCGGTGTCACCATGGCCGAATTAGTCGCTACCAAGAAGGTGCCTGAACTCATTAAGCCATTTGAGTTAGAGCGCTTCTATCGCTTTGAACAAATTAACGAAGCCGGCGCCACTGCCGCCAGCCACTGAGGGGAATGCAATGAAACTTTTAACCTGCCCCTTAAATGGCCCACGCAATATTTCTGAATTTACCTATGGCGGTGAATACCACCCCATGCCCGACCCTAACACCACAGACTCAAGAGCCTGGGCTGAGCATGTTTTCTTTCATGACAATGCTGCAGGCACAGTCACCGAGTGGTGGTGTCATACCCCCAGCTCATATTGGTTTCTAGCCGAGCGCAACACCATAACTGACGAGGTAATTCGCACCTTTGAAGCTAGCGAAATATTCGCTGAGCGTATTGATTTTAGTGCCACGGAGGACTCAAGATGAAACAGCGTCTTCCCAAACCCTATGGCAGCCTAATTAATCGCGACGCGCCACTAAACTTTCGCTTTGAAAGCAAACCCTGTGAGGGCTTTGCCGGTGATAGCATTGCCAGTGCACTGGCTGCTAATCAGCAATGGCTGCTGAGCCGCTCCTTTAAATATCACCGCCCACGCGGCGTATTAACCATGGCCGGCCAGGATGCCAATACCCTGGTGCAGCTGCCGTCTAACCCCAATGCTCTGGCCGACCGTGAACTCATTAGCGACAATCTGGACGTTACAGGTCAGAACTACAGCGGCAGCCTCAACCGTGATCGCGGCGCTCTGCTAGGACTATTTTCACGCTTTTTACCTGTGGGTTTTTACTACAAAGCCTTTTTTAAGCCGCGCGGCATATGGGAGAAATGGGCGCCGCTAATTCGCAAAAAAGCGGGCCTTGGCGTGATCAATCAACAGCTGGAACCAGACTACTATGACAAGCAGTATAAATTTTTCGATATAGTGGTAGTGGGCGCTGGCCCAGCGGGAATGCAGGCCGCACTAACCGCGGCGGTTGATGGCTGTGAAGTATTGCTGGTTGATGAAAATCCTACCCTCGGTGGCTCATTAAATTATGCCCGCTTTGATACCGAGGCTGTTCGCGGCCCGCAGTTGCGCGAGCAACTGATTCAACAGATAGAGGCCAAGAGTAATATTAGTTGCATGACCGACGCCGTCTGTAATGCCTGGTTTGCCGATAACTGGCTGCCCATTATTCGTCACAAACGCCTGTACAAGGTGCGCGCCAAACAGACCATTTTGTGTACTGGCGCACTGGAGCAGCAAGCCGTTTTCCACAACAACGATCTGCCGGGTGTCATGATGAGCAGCGCCGCGCAACGGCTGATTCATCTCTATGCAGTTTGCCCTGGTCAGGCTGCAGTAATTGTCACTGGCAATAATGACGGCTACGCTAATGCCCTGGATCTGCTCGATGCCGGGGTTGATGTAAAAGCTATCATTGATTTGCGTGAAGAGCCTCATATGGACAGCATGATTGCAGCGGCGACGGCCCGCGGCATTCGCATAGAAACTGGCTGGGCAGTCTATGAGGCGCACAGAGCAGATAATCATTTATCTGGTGTCGAGATTCGCAAAATAGTCAGCCCAGGCATCTGTGCCGATCGAGGTGAGGTGATTGCCTGTGATCTGCTGTGTATGGCAGTGGGCTACACCCCCACTTATCAGCTGGCTTGTCAGGCTGGCGGCCAGCTCAGCTATGACGACGACAGCGCCATGTTTACCCTAACCAACTGCCCCACTGGCTTGCATATAGCCGGTTCGGTCAATAGCCACTGGGATCTTGATGCCTGTTTAGCTGAAGCCTCCCGGGCGGCGACTATAGCCACCAATGCACTGGGCCTGACCAAGGCAAATATTCCTGCCCAGATTGCCAGAAAATCGGTCAGCCCCAACCACCCATGGCCTATTTTCGCCCATCCTAGCGGTAAAGAATTCGTCGACTATGACGAGGACCTGACCATTGCCGATATTATTAATGCGACCCGCGATGGCTATGAACATATTCAACTGGTTAAACGCTACTCGACCTGTGGCATGGGGCCCTCTCAGGGCCGTCATTCGGCACTGGCGGCAGCCCGCCTGGTAGCTGCGGCAACCAACCGCACGGTAGCCCAAACTGGTGTCACCACAGCGCGGCCGCCATTTGCCCCCGAGCACCTCGGCCACAGTGCAGGACGCAGCTTCTACCCCGCGCGTCGCAGTAATATGCACTATCGCCACCTGGAAGCAGGTGCCCAGATGCTGCAAGCCGGGGCCTGGTATCGACCCGCGTTCTATGGCTCAGCAACCAACAGTCAGAGCTGCATCAACGATGAAGTTAACAATGTACGCGCCAATGTTGGCCTGGTGGATGTTTCCACGCTCGGTGGTATTGAAGTGCGCGGCCCAGATGCCGGTGAATTCCTCAATCGTTTCTATACCTTTGGTTTTGCTAAACAACCAGTAGGTAAAGCACGCTATGCCCTGCTCACCAATGAGGCCGGCGTAGTCATAGATGATGGGGTTGCCTGCAGGTTTAGCGATGACCATTACTATGTCACAGCCACCACCGGCGGCGTAGATCGCGTCTACCAAAATATGCTCAAATGGAATGCGCAGTGGCGCCTGGATATCGATATAGCCAATGTCACCTCTGCCTATTGCGGCGTTAATATTGCGGGCCCCAAGGCGCGGGAAGTACTGAACAAGCTATGCACAGACGTGGATCTATCCGCCAGTGCCTTTCCCTATATGGGTGTTCGTGAAGGTACCGTAGCCGGTATAGCAGCGCGCTTGATTCGCGTCGGCTTTGTGGGTGAACTGGGTTACGAAATTCATGTGCCCCAGCACTGTGGTGAGGCCCTATGGGACGCACTTATGGGGGCGGGACAGTCACAGGGCATAAGGCCCTTTGGCATTGAAGCGCAGCGAATACTGCGCCTGGAAAAAGGCCATATTATTATTGGTCAGGACACTGACGCCATGTCGAACCCTATGGAGGTACAGATGGGCTGGGCAGTGAGCCGCAAAAAACCCTTCTTTGTCGGTGGCAGAACCATTAGCGAGCTAGACAAAAAACCCCAGCTACGCAGCCTGGTCGGTTTTGTTATCAATGATCTTAGCGCACCTATCCCCAAAGAGAGCCACCTTGTTCTCGATGGTGAGCAGATGACCGGGCGAGTGACTTCATGCAACTATTCACCGACATTGAAAAAGCCTATTGGGCTAGCCTATGTCAACCCCGAGAGTGCTCCGGCAGGCAGCAGTATTATTATCAAATCATCCGGCGGTGTGCGCGTTACTGCCGAGGTTGTAGAACTGCCGTTTTATGACTCAGACAACCTGCGTCAGGAGCTATAGCCATGAGTATTACCCCAACACAGGCAATACGCCGCAGCCAGCTATCTCGCCGCCATACTGAACTGGGTGCAGAGTTTGAGCAATGCGGTGATCTGATACTGGTCAAGCATTATGGCGCCCAAACTGAACTAACACAGGCACAACAGCTGGGGCTTGCAGACCTGTCAACCTTGCCGCGCACTGGCTATAAAGGTGCCGGGGCACCAGACTGGGCTGCGACGCTAGGGGTTATCGTACCCCAGCAGCCCAATAGCTGCGCCTTGCAAATAGATGCAGGTCTGGTGGCAAAGTTGTCACATCAAGAGCTATTAGTACTCAGTGACCTGAGTGCGGCATCCACTCAAATCGAGCAATTAAACAACAGTCCAGTCGGGCCACAGACCTATGCGCTGCCAAGGGCCGATAGTCACTGCTGGCTCGCGGTTACAGGTGACCAGGCGGCAGAGATGTTCTCTAAAATTTGTGCGGTGGACCTGCGCGCCCATAAATTTGCCAATGGTGAAGTTGCGCAAACATCTGTGGCCAAGGCTAACGCTATTGTTATTCGCCATGATTTGGGCAGTACCCAGTGCTTCTATGTTCTCACTGATGTGAGTATGGCGGAGTTTCTCTGGGACTGCCTGCTCGATGCAATGGCAGAATACAATGGCAAACCTGTGGGTCTGGCTGCCCTTAGAGCACTTATTTAAAAGCCAAGGTTCATGTTTGCCTTGTGCCTGTGACAATATGTCACATTCTGTTTTACTCAACGCTTTGATAGTCTGCGGTTTTTTACCATCCATGGGGCTGTTATGTTGTTGTTTCGTTCTCTCTTTACCTTTCTTTTTGTCTTGTTACTCGGCTCTGTCGCTTTGGCCGACGCATCCCGCCGCGCCGATAGCCATGGCCCTGTAGGTGTTATGGGCGAGCACATGCACAACGAAGGCGAATGGATGTTTTCTTACCGCTATATGCTGATGGAAATGGATGGCAATCTCGATGGCAGCAGCAATATTAGTACCAATAAGATTTTAGACGACTACAGTGTCGCACCAGAAAATATGTCTATGGAAATGCATATGCTAGGTGCTATGTACGCCCCTAGTAATGATCTAACGCTGATGCTAATGGTGCCAGTGATTAGCAATGAAATGGATCATAGTATGCTAATGATGGGTGGCACGGGCATGATGCCCATGCGGTCAACATTCACTACCGGAACTGATGGTTTGGGTGATATCAAAGTCGGTAGTTTGTACCGTTTAAAAGAAACCCTAAACAGTACGCTAATAGTAAATATGAGCCTTAGCCTGCCCACAGGCTCCATCGATGAGAAAGATGTGACTGGTATGAGTATGGGCAACAAGGTTGTTCTACCCTATGCCATGCAAGTGGGCTCAGGGACCTATGATCTTAAGCCTGGCCTGACTTACAACAGTCACCAGCCAACCTACTCTTGGGGCGTGCAAACTATTGCGACATTACGCCTGGATGAAAACGACAATGGCTACAGCCTGGGTGATCGCATCATGATGACAGCCTGGCATGCACGTCCCTTCGCGCATTCTTTCAGCTGGTCAGTTCGGGTGGCCTATGAATACTGGGACGACGTAGATGGTGAAAGCAATAAACTAAACCCAATGATGAAAAACATGGTGCCAACAGCAGACCCTGATTTACGTGGCGGTCAGCGTGTGGATTTAGCTGCTGGCCTTAATTGGATTATGCCAGGCTCCACCACAAACCGTTTAGCGGTTGAATTTATAAGATCGGTTTACCAAGATTTAAACGGCCCACAATTAGAAACGGATTATTCCTTAGTCCTGGGCTGGCAGCTAAGTTTATAAAGCCTAATTTAGTTGCCGCTATTGAAGCAATGTTGGTGATCTGATGGTCCTGTAAGCCGCCGCCGTCACCAACTGCAACTCAGCAGAAACATCGACACCCTGGGCAGAATCGACGCTGACAACGATGGCTGATGCACATTATCTGATCAAGATATCTCCATCGGTCGACTCGGTATCGATCCAACTTACAGTCTCTGTCTCCTTTGCGCTGAAAAGACCCTCTAATTCAGGCAACGGCTCACCCATGGTATCGGCGGGCAAGAATGTCTTACCCCAGCCAAGGCCGGCAATACCCTGCTCTAGCATAGAATCAATCTGCGCCTGGCTGTAACCCACATCAGACAATACCTCAGCGGTGGAATGACCATGAGCCTCTGTGGGGCTGATGGCAAAGATACGCGCGTTTTGTGGGCGAATTGCATAATGGTCAATCTGCGTAAGCTGATGGCCGCTGGGGTGATCTGGGTAGATCGAAAAGGCAAAGCTGCCGCGCTCTATACCCACGCTACCATCGGCAACCCGACTATATTGCTCGCGCAGGGTTTCAATAGACTGAGGCTGCGCGGCGGCGATATCTGCGGCCAGCAAGCGTGTCATCCACTTTTCGGCAGAGGCCTGCTGGAAGGCGACGGTCAAGAAGGTCGATATATCCGCCGTAATCGCAATGCCCTGCAGACCTTCAATATTTTCCAATTGGCTCAGATCTGCCCTATCCGCATCCAGGAATATCCAGTCATCTGAGGTCGCATAAAAATGTGATAAGGCATGATTACCCATCGCCTGACGGCCAGAGGGCTCATTAAAATCTTCCAGTCCGGCATAGTCGAAACAAAATGGCAGCTGCGCCAAATTGGTGACCGCCGAAAGTGACGTGCGTGCACGGCTTACCTGACCGGTTTTAGCCTTGTGATACAGCGCCACTGCCATCGCCAAGCCACCGGCAAAGCCACAGTTCACATCGAGCGTACCCAGATGTGCGTGCTCCTCTGGCGTGTCGACGCCGCCAAAGCGACTCATTATGCCGCTGTTGGCCTGAATAATATCGTCGTAGCCAATATAGTTGCTCTTGCGTGCAGGCATGGGCCCACCCAGACAGTCGAGTCGGCAAAATAGCACACCGGGATTGATCGCCTGCAGGCTGTCATGATCCAACCCCAGGGGCTTCATCTGACGGTCTGGCGCATTGATCACCACCAGATCTACCGAGCGTACTAAACGATTAAATGCTTCGCGGCCCTCTGGACTATTAATATCAATCAGGGCGTTGCGTTTACCCATATCCGCTTGAAACGCAAACAGAGTGCCAATCAGCGGATCATACGTGGGTACTACGGGCTCAACTTTGGTCACCTCGGCACCAAAGCGGGCCAGAAATGCCGTTGAATGAGGCCCAGCAATCACATTGGTTAAATCCAGTACACGCAGACCCTGCAACCAGCCCGCGGATAGATCAGCGTGCAAGTCTTGCACAATAGGCTTGCACTGTAACGCGACCAGCTCCGCCAATGCCTGATCAAAAGAAACAAACTTGCGTGCTACAGGTGCCAGCATTTTTTGCGCAGACTCCTCCAACCAAACGACTGGGCCCGGCTGTTTCATCAAACCATACTCAGGATCATCCACTTCAACAATCAGGCCTGCATCATTACAGTGCTGACTGTTTACCCATTCTTTTGTGGTTCTGTGGGGCGCACCGGGAATCTGACGCTCACCGAAAATCACCCCCCATTCGGAAGACGTTTTGGTGAGCATAACTAGCTTCATTTTTGCACTGATAATATCCGCCCATCTTTTTGGTAGCGGATAGACACCCAGTGAGGCTTCACCCTCCCATTCGCTAATTGGCAGGTGCAGATTTTCTACCTCCGGCATGCCCTCAGCCAGCATCTCATCATAGAGTCCAAGTGCTTCCAGGCAACGGCGGGCATGATTGCGATGAGAGGGGCAGACCACATAAAACATGCGCCCATCGGCGCATTCGTAAGTGCGATAAAATGGATCTAGATATTCCTGCAGCTGCTCATAACTAAGATCAAACGCAATGCCGTTAGCCCGGCGATACTCAATTTCCAGCTCGCGCATGGTCTTGTATCGCTCGGGTAGATCTGCCACCTGATAGGAGTTGTAAGACAGCCCTTCCATCATCGCCGCAACCACCGGCACTTCTATATGATCACCAAAACCTGATCTCTGTCTGGCCAACAACGCCAGCACTACGGAGCTTGCCGCCAGCGTTATAGTGTAGGACGACGCCAAAGGCAATGGCGAGAAACAGGGGTTTAAACCCATCAGCACGCGGTTAAAGCCCATATCAGTAAAGGCACCTGCAGTGGCTGCAACCACCGCTTCGGTGGCCTTCCACTGACTGCGCAACACATCATTGCTGGCAAAGCCTGGCACTGACAGCGTAATTAACTCGGGGCGGCTCTCACGCAATTGGGCAAAGTCGATACCCAGTCGCTGCATCACACCGGGGCGAAATGACTCAAGCACCACATCCGCCTGATCAATTAGCTGCATGGCTTGGCCCAAACCCTCGGCACTTTTTAAATCTAGCGTCAGGCAGCTTTTATTGCGGTTCAAAATGGCATTAGCTTGATGTTTCCACTGCGCGCCTGCGGGCGGATCAATATGGATTACCGTAGCCCCCAGGTCAGCCAACACCATGGCCACGGCGGGGCCTGCAATTTGCTGTCCGAAGTCGACAACGCGAACCCCTGAAAGAGGTAAATGACTGTGATTTTGCATAGGGATGTTCCCACTCTGAGCCCGGCCTGAATATGCCGCGATCATAGGAACCAAGTCGCCACCAGACCAGCAACAAATAATGCCCCTAAGGCCAATATTTTTTTATACCTGGGTTTCGTATAACTGGGCTGCGTCGCCCGCCATTCTTGATTTTAGCCCAAGACATGATTTTACTAATGGGCGCATAAATATTTTATGGCCAAAGACATGTTTTTTAGTGGTTGCAGCAAAGATTTAGATGGATAACAATAAGAATCGTATCGTTATAAGATGATTATTAAAATAATAAAATCTCAGGGGAAATCTACCTATGTCCAACCAAACCAGTGGCTTCTTAGCCGGTGCTCATCCCGTCATGGCGATTGGCTCTGCATTATTGGTATTAGGGTTTGTCATTTTCACCGTTGTCGACCCTCAGTACGCGGCCTCGGTCTACGGCAGTGCCAAAAATTATATTTCCACTGAACTGGCCTGGTATTACATAGGGCTGATGAATGTATTTTTACTGCTCTCGCTATATCTGGTGTTTAGCCGCTTTGGCAGTATTCGACTGGGTGCAGACACGGACCAGCCACAGTTTGGCCTGTTCGCCTGGTTCTCCATGTTATTTGGTGCCGGCATAGGAATTGGCATCCTGTTTTACAGCATTGCCGAACCCATAGCGCACTTTCAGGCCAACCCCTTTCTTGATCCGAGCCTATCTATGACGCCAGAGGCTGCCTCGATCGCCATGCGTCTCACGGTTATGCACTGGGGACTCCACGGTTGGGCACTATATGCGGTGCTGGGACTGTCTCTGGCTTATTTTTCCTATCGCAAAGGTCTGCCACTGGCGATTCGCTCCAGCCTCTACCCCATTTTTGGGGAGCGAATTTATGGCCCTATTGGTTTTATTGCAGACCTACTGGCAGTAATAGGCACAGTCTTTGGTATTGCCACCTCCCTCGGCCTGGGCGCTCAACAAATGAATGCTGGGCTTAACTATCTGGTCGGTATAGACATTGCGATCAGCAATCAAATGATTCTGATTGCTGGCATATCCATTTTCGCGACCATTTCGGTACTGACCGGCGTCAATCGTGGCATTCGCATTCTCAGCGTATTTAATATGCGCCTAACGCTATTGATACTGCTACTGTTTTTTATCTTTGGTCCAACCAGCTACCAGCTCAGCTCGCTGTTTAATAACAGCATTGATTATCTGATTAACGCGCCGGCTATGGGGCTGTGGATTGATCCAGACAAAGCAAACCCCTGGCAGGGTTGGTGGACTATATTTTACTGGGGCTGGTGGATTGCCTGGTCACCTTTTGTGGCTGTATTTATCGCCCGCATTTCTCGCGGCCGCACATTGCGCGAGTTTGTTCTAGGCGTGCTACTGGCGCCCACCGCGCTGGCGCTTTTATGGATCACTATATTTGGCAGTACTGGCATGTATATAGAGCTATTTGGCGATGGCGGCGTGGTCGAGGCAGTCAATCAAGACACCACCACGGCGCTGTTTAAAACCATTGACCTGATGGATCTGGGCCAGTGGCTAACACCCCTTATGGCAGGCATCTGCACCATTATGCTGGTCACATACTTTGTCACCTCCGCAGACTCGGCAACATTAGTTATCTGCACATTAATTTCCATGGGCAATGAAGAACCGGCACCGCGCTTTCGCATATTTTGGGGGCTGGCTATAGGTGCTGTTGCTGCAGTGTTGCTCTATGCCGGTGGCCTCAAGGCACTCCAAACGGCTTCAATTGTAGCCGCACTGCCTTTCTCAATTGTTTTAATTATGGCGGCTTTCGGACTCTTTAAATCCCTGCATAATGAATCTTCAAGCTCTGATTCTGCAATCACCACACAGGATTAACCCTATGTCTACCCAAATAATTCTACCGCGCATACTGCAAGTTGGCGACGGCGCCAGCAAAGAAGTCGGCAATATCATTTGCGCACTGGAATGCCGTCGCCCATTAATTATTACCGATAACATGATGGTTCAGCTCGGCTATGTAAGTGCCGTTCAAGAAAGCCTTAGTGCCGCTGGCATCGACTCGGATATTTTCCAAGACACAGTGCCAGAGCCAACCGTCAGTTCAATTCAGGCTGGTGTTGATCAGGTACGCGACGGCAACTATGACAGTATTATTGCTGTTGGCGGCGGCAGTCCTATCGATAGCGCCAAGGCCATTTCGATTTTGGGTAAATACGGCGGCGTAATGCGTGACTATAAATTCCCCCGGGTGGTTACCGAACCTGGCCTACCGATTATTGCCATTCCCACTACCGCAGGCACCGGCTCTGAATGTACCCGGGTGACCATTATTACCGATGAAACCAATGATGAAAAAATGCTCTGTGTCGGCATTGGCTTTATGCCCACCGCCGCGCTGGTGGATTACAACCTCACATTAAGCCTGCCTGCACGCACCACTGCAGATACAGGTATCGATGCCCTGACCCATGCCATGGAGGCCTATGTCAGTAAAAAGGCCAGCCTCTATAGCGATAGCCAGGCCATTGCTGCGATGAAACTCTTGGCACCGAATCTACGCAGGGTATTTCATGATGGTAGCCACCAGCAGGCCCGCGAAGAAATGATGCTGGGTTCTACATTGGCTGGCATTGCCTTCTCTAACGCCTCAGTGGCACTGGTACATGGTATGTCGCGTCCAATAGGTGCCTTTTACCATGTGCCTCATGGTCTCTCCAATGCCATGCTGCTGCCTATGGTGACCGAGTACAGTATTCCCGCTGCAGCAGAGCGCTATGCCGACTGCGCCCGCGCCATGGGCGTGGCCAGCGAAAGCGACAGCACCGACCAAGCCAATGCAAAACTGATGACCGAACTCTATGCCATCAACGAAGAACTCCAGGTGCCTACACCAGCGCAATTTGGCATTCAGCGCGAGCACTTTTTCAACAACCTCGAAGTGATGGCTGAGCAGGCACTGGCATCTGGATCTCCGGGCAATAATCCAAGGGTTCCCAGCGCACAAGAGATCATCGAGATCTATAAAAAGCTCTGGTAATTCCACTAACAGGTTTGAGGACAAAACAATGACAGTAGTAGGACATTTAATTAACGGCCAGCTAACCTCCGAGAGCGCGCGCACCCAAGATGTTTACAACCCAGCTACCGGCGAAGTCAGTAAACAGGTTGCCCTGGCATCTCAGGCTACGGTTGAACAGGCTATCGCTGCTGCTCAGGCGGCTTACCCCGCGTGGCGCGATACTCCAGCGATTAAACGCGCCCGCGTCATGTTTAATTTTAAAGCGTTACTCGAACAAAATGCCGATAAAATCTGCGCCCTGATCGGTGAAGAGCATGGCAAAATTAGCCATGATGCCGCCGGCGAATTGCAGCGTGGTATTGAGAATGTTGAATATGCCTGCTGCGCGCCAGAACTCTTAAAAGGCGAGCACAGCAAAAATGTCGCCGCGAATATTGATAGCTGGAGCGAATTTCAGCCGCTGGGTGTAGTTGCCGGTATTACCCCGTTTAACTTCCCTGCCATGGTGCCACTGTGGATGTATCCAATGGCGATTGTGTGTGGTAACTGCTTTATCTTAAAGCCCTCAGAACGTGACCCTAGCTCCACGTTATTTATCGCCGCCCTGCTTAAAGAGGCCGGCCTGCCCGATGGCGTGATGAATGTAGTCAACGGCGATAAAGAAGCCGTCGACGCCCTGCTCCACCATGACGCTATCAAGGCTGTCAGCTTTGTCGGCTCTACCCCTATTGCCGAGTATATTTACAGCACTGCCAATGCCAACGGCAAACGCTGCCAAGCACTGGGTGGCGCGAAAAACCATGCCATCATCATGCCCGATGCCGACATGGACAATGCGGTTGCACAGCTACTGGGGGCAGCCTTTGGCTCCTCCGGTGAACGCTGCATGGCGCTCTCAGTTGCTGTAGCCGTGGGCGATGCCGCTGCGGATGCTCTGGTCAGCAAAATGGCGACTGCCATGCAGGAGCTAAAAGTTGGCCCCTGCACCAATGCCAGCAATGACTTTGGTCCGGTGATTACCAAACAGCATCAGCAAAAGGTAATTGGCTTTATTGACAGCGCCGAACAGCAGGGTGCCAGCGTGGTGGTCGATGGTCGCAACCCGCAAATTGAAGGGCATGAAAATGGCTTCTTTGTCGGCGGCACACTGATCGACAATGTCACCGTTGACATGGATAGCTACGCCGCAGAAATCTTCGGTCCGGTACTGCAAATAGTAAGAGTAGAGACCATGCAAGAAGCCATGGATATTATTAATAACCATGAATATGGCAATGGCACCTGCATCTTTACCCGAGATGGCGAAGCGGCGCGCTATTTCTCCGATCAAATACTGGTGGGCATGGTAGGTATCAATGTACCGTTGCCTGTACCCGTTGCCTATCACAGCTTTGGTGGTTGGAAGCGCTCGCTATTTGGTGATTTGCATGCCTATGGTCCGGATGCTGTGCGTTTTTATACCAAGCGCAAAACCATCACTCAGCGCTGGCCCTCTGCCGGTGTGCGGGAAGGTGCCATGTTCTCCATGCCGACGATGAAATAGTCACAGGAACTAGCAATGCCTGAAGCAACCACAGCAGCGCCTCGCGAGAAAGGCTCCTCGATATCCAGAGTCATGGAAATTATTGAGGCCGTGGCCAGGGCTGAGCGGCCGCTGTCGCCAGCCGACCTCGCCTATCAGCTTGATATTCCCAAGCCCAGCGTGCATCGCCTGCTCAATCAGCTCCAGGCCGACGGCTATGTACAGACCTCAATGCGTGGCTTGATTATGCCGGGCAATCGTCTGCATGGCGTGGCACTGGGCATACTTTACAGCAGCAAGTTTAAAGCCGTACGCCAGGCTATTTTGACCAAGCTTACCGAACAGATTGGTGAGACCTGCGGCATTGCCATTCCCAACGGCACCGACATGATCTACTACGATAGGGTTCAAACCGACTGGCCCTTGCAGATACATCTACAGGTAGGCAGCCACACACCAACCTGGTGCACTGCCAGCGGCAAACTGTACCTCAGTTCACTGCCCAAAGAACGGCGTCAGATCCTGGTTAATAAGCTGCCACTAAGCCAGTACAGCAGAAATACTATAACCAGCCCCGACGCTTTAGAAATGGCGCTTGGGCGAATAAAAAACACTGGGGTGGGCACAGATAACGAAGAGTTTGCCGATGGTATGGTCGCCTGCGCAGTCCCGGTACTGGATAGTGCAGGCAAGCTCTTTGCCTGCCTGTTTACCCATGCCCCGGTCATTCGTAAAAGCTTACCCGAACTGCTCGACTATCTTCCTATTCTGCGCAGCGCCGCAGAAGAACTGGGGCGCCTTATTGACGACCCCGATAACAGCACTAGCTAGCAAGAGAAGCGCCATGAAAAAAAGACTGCCACCCCTAAACTGGCTACGCGCATTTGAAGCCTCAGCGCGCCACCTAAACTTTACCCAGGCCGCGGCTGAACTGCATATGACTCAGGCCGCCGTCAGCCAGCAAATCAAAGGTCTGGAGGCGCAACTTGGCTGTGCCCTGTTTAAACGCCTGCCGCGCGGTTTAGAACTTACTGATTCCGGGCGAGCCTATATTCCAGGCGTACGCGAGTCGATTGAAAAACTTGCTGTGGTTACCGATGAGATATTTGGCAAGGAGCGCAGTAGAACCCTTACTGTGAGAGTTAATCTGGTTTTCTTTAATCACTGGCTGGCTCCAAGACTGGCCGACTTTCGTGCCCTGCACCCTGATATAGGGCTGCGCTTTACCAGTAATATCTGGGTTGCAGATCCGGATAAAGAAGCGGACGTGGAAATAAGATATGGCAAAGGGTTGTGGCCCGGCTTTTCCAGCAACCGGCTTACCTGGGATGATCTTATTCCTGTATGCAGCCCAACGCTGCTGGACGAAAAAAGACCGCCGGCGACACCTGCTGAACTCTCGGAACATACTCTTTTGCATGTTATTGGCTATGAGGAGGGGTGGGGCTTTTGGCTAAATCAGCTCGGCTATCATGAGGTAGACTCCTCTCAAGGCGTGCATTTTGATTCATTAATGACTGCCATGGAAATGGCAGCCCTGGGGCATGGTGTCGCCCTTAGCCGCACATCACTGGCGGCAAATATGCTTGCCAGCGGTCGTTTAGTCGCACCTTTTACAGAGCCTGTAGCAACCGCAGAGTCATTCTTTTTAGCCACGCCAGTCAACCAGCATGTTCACCCTCATGTGGAAGCTTTTCGCTACTGGTTAATCAATCAGGCTGAAATGGACATGCCGGGATAGGCATTAATCACAATGAGCTGCGCCCTAGTCTCCGGCGCCGGCTCTTGAGCTTTCGGTGGATTCAACCAGAATTCTGGTAATTAACGCTTCGAGCATCTGCCACAGGGCCTCGTCGATCTCTATGCCCTGCTCAACGGAGTCAAGATAACAGGCTGTCATTTGCGCCTCAGTATAGGTTTTTAGCAGCGGGCCCAGCTTAAACTGTGCCGCAAATTGCTGTTCGATAGCCGCTAAATCCATGCCCGCAAGCACCGTAAGGGACTGCGGTTCCAGTGGCTCTGTCATTGCAAAATTATGATACTCGGGAAGACTGGCTCGCGCCGCAACAGACACCTTTACACAGTGATCGTCCTGTCGCCAATAGGCAATAAAAGCGACATTGCGCTGCGACGCCTTGATCAGACGCTGCAAGATAAAGGTTCGGTTATAACAGTTATTGAGTTGTAATAGTGCCCCAGAACCCTGCATCACCTGGGCAACCAGCAAGTCAATCGCCTCGCTACCGCAAAGTAAAATAGAACTGTCTTTACCATCTAATACCGTACTGTGCTCATCTTCCTGTACCAGCGCCGCATGGGTTGGCCCTGTGATGTTCAGAGAGGCCAAAGCCGACTGCAATCGATCAAAGCCATCGAAACCATGGGTCTGCAACCAGACCACCATATCTGCGGCGTTCTGATAGTCTCCAGGCTGGAAGCCCAGGCCTTCAAATGCCTTTTTTAATGAGGCCATCAGCTCATTTTTAGACACCTTCATAATGGCGAGACTTTCATGGTTGCTCAGGGCAGGTCAACACAGGTTTGATAGGAAACTGCCAATCATCGGCAAAAGGTTTGCCAAAATCACTGATCAGCGGCGCACCTTGGAACATAGTATTGCGCACCCAGAGGCGTGAGCGAGGGTCAAATTTACTCACGCCAAAAAAGGACAGCTTGCAGCGCAGCAGATGGATAGGCAGCACATCTTTGTGTGCCAGATTCTCACGAATCTCACCATACTGACTCAAAGCCATGGTTTGAATGCGGGCAACAATGCCGCTGTACGTCGGATTCTGCACTATAAAATGTGCCACATTCTGATCTGGACGGCTGTGGTTATAGGCACATAACTGGTTGTAGCATTCGCGTACATGGCGGCCAATGGCCAGTGGCATTTCCTTTTCCATGCCCATATCAATATTGGTTTGACCCAGGCGCGGCTCCATTTTTTCCTGAGAGCGGTACCAAAATACACCCATGGACTCATACCTGCTAAAGTCTATGGCCAGTGCCCAATCATATTTTTCTTCAATGGTTTGCAGTAGCTCAGCGACCGACATTTCAGGAGTGACTTGCTGCACTTCTTCCACGCTCATCTGCTCTTCCAGTCCGTCAACTAACGCGGGGTAAAGCTCGATCAATAGCGTATTGATCAGTTCCTGAGTTTCTATATGCCAACTCTGCTCGGCATACTGAATAAGATCAGCCCACACATGATGATTGTTCACCAATACCGAACCCTGCTCCTGCAGCCATTGGTGCAATAGCGCTAATTCTTCACGCACCAGCACATTGGCATTGTTTTGTCGTTCGTCACCGGTAACAATTTCACTCAGATGCTGGATAACGCGCTGAGTTGCCGCATCTAAACGGGCTAGTGTAGCCTCATCAACACCGGCTTCACCGGCCGCAACCGCTCTTGCCAATGCGGTTTCACGCATTTCAATCCACTGGTTAATGAGTAGCGGATGATTAATTAAAAATGGCGCCATACCCAGGCCGGTGGAATTACCTATACCTATATAGCGCTTAATGTCATCATCGAGAAGCACCGCAGTTCGCGGCGCTCTCTGGTCAGCCAAATAATCCGCCTGTTGCATACTAAAGTGGCGCAGCATAAAACAGGTAAACATCTCTGCCGCAAAAGGTCGGGCAAAGTCGCGGTGCTTGACCTGTACCTTTTCCCAGTCAGCCATTCCCAGTTTGCCACTGCCATAGGCCGCGGTGGTGCGATACAGATAACCAACCTCGGCAATCACATCAACACAGGGCTGACGGCCATGGGTCAGCTCATCAACCACATAGTCAAAGGTTCGTGCACTGCGGTTGGCGCGAGATAATACCAGCACGCGCGAGTCAACACGGCCCGCCTCCTGCCTGGGGACATTGCTGCGTAAAAATGCCAGTTGCTCAGCATCGACAATGCCTTCACACAGGGCCATGGTAAGGTCCCATTGATTGGCGATAACACGATCATTGCGGCTTTCTGGATCCAGATAATGGGAGAACAACACAAAACTAAAGATGCCGTATCTAGCCTCGACCTGATAGACCACAGTGCCATAGCCCTGCTCATCGAGGTCAAATAACTGAGTGGTAATCTGCCAGTTCTCATTGACCATGCGGCGCACCAGCGTACGCATAAAGCTCAGTCGTGATTGGTGAAAACTACCCAGTCGCTCCAGCTGCATAACCTGACTGGCAGGACGCAGCCGCAGTACCTGCGCACTGCTGGCTGCTTGCTGTCCTGTCGGGTACTGATTGCTGTGCAAAGCGCTTTCCAATTAAGATTGTGTAAGACCCTGTTCTGCGGCCATAATTTTCACTAGTTTAGGAGCATTCCAAAGCGACGGCATTAATATAAGCGACACGGGAACGGCAGTTACGACAATAAATGACTGTAATGCCGAGACGCCACCAGAACCGATTGAGATCAATATTGCAGCCAATACACCCATCATGATTCCCCAAAATACACGCAGTGCTGTCGGCGGATTATCAGTGCCGGTCATAACCATAGAAACGGTGTAGGTCATGGAGTCACCGGTGGTGGCAACAAAGATAGTTGTCAGCACCAAAAATAGCACCGACATCAAAAATCCCCAGGGCAATTGCTGAGTAATTGCTAACAGAGCCGCCGGCATCCCAGACTCAGCATAGGGTGCGGAAATTACCCCGGGATTGGCCAGCTCCAAAGCGATGCCGGAGCCACCGACTATCGTGAACCAGAAGTAAGTCACTAAAGGCGCTATTAGTGATAGGGTAACAATCAATTCGCGAACTGTGCGACCGCGCGAGATACGCGCAATAAACATCGCCATTAATGGCCCATAGCCGATAAACCAGCCCCAGAAAAATACTGTCCAGCCATTTACCCAGCCTGTATCCGCGCGGTAGCTGGCCATGGGGATAAATTCGGTTACCAGCACACCGACCGACTGAATAAAGCTGTCAAAGATAAATGCGGTTGGCCCAGCCAGTAGAATAAATGCCATCAGTACCATGGCTAAACCAATATTAAATGCGCTGAGAATTTGAATGCCGCGCGTAACACCAGACACCGCAGAGACTGTGTAAATTGCGATCAGGCCCAAAATAATAGCCAGCTGCGTGCTATAGCTGTCACTGACACCAAACAGCTCAGAGAGACCAAAACTCACCTGCAAACCCAAAAAGCCAATTGGCCCTACCGTCCCAGACACTACAGCCACTACACAGGCAGCATCAATAAACGCGCCCAGCCAGCCGTGCAGTACTAACTCACCAAAAACCGGATACAGTAAAATGCGCGGTTTAAGCGGCAGACCTTTGTCGTAGTGCAGATACATAAAAATAATGGCGGTCAAACTACCAAGGATCGACCAGGACAAAAAGCCCCAGTGCATATAACTTTGTGCCAGCGCCGGATACACAGCCTCTGGGCTTGCCGACTCGACGGCAAATAATGGTGGTGAGGATATGAAGTGGGCCATAGGCTCGGCTGCGGCCCAAAATACACCGCCACCAGCCAGTAGGGTGCACATAATAATGGCCACCCACTTGTAGGTGCTGATATCCGGTGCACTCAGATTTCCCAATCGTGCTCGCCCAGAATCTGAGGCCGCAATGCCCAGGGCAATAATAAAGGTCAGTAGCATTAACACCTGCCAGTAAGCGCCAAATAATTTGGTCGCTCCGCCAAAGGCACTGTTAACCACAGCCGAGAGAAAACTCAAATCAAATAGCGCAGTGGCCACAAACAACAGCAAGAAGCCGCCACTCAAAATAAAGACGGGCCAATCTATGCTTGTCGACGGATTATCTGCTACCTGATTAATCATGCTTTATCCTTACCGATAAATGATTGTTCAAAAAATGACTGCCAGTTCTGCCCCATAATTGCCGCCACCTCTGCGTCGCTAAAGCCTACTTCTTCAAGGCCCTGCGCCACAGTGTGCATATCCTTTGATCCGGCGAACCAATTTGGCTGACGCGGCCATGACGGACTGGCTGCGGTTCCTTCGCCATGGTCGATACCCATGGTCCAGCGGCCACTGCGCATCCATTCAAGCACCGAATAATCCCAGTTTTCACAAAGATCAGAGCCAATACCCAGACGCTCAACACCAATCATCTCAGCAGTCTGCATGATCATCTGACAGAACTCTTCCAAGGTGCAATCAGATCCATTTTTTAAGTGAAACGGATACATACTAAACCCCAGCATTCCTCTCGATTCGCCGATGGCGCGCAGCACGGTATCAGATTTATTGCGCAGCGCGGCATGGAAAAAAGTTGGGTTTGCATGGGTAATGGCGATGGGTCGCTCAGATATTTCAATCGCTTCGAGAGTCGACTTTTCGGCGCTGTGAGACATATCAATAATCATGCCCACACGGTTCATCTCTTTTATAACCTGCCTGCCAAATCTGGTAATGCCACCGTCTTGCTCTTCATAACAACCGGTCGCCAGCAGGCTCTGGTTATTGTAGCTAAGCTGCATAATCCGCACCCCCAGTTGGTGGAGGATCTGTACCATTTTGACATCGTCTTCAATCGGCGAGCAGTTTTGAAAACCAAAGATAATGCCGACTTTGCCAAGACGCTTGGCCTCAAGAATATCTGCCGCCTCATGGACTGGCATAATCAGATCACCATGATCGATAAAATGGCGATTCCAATGGCCTATATTTTCCAGCGTCTCACGGCTATTTTCCCAGTAGGCAATAGTCACATGAATCGCATGTAACCCTGCACGCTGAGCCTGCTCAAATAACCCGCGGTTCCAATTGACGTACTGCAACCCATCAATAAGAAGCATGTCTCTGTTCATCACTGGGCTCCGATTAATAAGGTTTGCTGTAGTTAGTTTTTATAATAGTGTAGAACTCGCGCGCATATTGGCCCTGCTCTCGCGCACCGTAGCTCGAGTTTTTACGACCACCAAAGGGGACATGATAATCAGTACCCGCCGTGGGCAAATTAACCATCACACAGCCTGATTTGGAGTGGCGTTTAAAGTGACCGGCATACTTGAGCGAGTTGGTAATAATACCCGAGGTCAAACCAAAGTCCGAATCATTAGAGACCTCCAGGGCCTCGTCATAACTATCAACTTTAATCACACAGGCAATGGGAGCAAAAACTTCTTCGCGGTTAATACGCATCTGATTATTGGTATTAATAAACAGCGCGGGCGACATAAAGAAACCCTCGGTGTCTAACTGCAAACGCTCACCACCCACCACTAGCTGGGCACCCTCATCCACAGCAATCTGCATATAGTCGAGATTTTGCTCAAGCTGACGGGCATCCACCACTGGACCGATCTGTGAGCCCTCAGCCAAAGCATGACCGACCACCAGTTCGCTGACAGCAGCCGTCATTTTTTTAACAAACTCATCATGGATACCGGCCTGTACAATTATTCTTGAAGAGGCGGTACATTTTTGTCCGGTACCAAAATAACCACCGGCAACAGCGCAGGTCACCGCGGTATCAATATCGGCATCATCGAGGACAACCAGGGCATTCTTACTGCCCATCTCAAGCTGCACACGGGCCATATTGTCGATCGCATTGCGTGCGATATGACGACCTACGCCCACAGAGCCGGTAAAGGTTACCGCCTGAATATCGGGGGATGTGCAAAGGGTTTCGCCGACATCGCGACCAGAACCCATAACCAGGTTAAAGACTCCAGCAGGCAGGCCACTGCGGCTAATGATATCTGCCAGTATCCAGGCACTGGCTGGCACCAGCTCGGCAGGTTTAAGGACCACTGCATTGCCGTAGGCCAATGCGGGGGCAACTTTCCATGCCGCTACTGCCATAGGGAAATTCCATGGCGTCACAATCCCAATCACACCCAGCGCTTCACGGTGAACCTCTACATCCACACCAGGGCGCACAGATTGCGTGTTTTCACCCATCAAACGCAGCGCTTCGGCGCCGTAATATTGAAAGAACTGGCCAGAGCGATAGACTTCACCTACCCCCTCTGCACGGGTTTTACCCTCTTCACGGGCGAGAATTTCACCAATTTCACCGCTGCGAGCAATCAACTCGGCACCAATAAAATCGAGCACCTGCTTGCGCTGCTCAAGGCCACTTTGTGACCAGCCATCAAATGCACTGTTAGCTGCAGCAATGGCTGCTAGACAGTCTTCCGAAGACGCTTTGGCATAGTGCCCCACTACATCACTGATATCTGACGGGTTAATATTTTCTATAACGGCTGAACTGCCCACCCACTGGCCATTGATATAGTTCTGGAATATGTCTTGACTCATGCTGACTCCCCTTTAATTTTTTCTGGTTATAACTGGCTTTAGCGGCCTATTGCGATCAAGTTACGTCCTAGCCGTCTATTTTTGACGCTAACCAGCTGTCAATCTAATCAATCATTTAGAGACTGTTACAAGCCTAATTAATTTATACCCTTTTAGATATAAAATTACTAAACATTAATAAACTCAAGACAGCTGGCATAGACCTTTTCGCTCAGGCTAATCCCATCCACTGCGGACTTGGCACGGTTGGCGTAACGGCGGTTACCGGGCATATGCGCACCTTCCATATCAGCTAGGCGCTCTAAAAACGCCTCAGAATGACGTAACCAACCCTGTGCATCACCAAAGCGATTGGGATCGATAGCCAGCATAAATTCGCCGCCATTTGGCGGGCCGCCATCGTTATTATCATTTTTCTGCGCCTCGTAGCTAAAGTCCATGCCGGTAAGGCCAGCAACCAGCAACTCAATCATCATGGCAATGGTCGAGCCTTTGTGACCACCAAAGGGCAACAGTGCACCGCCATCAATAATCTTCTGTGGCTCTGTGGTCGGGTTGCCGTCTGCATCCACGCCTGTACCCAGTGGCACCGCATGGCCATCACGCGCGGCAATCATGACTTCTCCACGCGCCATAGACGCCGATGCCTGATCAAATACCATTGGCGGCTTATCACCACGGGGCCAGCCAAAGCACATAGGGTTGGTACCAAATAATGGCTGTTTTGCGCCAGCGGGAACCACTGCCGGCTTATAGGTTGTAAAAGCCATCGCAGCCAAACCTGCCTCGGCAATAGGCTCTACTTCAACCCAGAGCGCAGCAAAATGGTGCACATTGACCAGTGCCATAGCGGCAATACCATTTTCACGGGCAGCTTCTATTAATGCTTCGCGCCCTTTCTCCAACGCCAGTGGTGCATAGCCATGATCGCCATCGACTTTAACCACCGACGGTGAAAGGCGAGTCACTGTAGGTTTGGCATTGCCATTGACCTTGCCGCTACGCAGCGAAGCAATGTAGCCAGGCATTCTAAATAATCCATGAGAAGCACTACCGTCGCGCTCTGCTGAGGCTATCGTGCGGCCAAGTGCTGCGGCATTTTCATGGTTACAGCCATTGCTGGTCAGGCAGTCTTCCACCAGCTGCTGGACCTCTCGTTCGGACATAATTATTGCAGACATGCATCACCCCTATAATCAAATCAGATTTTTATGATGAAAAGTATACAGACTTACAGCCCAATAAGATTTCTAAAAGCGGCATCCAAATTGCACCAATAACAGTCGGCGCTTATACTCAACACACGCATTCCATAACTAACATTCAATCGAGCCTATGAAACTAGCCCAACCTTTCGTGCGACTTCCCTATCAATTTGATGCTCTTCAACTGCAGAGCGAAATTGCCAAGTTTGTTGCCAGCGACTGGATGGAGCACCCTTCTAAATTGGCCGGCAATCTGGCCATTCCACTGATCTCTCTAAATGGTCAGCGTAACAATGATTTCGATGGGCCTATGGCTACCACATCAGCATTGCACAGCTGCGAATATATGCAGCAGGTGATGGCCAGTTTTGGGGAGGTGTTGGCGCGCTCAAGACTTATGCGCCTGAATGCCGGCGCAGAGGTCAGTGAGCATGTGGATTTTAATTACCACTGGTATAGCAGAGTTAGAATCCATATTCCTATCATTACTAACCCAAATGTCATCTTTCACTGTGGTAATCAGGCGATTCATATGCGCGCGGGAGAATGCTGGATATTCGATTCCTGGCGTCGACATAAAGTGATCAATGCCAGTGACCAGGATCGCGTTCATCTGGTGATAGATACCTCAGGTTCTTCGCGCTTTTGGCAGACAGTACGCGAGATGGAGTCCTTTGGTGTAGAGGACACTGCACCGGAGCTACAGGCTAAAATTAATCCGTACCCCTACCAGCCGGGACAGCAGGCCAGCATTAAAACGGAGCGCTATAATATTGCTCCAGTGATGGCGCCAGGTGAATTTGAAGCTATTGCCAATGAGTTGATTGCCGATATTGAAAATAATCCCGAGAATGATTCACAGCTATCCACCAGATATAAAAACCTGTTGCTGAGCCTGGCCAAAGACTGGCGTAAAACCTGGCACCTATATGGCTATGAAGAGGCTGGCTGGACAACCTATCGTGAACTATTGGGTCGCGCAGCAAGCCAGCTTGACGACAATCCGAGAGCACTGGTTAATAGCAATAATCAGGTGGGGCTAAACCCGATTATTATGCAGCGCCTGATCCATGCCGCACTGAATATCGAGCAGATGGGCGCCTACACTAATAGGAATAATTAAATCTTTTCAGGTCTTCTTGATAGAACGTTTCGACCGCAGATTTAAGCTCTTCATCATAGTACTCAGGGTACTGTTGATGCTCTGAAGTATTTCTTTTCTGCAGCTGACTCGACTTAATCTGCAACCTTTGACAAATCTCATCGACAGAATCCTGTAGCGTCTCATAACGGCCAACATAGTCCATGGCGATATTGCCCTGCTCGTCAGTTAACTGCAGATATTGCGGTTTTACTAATACTCGCTGTCTAAATCGCTGCACCTGAATCGCAGACTTCATCCACTGCAGCGGTGTTTCAAGGAACAGAGGATTTTTTCGATTCAAGAAAAAACAAATAGAGATGAATCGATCAAAGGGATTTCGAACAATGGCAAATTTAAAATAGTCTTGCCACATAGCTTTATCCAGGTGCGGCCTAATCTGTTGAGCACTAATATGCCCATGTTGAATTTTTGCTATCGCTGGAATAGGTAAGAACTGCTCACCAAATAATATTTGCTGTTCCCAGTCTTCTGGCCCTTTGTGGCTCCTTAGCAGCTCACGAACTGCATGGGTCCCGGTTTTGGGCACCGCAAAAAATATACACTTTTTAGCATGAGAAACTATCACTGCTAATTGATGGGATAACGCTTTAACACATCGGGTCCCAGTGCATCGATTAACGGCTGCAGGTGTTCTTCAAAGTTACGCCATTGATCCAGTCCGGTTTTGTAAATTGGTTGGCGAACCTGCTCTGCACTCGGAGTACGCACACTGCGCTCCGTTTTATGGAACGCCAAACAGGCTTCCTCGAAAGGCAGACCACAAAAGTTAAGAATACGACGAACCTGTGTTTCCAGGTCATCTACAACGTCCTCATGCTGAACACGCAGTACAAAGTCCGGCAGAACCTGATCCCAGTGATCCATCAACTTAATATACTGGCGATAATAATTACCTATGTCTGCCAGGCCATAGGAAAATTCCTGCCCCTCACCAAACAGTTGTTTGAAACCACTAAAGCAGCAAGCCATAGGGTGACGACGCGCATCGATAACCTTGGCGTTAGGTAAGATTAGTTTAATTAGACCTATATGAAAAAAATTGTTGGGCATCTTATCCGTAAAGAACGGCGCGGCGTCTCTATAAACCTGAGTGTCCTGCATAAACTGATCACCAAAACGCGCAAAATAGCTGTCATCTAATTCAGTTATTATCTGCGGATATCTGGGGTTCTCGTCATTCTCATTATCTCTGCCGCGCAGTCGCTTAGCCAGGTCCAATATATTATGCAGCTCCATGGTGCCGTCCACCTGTGAGTGCGAGGCCAGAATTTGCTCCAGCAATGTAGAGCCTGAACGCGGTAACCCGACGATAAAAATAGGATCCGGTGAGCTATTGCCTAACCCTTGCTTCGATTCTAGAAATTCACGCGTGCAAACTGCAATTTGGGAATCAATTCGGCGTTGCAGGTGCCCTGCAGCATAATGCGTTGTGGGCTTCTTTAACGCATTGCCCTTGGCGTAATGATGAAATGCCTGCGTATAGTCATGGCGATCTTCAAATGCCTTACCCAAGGCAAAATTGATTTGAATCTGATCTAGTGAGGGAATATCAGCACTGGCTTCTGACTCCTGCATGGCGCCAACCTGCTGGTCATCGAACTTGTAAGACTTGGTATTGGCCAAGCTCCAATAGGCATCGCCAAAATTGGGATTAAGCTTATAGGCCTGCTTAAAGGCCTCGGCGGCCTTGTCGGGATCGCCCTGAGTATTATGGATATGACCCAGCGACACATAGAGCTGCGAATTACTGGGGTCTGACTCAATCATTTCCAGGTACTGCTCAATCGCTTCCTCACTTCTGCCCACGCCAAAGCAGGCAGACGCATAGACTGGCTGAGTTCGCGCTCGCGCGTCAGGATAATTATCAAATACTTTTTTAGCCTGATCATAAGCTCGATGAAAGCGCTGTCGACGCAATAAGATATGGGCGTATTGAATATTGCCATCCAGATGCTCCGGCGCAAACTCAACAACACTCTCCAGTAAAAACTCTGCATCTTCGAGAATATTGTTGCGTGTGGCAATTTCGGCCAATAGACGCATACCCTCAACATGCGTTTTATTCTGCATTAAGAAGCCGCGACAAACTCTCTCAGCTTCCAGCAAACGGTCAGCCGATAAATAACTAATTGCAGTGAGAAGTTCGCTAGGTAGGGTTTGCAAAAAATCTACCTGCTGTTGGGCATCGCGAGCTTTACTGCTGCCGCTGGCCTTGTACAGAGGCACAAGAAGCTGCCAGCTTTTTAATAGCGACGGGTCCAATGCTACCGCTGCCTCCAAAGCCTTTCCCGCCGGCATTGGGTTATTTAACGACAACTCATTAAGGGCCCGCTCTTGATAGGCTCGTGCCAGGTTGGGCTGCTGCTGCAAGACTTTATCTAAGGTTTTTAAAGCCTCTACATGACCTTTTTTAAGCCGCTGAATCACCGCGAAGGTATACAGTGCATCAGCGTTATCGGGACTCTGGGCAAGTACATTATCAATAAGCTTGTGGGCATCTTCGAGCTTACTTGCCGCCAGCAATCTCTGCGCTTGATCCACATCGGCTGCTGTCGTTGAGTTTGGCTGGGTCATAGTATTTTCTCGGCAATAAAAAAATAGGGCGAACCGAAGTTCGCCCTATAGAGTCTAACAATAGCTAAAGCTTATTCAAAGTCATACGAGAAACGCAGACCCATGGTACGTGGACGCAGAACACTCTGTTCAGCCGAGAACTTACCTGCGGTCTGAGCCATAGCGCCATCTTCACTCGTAATGTTATTAATGAAGAGTTCAGCATTCCAGTTGTCTTTCGACATACCCATGCTGGCGTTCAATGTCACTGTTGCATCGTTGACAAAACGAGTATTCAACGGTAACTCACCAGTTGAGTCATTAACCGATCCGAAGGTGCCGCCTTCATTTTGAAGATCAATACCAGATGCAGCGCCATAGGCTAGCAAACCAGTGTCATCCATAAATGCAGCACTACCCACGATACCCGCAAGGGTCTCGCCACGATAAGTCATTGAAGCAGCAACAAATGCATCAGCACCCATAGTATCCATGCTGAAGTTATAACGAGCGCGAAGGTTACCAGAGAAGTCCGAAGACAGCGGCAGGTCAGAACCGACAGGAACTGCAATTCCCTGAAGCTGATCATTCACTCGAGTAATCTCAGTGTCTAGGAGGCTAAATGCGCCAGAGATGGTCAGATTATCTGAAGCAGCCCACTCAAAATCAGCATCGAGACCTGAAGACTCAGCATCACCAACATTCTCCATAAACACCAGGAATGCTACGTTGGACGGATCAAAACGAGACACCTGAAGATTATCAATATCTGCCTGATAGTAAGTTGCGTTAAAACGTAACGTATTATCAAGGAAGGTACCTTTCATACCAATTTCAATGTTTTCCAAGGTATCAGTCACTGCAACAACAGGAACGACATAGCCTTCATAAACACCAGACTGATTAGCCGACAAACGGCCCGCATTTCGGTTCTGTGTCGCTGGTCGATAACCTTCGGAGTAAACACCGAATAGCATAATGTCATCCGTCAGATGGTAGTCTAGAGATACCTTGATAATGGTGTCTTTTTCAGTCGTCGAACCATCGGCATTAAGATCGCTAATATCTAGCTTGCCATTTTTGATCGCATCCAGAGTCGCCTGGTTGCTACCGCCACCACGGAACATATCTTTCTCGCCTGAAGGGCTGGTGCCATTCAAGATAAGGCTTTCATCGCCAGTCGCACCATAGGCACCCAAAGTAGCAAGACGGGCAGTAACGTCATTACTGAATTTCTCACTAGTACAGGTTTCGGCGGTCTGGTCGGCAGCAGTGCCAGTAGCAGGATCGGCCAAACCGGCACCATTGTAGCGACAGCCAAAGGAGAAGTTAGATGCACCCTGTAGCTGGGTATCTAACTCATACTTACGCGCGCTGATAGAAGCGGTTAACTTATCGGTAACATCGAAGGCAATCTCACCAAAAAAGGCGATCTCTTCTTCTGTACGCGTAAAGTCATTGTAAAACGTAGTATCTGGTCCGCGAGGTGTACTACCTGCATTGGTACCTGCAGTATCTACAGTGACGTTGCCAAGCTGGTATGCTGGGTAGTCAGGATTTCCATAGTAAAGCTGGTTGAATTCACTAAAGGTATCGCCGGCACCCAGGTACTGGAACTCACCGATAGTTTTAGTTTCAACATCATTAAAGTAAACGCCGCCAAGCAGTCTGAGGCGATTATCTGCATCTGTGCTGATACGGAATTCATGCGTAGTACGCTCATTGGTGCTTTCGTCACGATACAATTTTGTTGGATCAAAACAGCTATTTGTCTCAGTGGCCGGATCAGCGGCATAGATATTACCACTACACATATAGTAAGTGATGTAACCACCACCATTGTTGTAATGCGTATAATCGACGACTGCGTCAACTTCACGATCTAAATAACCACCAGTGTAGACAACGTCCAGGTTAGACACACGGCCTTCAAGAGTCCATGTTGTCAGACCAAAGTCATCCTGGTTGCGCTCTGGCGCAAACTTTGCCGACTTGTCATCGCCCAAACGAGGATCAATCAGGAAAGAACCTTCAACATCTAATTCCTGAGAGGCATGCTGAACTAAAACACTCCAGTCTTCGTTGATATCAGCAGCTAGACCAATGCGGTACCCTGAGTAGGTAGCCTCATTCCAGTCTTCTTGCACAAGATCGTTATTGTAAGCAGTCTTCTTTGTGGTCAATGGGAAATTACTGAAGTAAGGGCCATAGCCAAGAGAGTTACGATCGATCACCGTGCCACTTGGCGTAAAGCTTGCTGGTACGTTGTCAATCCAACCGCCCTGATTGTCGTTGTATGCAACCATTCTCAACGCGACACTTTCAGTCAATGGAATGTTGATCATAGCTTCCATTTTACTGCTGTCGGAACCACCAGCTGTAGTGCTTATACCGAGATCGATGCTACCTTCAAACTCACCAATCACAGGCTTGTTACTAATCATTCGAACCGTACCCGACTGCGAGCTAGCACCGAACAGAGTCCCCTGAGGTCCTGCTAGAACCTCTACACGCTGAAGATCAGCGGCATATAAATCAAGGTTACGAGCACCGAAAGACACTGGCATCTCGTCAAGATAAAGAGCAACACCTGGCGCAGAACCCTGGGCCGATGAAACAGTTACTGAGCCCTGCTCTGACGCAGAACCACGAATATAAATTTCTTTCTGGCCTGGACCAATACCTGCATTAACAACATTCGGTAAATATTCAACATACTCATCAAAAGTTTGTACGTTGAGCTCTTTCAGTGCATCTCCACCCAGTGCGGATATGGCAATTGCCACGTCTTGCATATTCTCTGCACGCTTGGTTGCTGTCACGATCACTTCTTCAAGTTCCGCGCTCGCCATTCCAGCAAATGAAACACCCATGGCAATCGAAACTGCCAAACTTAATTTGTTATTTCTGTACATATTTAAAGCCCCCAAAAATGAATTTTTGTTACTACTCAACGTCAAAAATGATCGAAGTATGAGTATTTTTTAAAACGTAACTACCCACCAGCCCCCTGTAAAGGGAGAGATACAAAATAAAAAGCGAATTCCTTTTATAATTTTTATTTATTAAGCGCTAGGGCTTAAAGATCTGAAAGGTAGGAATTTGTGTGATGCTTTAATTCTGCTACATCACACAAAATACGGGTTCACCATAACACAGGTAAACCATGATGGCTAAACTGGCATGCGGAGCAGGTTTTGCTAAATGCTCTCTTATCGTGATTTGAGTTAGACTAATTAGATCGTCGACACATTATCGCGGTCGGGAAAGATCAATTGATAAGCTGAATTTTTTCTGCGCTCAGCAAGATGCGCTTGCTTCTATAGAGGGAGCCCAATGCTTGCTTATACTTCTTTTTCGATACTTTAAAAGTGCGGTAGATCTCGTCTGGGCTGGCCTTATCTGTCAATACAGATTCACCACCGGCGTCTTGCAAATGCTGGATGATTTGCTCGCCCAAGTCGTGATCGCCCTGTAATGAGCTCTGAGATATCAATAAATCAATCTTGCCATCGGCACGAATTGATTTAATAAATCCTGGTAGGCGCTCGCCAATTTTGAGTGGCCTAAAGGCATCTGTGCGGAAAATAAGTCCCAGAGATTGATCGTTAATCACGGCTTTATAGCCTAGATCCGTACGACCAGCGATCAGAAGATTGACCTTCTCACGCACATCAAAATGGACCGGTTCCTCATCAAGATGATGGTTGAGCTTAGTAGATGCAGCTATGCGATCGGAATTTTTATCATGAAATACATGCACCACATAAGAATAGCCCACTTCCATTGGCTTTTGCTGCTCGTTATAAGGCACTAGCAAATCTTTGGGTAGTCCCCAGTCCATAAATGCACCTGCGTGGTTAATATCCACCACAGTGAGCATTGCGCAGCCGCCTACCTCGGCCTTAGGTTTCTCTGTCGTCGCAATAAGTAGATCATCGGAATCAAAATACAGAAATACATCAACCCAGTTGCCGATCTCACAGCCCTCGGGAACATAACGCTTGGGTAGTAGTATGGTATCCAGCTCATCACCATCAAGATAGACACCAAAATCTACCTCTTTAACAACTTGGAGTTTGTTGAATCTGCCGATCTCTACCATGGAAGTGCGCCGCGTTTGAAGTGAATAACTCGCTGATAGTCAGCAGCGGCAGTATACAGCAGTTTGGTACAGCTAGGCACCTGTAGCTTGGCCGGTGCCGATATAGTTGATCTATTTAGAGACTCGGCTGAGCGTCGTGACCAGGGCGGTCGTCTTGATTAACTCTATCCAGGCCGTCTGGGTTTATATCTTCGTCAGACTCACCTGTCAGAGCCTGCGCGGCTCTATCAACGAGCATCTGGTCCACAAGGCCAATAATGTCAGCAACGGTGCTAACGTCTTCAACTTGCTGATCTGTGATCTGTAAACCAAATGCGTTTTCTAAATCCATTGCTATGGATAGCTTCTCAAGCGAGTCAACATTTAGCTCCGCCAGGGACATAGACGCGTCTACCCTATCGACCTTGACCATTGGATTTTCTATCACTAATTTGATCACGGTCTCTGATACCGCAGGCTGATTGGTTCCGTTCATAAAGAGTCCCTCTCCTTGGATAAATAGCGAATACCGCAGCCAAAAAACTGTCAGTAGGCTACTTATAAAGTAGCCTACCAGAGTAGGTTTAACCATTTTTTCAATGCCTTTATTTTACCTGGGCGCTGTGCGCTTATTTGCGCTAGGCTTATCGTCAACTCACTGTACGACGATGGTATCCATGAAAATAGCCTTCACTGCCGACTTTACTAATGTTTGGATACTAAGCTTAAGTTCCGCTCTGGCTGGATCGGTCATCCCACTAATGGTACTTGTGGGCAGTTTGGTGGGTACTGAACTGGCGCCCTCCGCAGCATGGGCTACCACGCCGATTGCACTGATGATTCTCGGCACTGCACTCGCAGTGATCCCGGTCTCTCACAGTATGCAAGCTCTGGGGCGCAAAAAAGCCCTGTGGATGTTTATGGGCCTAGGTATAGGAAGCTGTGGGCTGGCCATGGTTTCACTGCAGCTACACAGTTTCACCTTGTTTTGCCTCACTTCGGTACTACTTGGCACGACCAATACAGCACTGTTGCAAACACGCTTTATTGCTATGGAGTCTGTAGCGATTGAACATAGCGCTACCGCGGCCTCCATGGTGATGGCTGGCGGTATTATTGCCGCCTTTGTTGGCCCGGAACTCGCAGTAATGGGTAGTCAGCTGACCGCCGTAAGCTACCAGGGCTCGTTCCTGCTGGCTGCAGTCTGCATCTCGGTAGCAGCGACTATTTTGGGCCTGTTCAAGCCGCCCCAAATAACCGCCGCTAGTACCAGAAAAGCCTCGACATCTACTGCGACACTGTTGCGCAACCCCTCATTCTGTCTAGTGCTTGCCAGCGGTATTTCAGCCTATGTGATTATGTCGTTTATCATGACCGGCACGCCCATTAGCATGCATCATTTTCATGGGCATTCGCTGATGGATACCAAATGGGTCATTCAAAGCCATATTGCAGCGATGTTCCTGCCATCATTTATTGCCCCAGTTTTATTTAAGCACTTTAAGATAAGGGGCATGATGGTGCTCGGCTTGATCTGCTTCTGCGCCACAATCCTGATTGGCTTTTCTGACACCAGCGTCAGTGGTTTTTGGCTGCAGCTAGTGCTCCTTGGGGTGGGCTGGAATTTCCTATTTGTCGCTGGCACATCGCTGCTGCCAAGCACCCACAAACATGATGACCGCTTTAAGGCGCAGGCAATCAACGACTTTACGATATTTTCGTTTCAGGCCGCCGCCGCATTATCAGCGGGCTGGGCAATCAACCTTATCGCTTGGCAGCACATGTTACTCGGCTGCCTGATTCCGATCTGTTTGATGGTGCTGATGCTCATTTGGGAAGGCCTTACAGTGACTCAAGCGCCAGCGATAGAGCGCTAGCCGCGGTAGATGCAGCCACTGGTGCAGGTTTCTTTTATTTGCACCGCGCACAGAAGAGGTAGCTGGGGCTTGAGTTTCTGCCAAATCCACAGCGCTAAATTTTCACTGGTGGGGTTTTCCAGACCTTCGATATCATTCAGGTAATGATGGTCAAGCTGATCATAAATCGGGGCGAAAGCCCGCTTGATATCTCCAAAGTCCATAATCCACCCAGATTCTTCGCCTACAGGCCCCTCGACATGGATCGAAACCAAAAAGGAATGCCCGTGTAGGCGAGCACATTTGTGTCCTTTTGGAACATTTGGCAAGCAATGCGCGGCTTCGATACTAAATTCTTTAAAAATCTGCATTATTTTCGGTTCAAAACAAGTGAAATTAGCCGGTATATTAGGGCTGTCATCTCAATATGTATATAGCACCAAAAAACGTTTGACAGGCACCCCCAGTTCGGTAGAATGCGTCGCTCTCTCAGGGGGTGGTTAGCTCAGCTGGTAGAGCATCGCCCTTACAAGGCGAGGGTCACAGGTTCAATCCCTGTACCACCCACCAAAGAGAGATAAAGATTCACGGACCGGTAGTTCAGCTGGTTAGAATGCCGGCCTGTCACGCCGGAGGTCGCGGGTTCGAGTCCCGTCCGGTCCGCCATAATCAATAATCAAACCTCTTCTTAGAGGTTTTTTTATGCCTGTACAATTTAGAGAATTCTTGCCTGACTCAGATAACCCCCACAGTGAGGATTATGGGTCTTCGCTGGCTAAGCGAAGCCCGATAAAAGACACATGTCTAATCTGCCAGACATGCAAATTCGAGTAGACGTTTTTATTAAAAGATTAAGGAGTACTAACGAGTGAAAAATATAGGTATTGTTTTACTGCTAGCATTGTTTTCGAGCGCTGCTGCTGCCAAGCATCCGCTAATGGAAAGATTTGACCTTGATGCGGATGGTTCAGTAACTTCAGCAGAACTTAAGGCGTCTGGATGCAACCCAAGAGACAGCAAGTTCAAAGCCGCTGACAAGAATGCTGACGGCGCACTGAGCAAAAGAGAGCTGATAAAAGCAAAGCACTTCCTCGTTTCATCTTCTCAGTGCGCTAAAAAATCGTCTTGACGTAAGAGTCTGCTGGCGATTAAAGCCCAGGGGTTGTTCTAGGCACATCCCTTGGGCTTAAAACACTTTTAGAACGCCTGACGCCGCCGCTGTTAATAGGCTAAGGTACCAGGGATGCTAAATCAATTTGCCATCAGCTGCATAACTTGATGTACCATCCTGCGACGCAATAATAAAAATCACAGGCCGCAGCATGCCCGTAAAAATCGACCAACAGTTTCATCATTCAGCAGACCAGCTATGGGCCATTGTTGGCGCACCAGATCGTATCGACTGGGTGCCGGGGGCTGACAGCTGTACATTTGATGGTGAGGTTCGGGCGCTGTCCCTGCCCGGGGCTGGTGATATCAAGGAGAGAATATTAAGCCGCGATGCCGATCAGCGCACCATGGAATATTCCTGTTTTGAAACCCCTGCCCCACTGGAATCCCATCATGCCAGCATACAAGTAATTGCCAATGCCGATGGCTGCCGCCTGATTTGGGAAACGTCAGTCACACCAGTCGAATTTGAGCGCTTTATTCGCACTAGCATGGAAGGATGCCTTAAAAGAATCAGCGAGATTTTAAAGACCTAAAGCTGAGCCGCTAGCATCTCGGCATTCGCCGCAGCCAGCATTTCCTCGGCAGGCTTTTCACTCAACCGTGCCACAGGAAGGCTGGCGCGAATCTTTTCGGCACTATCAATGAGACAAATTTCGGTTTTTGCCAGCGGTCCCGAGGTAAAGCCACTAGTGCCCATACCTTCCTGCACCAGGCTAATCAGGTCTGTGTCTTCGGCATTTACCTGACGATTAATCCGCCAGTTTAGATAGCGAGCTAGCTGCACTTCACGTCGGTCATCAGGCAGCGCATAAGGCAGTTCGCGAATCATGGTGGTGGTCGCACTAATGGGGATAAACTGCATAAAATCCATCTGCTCTGGATACACATCAAAGGCAAGGTTTGGCCACAGCCGATAGTAAACCCAGTGCCTTTGCTTGTCGGCAGACAAATGCTCTACAGAGGGCATAATTTGATCGTAGAGACGGTTAGATAATGTGTTTTTCCGGCTCTCACGCACATCGCCCCACATCTTATGAATAAAGCCACCCTTATCACTGACAGCCAGACCATAGCTATTGCCAACCAGTGCAGAGAGCCCAGGGTGGGCTACATGAATATGCAGCGCATCCACATAGTTATCGGCAATTTGCTTCCAGTTAACATTGCGCGGCCGCATCACCACCCGAGCCAATGGCTCTAATTCTTCTAGCCGATAAGGCAGAATTTCTTCGAGGTAAGGCGCAAACTGCTCGGCGACGCTGGGGCCATCTTCGGGCACTATTTTGACAAAGACAAAGCCCTGGAATATTTCCATCTCAACCGCTTTTAAGCCATGGGTCGCATTATCAAAGTCCGCAAACTGATCGCGATATGGCACGCTATCCAGATTCCCGGACAGATCGTAACCCCAGGCATGATAGGGGCAGGTAACCCGCTTGCCACAGTTACCAGAATCACCCGCGAGCAATTTTGCCGCGCGATGAGAGCAGACATTATGAAAGGCACGCACCACGCCATCATCACCGCGAATAGCCACAATGCGCTCATTAAAAAGCTCGAAGGTGAAGTAGTCGCCATTATTGGGGATATTGGACAGGTGACACACGAGCTGCCAGGTCGATAAAAATAGCGCTCTTTTTTCTAATTCGAAAAAAGCGTCACTGGAATAGGTCCAACTTGGCAGGCTTTGCAAATGGCTTGTCATATTGTTATCTCACTATCTTATTGTCACTTACTTAAACGCGCTGCAGTGGTCGAGTTAAACAGGTCGGGCCACCCTCACCTTTGCGGCTAATTTCCAAGCCTGCATAAGTCGCAACAGCGCAACCTGCGGCCTCCAACCGGGCCTTAACGCCAGGCAAATTCTCCAACATCAATGCCGAACGCGGCGCAATGGCCAATACATTACAGCCCATGGGCAGATACTCCTCTTCGGGAACATCAACAAATGCCATGCCCAGCTGCTCTAGCCAAAAAATAAAATCCTCAGGCATAAAGGGTCTGTATATCACGGCTAAGTCTTTATCTATGGGTGAGATTATTGACATTAAATGCAGCACATCATCCGGGTGATCTGGGTCAGGTAACTTGACTACAAATAATTCGACATCAGCGCCGAGAATGTCTTGCAGCTGGCGAATGCCCTCTTCATTCGTACGCGGCCCCAGCCCAACTGCGGCATGATGTTCATCCAACCAGATAAAATCCCCGCCTTCCAAGGTACCCGGGCTGGTAATTTGCCCGGCAACTGTATGACCGAGCCGAGTATAGACCGCCGCGTTTTCAGTGGCCTCTGGTGTGCGAGTCGCGCGCCCCATGTTGCACAGTATCAAGCCCTTGGGGCTCACCAGAATACTGTCTCTGGTGTAAATACTATCGATGGTCAAGCTATCTGCTGCTGGTAGCTCAATCACCTCATCGCAATCCAATAGTGCCAAAAACCTCTCATATTCAGCAATGGCGCCAGACATGTCTGGTTTGGCATGAAAGCGCAGTGGCTGCCATTCAGCGGCTAACTTGTCGTCACTGACAAAGGCATTTTGTGCATTGCGCACAGCAATTTGTACAATGGTGGAATATTCATCAAATTTAAGCATCTACTTCTCTCGTGTCTTGTCGCTCTTCTTTTTAGTACAGACTGTTATTCGCTCGGCTCTTCTCTGACTAGCGCATAAAAAGGCATCCCCATCAGGATCAACATAAACGAATAAAATACAATTTCTGCACCGGCGCCCCAGATGGCAAAAAATGAGTATAAGAATGCAGCAACCGCTAGTCCAATAGCGCGATTGCGATCTGCACCTGCATCATCACGCTTTAAAAAGTAAAACTCAGCAACAGCCGAAAACGCGTACGCCATCAATGTAGACAGCGTCGATAGCATAGCCATAAAGGTAAACGCGGCCACTAACCCTTTGGTGTAATTGAGTATTAAAAGTACTGACACAAACAGCCCAGAAATAATGAATGAAAAAATGGGTGTGCCCGCCTTGCTCAGCGTGGCAAACCGCACCGGCAACAGGTGATCCTTAGCTGCCGCCAGGGGCACATTCCCCGCAGTCAATGTGTTGGCATTCAGTGAGCCCAGGGTAGAGACAAGCGCACCTACAGTGATAAACACTCCACCAATTGGGCCCATTATTTTTGTCGCAGCCAATGTAAAGGGCGCTGTGGAATCTAATAGTTCTTCAGCGGGAACCACCAGTGCAATCGAAAGACTCACAAGGAAGTAAATCGTCAATATCGTTAATACCGAAGCAATCAGAATACGGGGGATCATTTTATCCGGCTCCGCCATATTGTCGGCGGGCACTGTAGCCGTCTCGATACCGACAAACGACCACATGACTAGCGTAGTGACCGTAGCCAGCAAGGCTATCGGGTGAAGCTCAGTGGGATTAACTGGTGGTAATAACTCGGGCTGCATATTGGCAAAGCCCATCACTATCATCACTAGCAACGGCACTATTTTAAGCAGCGTGGTAACCACTTGAAAACGACCACTGCCTTCGACACTGCGGATATTTAATGCGATTATGGTCCACACCAGCGCCAGTGAAATAAGCAGCGACACAATCGCTGACTGAGCAATCAATGGTACAAATACACCCAAATAGCCGACAAAGGCCGTTGCTATTCCCGCCACCGCTGCTATGCAGGCAATCCAATAGGTCCAGGCAATCAAGAATCCGGCAAAGTTACCCAGACCAGCTCGCACATAGGCATAGGGCCCACCAAGTTTTGGGACGCGGCGCACCAGTCGCGAAAGCGAAAGCGCCACAAGCAAAGTACCTGCACCGGCGACCAGCCAGCCGGCCAGCCCCAACAGACCATAAGGCGCCAGCAGCGTTGGCATCATAAATACGCCAGAACCTATGGCACAGCCAACTGCAATTGACCATCCACGCCAAAATCCGATCTCATTATGTGAACCTGCTGACTGTTGCGACGGCATCGCCAATCCCCCTTTTTTCTGTAGCACGTTAACAGGGGCAGAGGTTATTGCAAAGCATAATGCAGCTGTTTTAATCACTATCCCCGGCCCACAGTTCATTGCAGGCCTGCACAAAATCTTGCAGTGACATGAGCGAATCAATGCGTTGTCGATTCGCAGCCCCTAAAAAAGCGTAGGTGACTAGTAAAATAGTCTGTTTCTGCCTATTTGCGACCATGGAGTTTCGTCAAGCAGGGCAAAAATAATGACTCAGCAATGCGCTTTGTACATGACAGCAGCAGACCGATGCCATGGCGCCAGAAGCCGCCTGTTAACAAGGTGTTGCATCTAATGGTACTGAATCCATAGGCTGTACTTACGAAACTAATACCTAGTGGTTTCCTCACTAGAACTGGGTGGGGGAGCCAGACTATTAGTTGAAAATAACCAAATCTTTCACTGCTATTTTTATCGCAGAGTCAGGAGGTATTGCCTTTTAAACCCGTCTAAGCAAGAGTCAGCAAGATAAATGTCTAACGCTAAAGGCAATGGAGGTCACTTTGACCAGAGGTATGCGTGATCAGCTGACAAAGCGTATCAACAAAAAATAAGGCCAACACAGAGTGCATGCATTATCAATAAAGTTGTGCTAGATTCTGATTGTCGTCGCTCAATTAGTCCTTCGGCTTTTGACGCCATACGCTAGCAAAGATGTAAAACTCAGTAGTAACTAGCAATTATTTTTTTAAAAGATATTGCGAACAATAAAAACGACAGCGCAAAGCTGTTAATAATAATAAATTTTTAAGGGGAAATTCACGATGAAAACATCATTTCGCAACATGAGTGCGCTAGCTTTAGCCATAGCTACTGCCTCTAGCGGTGCCTATGCAGCACAGCTGGAAGAAATCGTTGTAACAGCACAAAAACGAGCGCAGAGTCTGCAGGACGTGCCTATCTCCATGACTGCCATCGATGGTAAGCGCATGCAGGATGCCGGTATCACTAGCTTTTCTGAACTGTCAGGGTTTGTACCTAACTTGGGTATTTCCGAAAATGCGGTAAACACCATTATCTCCATGCGCGGTATTAGCGTTGGTTCTAACCAGTCATTTGAGCAGTCTGTGGGCGTTTATGTTGATGGCGTCCACTATGGCAAGAGCCGCCAAATTAGAACCGGACTGTTTGATCTTCAGCAAGTTGAAGTGCTGCGCGGCCCACAGGGAATCCTGTTCGGTAAGAATACATTGGCTGGCGCGATTAACGTGACCACGGCCGAACCTGCCATGGGTGAAGGCACATCAGGCAAGGTGGCTGCAACGCTTGAGACAGACGAAGGCAAGATGCTGGAAGCGCACATCAATCATTCTGTAGCAGATAATCTAGGCTTTCGTTTAGCCGTTAGGGATCGCAGTGATGATGGTTACATGGATAACGGCTTTGCCACTAGTAGCAATGGCGCACCAGCTGCTATGCCATCTACTGACGAGACTATCTGGCGATTCACTACCATGTGGGAGCCATCTGAGAATACCTCAGTTAAGTTCGCCCATGGCGAAAGCACGTTTAGACGAGTGGGCGGACCTGGTGTCGTTACCACGTTTGCACCAGAGGCTAATATTCCCGCCTCAAATGCATTGATGTTTGGTGTCATGGGGACTGTTTTCCCATCCTATGCTGCCAGCGTCGCTGCTGGCGAAATAAATCCCTATCGCGATGGCAGGTCAGTTGGTGGCTTAGCTCTGGCGCAGTCATTGGGCCGCGATCTAGGCAGCACCGATGAAAAGCTTGAGGGAACAGACACGCAAACGAGAGACTCAGTGCTGAAAATCGACATCGAAATGGACAGTGGCTACAGCTTTCACTCGGTAACGGGTAAAAACAGCTATGACTACGAAGATGGTATGGACGCTGACTGGCTGCCCGTGCAGTTTGTCGGCCGCAGTGATATCTCTGACTACGATCAGATAAGCCAGGAGTTCCGAATAGAGTCGCCAAGCGATCAAGACTTCTCGTTTGTAGCTGGTGGTTACTGGTCTAAAGGCGAGCAGAATATTGATCGTACCGTAATTGTTGACGGCACCTTGGGACAGTCCGCTGACCTGATGAAGTTTATCACTGGCGGCGGAAATCCGGCCAATGGTACAGGGTCATTCCTGGCATTCAGTAAGGCACAAATTGCTGGTGCCATTTTAGGTGCGCAAGGCGTTACTGATCCGGCAGCAATCGGAGCCTGGATGGCCACGCCTTTAGGTAGCGGCACTGTCGATGCCTTCTGGGGTGTAGACGGCATGGGTATGTGGAATCAGGTTGGTCGCGTCAGCAACTGGAATCAGGAAACTGAAACCATGGCTGCGTTCTTCCAGGGCACTTACAACTTAACAGATACCCTGAGCCTTACCGCTGGTGTGCGTTACACTGAAGAAGACAAAACAGTTCACGCCCAAACAGATCTGACAACCAACACCACCGGGCTAGCGACACCTAATGACGGCGCGTTCCTTGGCGCACTTATGGGGGCAACCTTCGCTTCCTATGCTCATGTATTTGATGAAGAGCGGTCGACCGATCAGGTTATCCCAGCAGTTAATCTGCAGTGGGAACAGTCAGACACTAACAAGTATTACATCAGCTACTCGGAAGGTTTCAAAAGCGGTGGTTTTAATGCCGTAGATGACCAGGATCCTAACTTCCTTCCCGACGGCACTATTCAGCGCACTGTGCCAGGCATTGGTTTTGAGTACGAAGATGAGAACGCAAGTTCATTTGAAATCGGCGGTAAGCATGTCCTGATGGACGGCGCCATGAACCTGAACTGGGCGTACTTCAACAGTGAATATGAAGATCAGCAGGTATCTACATTCGTAGGTCTGGGCTTTGTTGTTGCGAACGCTGCAACTTCTGAAATCCAGGGTATTGAGATGGATCTGGCATGGCAGGCAACTGATAAGTTACGTCTTGGCGTTGCTATGGCATTCCTCGATGGCAGTTACGGAAAATTTGATGCAGCTGGCTGTACTGCTAAGCAGGCTTCAGCGCTTCTGGGTCTGGGTACTCTGACGTCAGCATCGCCTGTAACCTCGGCGCTCGGTTGCCAGCAGCAGTTTAAGGGTGATGGCACAGCCTCAGGCTCAGCCCAGGATATCTCTGGCGGTCAGCTAGGCTCAGATTACTCTGGCTCGATCACTGCTGACTATGTAGCACCGTTGGAAAATGGACTGGTTGCATTTGCTGGTCTTGACGTTAACTTCACCGATGGCTACTTCATGACCGGTGACCTCGATCCTATCGATTATCAGGAAGGGTTTGAGAAAGTTAATCTCCGTGCTGGTGTTCGTGGTGATAACTGGGATCTGATGATCTTCGGTCGCAATATCACTGACGAGATCACAGCATCTGGCGCAGCGGATGTTCCGCTGGCTGGTGGTGCTCACTTCAGCTATATGGCTCGCGGAGCAGTTTGGGGCGGTCGCTTCAGCTACAGCTTCTAAGCTAGCTAGTTAGAGTTAAAAGGACGGGTAACCCCCGTCCTTTTTTTTGTCTTTAAAAATTTTGCCCTGTCTGAAATTGCGACAGCTATGACCGCTTCAGACAGTGATTACAGATACAATCGCGCTAGTATAGGAAACAGTGTTTACACAAAAACCATCAGATCCCTCAAGAGATCGTAGCCACTATGAGTGCAGTACCATTATTATTCCAACGCTATGCCAGTTCTGGTCGCGGCCTTTTGGCACTTGCAGGGCTGTCTATTGCGCTAATGGGTTCCAATCTTACGCTCAACACCCAGAGTACTGACAACCACGTATTGGTATCGGTAAACCAGCAACCCATCAGCCTGAAGCAACTTAATTTTGCCGCTAAGCGACTCACCGGTGCCTCTGCCGATAGCCTTGATCGCGAACAGCAAACTACCATTATTAAATTATTAATTGATGAAGAATTGCTATTACAGCGCGCTGAATCATTGGGCATTGCCAGCGCTGACCCTGGGATTCGCAAAGCACTTACAGGCGCGGTGATTGATCAGACAGCGACAGAATTTCTTGCCCAGCCAATTGCGCCGCAACAGCTAAAAAACTTTTATCGTCAGCATCAGGCACTATTTACCCAGCCACTGCGCATTCACTTACACGCCTATAAATTTACTGATACGGCAATGGCACAGCAGGCGCTGAAATCAGACCAATTACCAACCAACAGACTATCGACCCTGCCCCCATCAGCGCTGCCCGCACATATGTTACGCCGCTACCTTGGCAACCAGTTAACCGACATCGCCCTAACCCTTGAGTTGGGCGAAACTAGTCGCCCTGTTTTGCGCCCAGATGGCGTATATCTGTTAACGCTTATCGACAAACAGCCCCAGCAGCTAACACCTTTTGGAAAGGTTCGCACCCAAGTCGACGCCGAATACCGCCGGCGCGGTCGCGAGACAGCTCTGCAATCGCAGCTGACAACATTGCGTAAGAAAGCAAAAATCAGTGTTAATTACGCGCTGCTATCAAAGGCTGATTATGAATAGTTCGAGTCATTCACTGCGAACTCTAGCGATTGGCGCTGTGCTGGGTGTGGTACTTGGCGTATTAAACATAGCCAGCCACAGGGCCCCAAATCAGCAATTCAGTGAGTCTGCGATTGCTACTGTGAACAGCACCCAGATTCGCCTGCTCGAGTACCAACGCGCGCTCGCTATGTTTGCCAGTGACAAGCGTGATGCTGTCACCCAACAGGACCGCGATCTGGTATTACAGCGTCTAATTGATGAAGAGCTACTGATACAGCAAGGTATTAACTCGGGCTTAATACGCACTAATATAGCCGTACGCAATGTGGTACTGCAATCAATTCTGGCTGGAATCATGGCCGAAATAGAGGCCAGTAACAGCCAACATCAGCAGCTGGCCGATTACTTAGGCAGCTTAAGATCATCCTCCGATATTCAGTGGGCTGCAGGTTGGGAACAGCCATGAGCATATCAACAGCCATGAGCATATCAAGATCCTTGATCGCCAGCTGCATTGTATTCCTAGCATTACTGAGCCCAGACAGTCATGCGCATAACCGCAGTCAGTCTTACTCTACATGGACCTTCAGCGAGCAACAGCCAAGCATGGTATTTACCATCAAAGCTCGCGAAGTCACTCGCTTGATGGCCTTAGAATTTTTACCTGCAGAAACCGTTTTACGCAGTCATCTACAAGATAATATCCGCGTGCAGGCCAACAAAATACCCTGCCCAATTCAGGGCCAGCCTAACATATTACCCGCCGCCAAAGGCTATCTGCGCGCCAGCCTCAGCTTTAACTGCGAGCCAGCTAGCGGCAATATTGCGCATGCCATTCAATTGCATAGCTTTTTTGATGTAGCGCCATCCCATGTTCATTACGCCCGCGTCGCCATCGGCCCAAAGACCGCCATTGAGTATCTATTTACTGATGCAGTCCGCAGCCATTGGCTTAACCAGGGACAGCTAGCCACCACCAACAGTCTTTATCGAACAGTCAGCCAATACATCGCTCTGGGCATAGAGCATATTTTTGGCGGCATTGACCATATCGCCTTCTTATTGGCACTATTGCTATTGTTGCGCAGTCTGCGAGATGTACTGTGGATGGTCACTGGATTTACAGTAGGCCATAGCATTACCTTAAGTCTGGCGGCCATAGGCATTGTTACGCCAGATACGGTAGCCATAGAAGCCATCATTGGTTTTACCATCGCGCTGGTCGCAGCGGAGAACATTGGCGCCAAAACCTCATCCAATCGCCAGATCGCGCTGATATTTACCGCCGGGCTACTGGTCATATTGCTGGCCTCAATAATCTGGGGTATAGGTTTGGCGACACTTAGCTGCGCTGGATTAATTGTATTCACACTCGCCTATCTCCCTCAGTCTAAAGATCAACAGAGCGCAATCGCCATGCGCCCATTGTTGAGTCTGGCATTTGGTTTAGTCCATGGCTTTGGTTTTGCGCAGGTATTAACCGAAATTGGACTACCCAGCCATCAGTTATGGCCAGCATTACTCGGCTTTAATCTGGGTGTCGAAATAGGCCAGCTGCTAATAGTGGCGCTAGCCTGGCTGGCTGTCTATTGGATAAATAGATCGATCCTGGCTAACAGGTCCGGGGTGCTTTTGGATATTGCGTCAGCCCTGCTATGCGGTTTGGGTCTTTACTGGTTTATTGCCCGCAGCTATGGGGCTACTTAGAATGGAAAAAAAAATATATTATTGCGAGGGGTAACAACATGCTAAAGCGGATAATAATCGGCTTATTCAGCCTAACCTTGGTGATGGCTGCTGTGTTTACTGGCCATGCGCCAGAGCCAGTGTACAAGCTCTTTCCCGGCTATTTTGCCGACCCCAACAATGCCTGGAAAGACTCACCGCTAGTATTTGGAACAGTCACAGAGGCGCGGCTTGCAGAAACGGTGATTGATGACCGCATCAGCCGCCAAACCAGTGCTCGCAATCTGCTTTTTGTTGAACAGAATAAGCAGATTCTTTTTGGCGATACCCATGTGCATACCACCAATTCAGCAGACGCCTTTATGTACAGTTTGCCAATGATGCATGGAGCCTCTGGCGCTTACCCACCAGCCTATGCCTGTGACTATGCGCGCTTTGTGTCACAGCTTGATTTTTACTTTCTCACCGATCACGCCGAGAGCTTTACCTATAAACAATGGCGCGATGGCATCGACTCAGTGCAGCAGTGTAATCGCCTGGCTGGTGACCCACAGAACCCGGATATTGCCGCCTTTATTGGCTGGGAATGGACTCAGGTTGGGCAAGTCGCCGAAAACCACTATGGCCATCACAATGTGTTATTTAAAAACGATGACCCAAAAATGTTACCCAGCCACCCTATCGCCTCGGTAGGCATGGGCGTAGCCACTATTGCTGCGCGCTCAGCAGAGGGCAAACAGTCTTCGCTGCTGCGTTTGATTGATCCCCGCCATCGCGGTTACTACGCTGCCTACAATAACTGGGTCGAACAAATGGCCGCAACACCCGCCTGCGATCCAAATCTGCCAAGCCCGGAACTGCCGGCCGATTGCTACGAAAGCGCAGCAACCCCAGGTGAGTTATTCAGCAAGCTAGATCAGTGGGGCTTCGATAATATTGTTGTGCCCCACGGCACCAGCTGGGGCTTTTACACACCACCCAATGCCAGCTGGTCTCACCAGTTAAATGCCGCTGATAATGACCCGCAAAAAACCAAACTGATCGAAGTCTATTCCGGCCATGGTAACTCCGAGGCCTTTAGAGACTTTAGCGTGAGGCTCAAGGATGATGCCGGTCTATGGTACTGCCCGGAGCCACAGGATAACTATCTGCCCTCTTGCTGGCAGGCCGGTGAGATTATTCGTGATCGCTGTCTTGCTGCGGATATTGATAGCGCCGAATGTGACACTCGCGCCATTGAAGCTCGACACAATTTTGTTCAGGTCGATACGGTTTATGCCTTTATGACAGTGCCTGGCAGCACCCCCGAAGAATGGCTCGACTCAGGTCAGGCACGAGATATATACCTGCCCGCCTTTAACTATCGCCCACAGAAGTCTGTGCAATATGGCCTGGCCCTGCAAAACCACGAAGTACCGCAAGATCCCCAGCGCTATCGCTGGGGCTTTATTGCCTCTACAGATACCCATTCTGCGCGCGCCGGCCACGGCTTCAAACAGCAACAGCGCACCAATACCACCGACTCAACTGGACCCCGCGATAAATTCTGGAATGATATATTTGCCAGTACAGCAGTGGTTACCAAGGCCGCACCAGAGTCCTTGCGCGCCGATCAAATTGACCCTGTTGCCGCCAAAATTTATGCCTCAGAATTTGAGCGCACAACCTCGTTTTTAAATACCGGCGGTCTGGCCGCAGTCCATGCTGAGGGTCGTAGCCGCGATGCCATCTGGGATGCGATGAAACGCCGCGAGACCTATGGCACCAGTGGTCACCGTATGCTGCTGTGGTTTGATCTGTTGCGTGATGGCGGCAGCGTTCCCATGGGCAGTGCCGTTGAGCAGAATGACAATCCACGCTTCCGTGCCAAGGTGGTCGGCTCATTTAAGCAACTACCAGGCTGCCCTGACTATGTCGTGGAAACATTGGAGGCCAGACATCTCGAAAAAATGTCGCTGGGTGAATGTTACTACCCGTCTGATGAACGCTATCTGATTGAGCGTATCGAGGTAATAAAGATTCGACCCCAGGCATTTAGCGACGAAAATGTCACCCAGTTAATTGAAGATAGCTGGCGTACCTTTGACTGCGAACCTTCACCAGAGGGCTGTACCGTCGAATTTGAAGACCCGGACTTTGCTGCTGAGGGTCGCGACGCCCTGTATTATATTCGCGCTCTTGAAGAACCTGTGGCCACCATTAATGGCGACAATCTCCGCACTAGCTTTGACGACAATGGCAAAGCCATTGCCACAGACCCCTGCTATGGTGACTTTAGAACAGCGGAACATGACGACTGCAAAAACTCCGGCAGTCAGAGAGCCTGGTCCTCACCAATTTTTGTCGACTACAAATAACAATAATAAAAGGACAGTATTATGAATAATAAAACCGCTCTGGTAACCGGCGCCTCAGATGGCATAGGCCTTGAGTTTTGTAAAATTTTAGCCGCCAAAGGCTACGACCTTATTTTGGTGGCGCGCCGCAAAGACAAACTTAAAGCCGTGGCCAAGGGTCTTTTAGAACAGAATAAAAATATTAGCTGCACAATTATTAGCAGTGACCTTTCCAAGCCTCAAGCGGCACAAAAACTGTACCAGGCCACCATAAAAAAAGGCCTGCAAGTCGATTTTTTAATAAACAATGCCGGGCTTTTACAAAACGGCTACTTTACTGACCTCGACCTGGCTACCCAGGAAAATATGATTGCCGTCAATACCCTGGCGCTGACCTCATTGACCCATTTATTTGCCAATGATATGGCCAACCGAACGGGTGGGCATATTTTAAATGTCGCGTCGCTGGCCGCATGGATTCCAATTCCCAACCAGAATGTCTATGCCGCCACCAAGGCCTATGTGCTGTCGTTTAGTCAGGCCCTGCACAATGAACTCAACGCAGCAGGCAATGGCGTTTCGGTGACTGCACTATGCCCAGGCTACACAGCCACCAAAATGATGGATAACCCCGACCAGGGGGCAAAGCTGTCTGTTCCTGACGGCATGCTGCAATCGGCGCAGGAAGTTGCAGCACAGGGTATTGCCGCCTGTCTGGCGGGTAAACCTGCGATAGTGACCGGCTTTGCTAACCGTGTTACCGCGGCTATTACCCACCTATTTCCGAAAATGACAATGGCTAATATTGCGGGTAGTTACTACCGCAAAAACCTGGATTAGATGGCAGTGGTTAAACATACTAAAAAGAGGTTGCTATGAGCCAAAAAAAACCAAAAAAAGTGTTAATCACCGGTGCCAATGGCTTTATTGGCAATACATTAATGCGCTATTACAAAGCACAGAAAGTGTCCGTGGTGGGTGTTGATTTAGTGGGTAATGATGACGATATTGTTGAGGGCGATATTGCCAATCCCGAAACTATCAGCCATCTTCTTGAGAGCTGCGATGTAGTTGTTCACACTGCTGCGCTAGTCTCAAACGCAATTGCTGACAGCGATATGTGGCGTGTCAATGTGCTGGCTACCCACAACCTGATTGTCGCTGCAGAAAAATACAGGGTGCGACGCTTTGTACAGCTATCATCCATTGTTGCCTATGGCAATGCCGCCGAGGGTGAACTGGATGAAGATCAGCCGGTGCATGCAGATGGCGGCAGCTATGTACTGACCAAGCTAGCTTCGGAGCATACTGTGTTGGCAGCTCAAGCCAAGGGCTCATTGGAAGTAGTGATTATTCGTCCCGGCGATGTCTACGGCCCGGGCAGCAGACCCTGGGTCATCCTGCCACTGGAAGCCATTGATAAAGGGCAGTTTATGCTGCCAGCTAAGGGCGAAGGATTTTTCCGTCCAATCTATATCGATGATCTGGTGCGCGGTATCGCGCTGGCTGTATCAACCAAAGAAGCGCGCGGCGAGATCTTTAATCTTTCCTGTGAGGGCTATATGAGTACCAAAGAATTCTTTAGCCATCACTACCAGTGGAAAAACAAGCGCGGGCCCATGCTAGTATCGACCAAACTGGCTCTCTTCGCGGCAGCGGCTGCAACCAAAATAGCTAATCTTACCGGCGGGGTCAATGAAGCCTCTACAGCAACAGTGACTCAGCTCTGCACTAAAAGTTGGTTTAGCATCGCCAAGGCCGAACGTATTTTAGGCTGGAAACCCGAGGTGTCATTTGACGATGGTATTGAGCGTGCCAGAATCTGGGCGTCAGAACAGGGTCTTATAAAATAGTGCGATACGAGCCAGCAGTATGGCCCGTCCACTGTTTAAAGCTACGATAGAAAGACCGCGCCTCAGCATAACCCAATTCATAGGCAATGCTGTCCAGACTCAGCGCTGTATTTTTAAGGAAGTACAGCGCTAACTCTAGGCGCAGTTCATTGAGTACATCCTGATAATGGGTACCCTCTTCGCTCAACTTGCGCTGCAATGTACGGCTACTCATACCCAACTGCTCGGCAATCATCTGACTTGAAGGTGCCTGCTGTTTTAGCATCAGACGCAATATATTTTTAACCTGATTGGACACAGTTTGATGCTTATCCAGACCGGCCAATAATTCGGTCGCGTGCTCGAGCAAGGTCTGCAGAATTTGCGCATTGGCCTGGGGCAAAGGAATATCCAATACAGATTCACGGACACGGATACCACTGACAGGCTGATCAAATAAAACCTCACAGCCAAATAGTTCTCTATAATCCTGCAGTAGCGTCTGATCCTCTGGCGCCGAATGTTCAAACCAAACAGCATCCCAGTCATCGAAATTGAGAAAATTACGTGCATAGGAAACCCAGGAACCCAACACATTTTCAACCTCATGGCGCCTTACTTCCGGATCGGTAAACGCGCAGGCCCAACGTTGCAGGACATAGCCGTCGGCCACCTCAATTGAGGTCACTCCCATATCACCGACAATTTTTTCATAAATCGGAATCTTGGCCTGAATCATACGCAATGTAGAACAGTTCATGGAGATATAGCCCAGCACCGAATAGGACGCGGGCTCGACAAAGCGTGCCGAATGCAGGCCGAAACAGGGGTCATTGCTCGCGGGAATAAGCAACCCCAAAAGACATTCCATCGCCGCACCTGAAATATGCTTGTTATTATTTTCCAACAGCGCCGGTTCAATACCCGCAACGGCAAGCAGGGGCCTGTAGTCCACACCACAGGACTGGGCGGATTTCAGGTATTGCGTCACCGCTGGCACAGAGGCCAGACCATTGTTCACCGCTTTGTAGATAGTTTCCTTCATACCTTATACAGCAGTCACTCTGCTGACCGAAATAGTGATTCAATTGTCCTGTCATGACAGTGAATATTTTTACCTGTACATTAGTATAACGATGAATAGTTAATCCAAACATACAATTTTAATAAGGGGACAAGCATGCGCCTTTGGAACGGCTGGGGAAATGAAAATAGTGAACTGAGCATGGAGCTTAACAATGGTTTGCGCATGCTGCTACAGGCGCTAGTCGGTGAGTCCAAAGGTCTGCCGGAAGCAACATTGGAGCAGGTCATGGCAAAGGTCCCCGACACCAGGCTAGATGCGCATCCGCTAATCAGCCTCGATCCAGAAACCCGCGTTCGTCATGCCCGCGGTCAGAGTCTGCCGGATTGGCTGGCCATGCACAGCGGCGATGTGGATACCTTCCCAGATGGTGTCGCCTTTCCAGAATCTACTGAACAGGTGCGTGAACTGCTCACACATGCCAAGATCAACAATATTGATATCATTCCCTATGGCGGCGGCACCTCAGTGGTTGGGCATATTAATCCCGATCACAGTACGCGACCGATTCTGACCATTGATATGGGCAAAATGAATAAACTGATCAAGCTTGATCACAACAGTCAGCTAGCTACCTTTGGTGCAGGCACCCCGGGACCAGAGATTGAAGCCCAGCTAAAACAAGCGGGCTTTACCCTTGGCCATTTTCCCCAGTCCTGGGAGCTATCTACTCTCGGTGGCTGGGTGGCCAGCCGCTCGAGTGGCCAGCAGTCACTGCACTATGGCCGTATCGAAAATATGTTTGCTGGCGGCAGCATTGAAACCCTGGCCGGCACATTGGCTATTCCTACCATTCCCGCCTCATCTGCTGGCCCAGATATCCGCGAGATGATCCTCGGCTCTGAAGGCCGCATGGGTATTATTACCGAGGTAACCGTGCGTGTTAGCCGGCTACCGGAGACAGAATCATTCCAAGTTGTTTTCTTTCCCTCCTGGGAGGTTGGACTAACCGCCGCCCGGCAACTTATTCAGCAACGCACGCCGCTCTCTATGGTACGTTTAAGCAACCCCATGGAAACCACCAGCCTGCTGTATATGGGCGCAGGGGAAGACTCCAGCGGCGTTGTTGCTCTGGAACAGGCGCTGGCGGCAAAAGGTATAGGCGCAGGCAAAGTTATGATGACCTTTGGCGTTACTGGCTCAGTCAAGCACTGTGCGGTGGCCCATAAAATGGCTATCGATCTGTGCACCTCGCTTGGCGGTGTCGCTGATCAGGCAGGTCTGGGAGATAATTGGGCCCACGGGCGCTTTCGCGCGCCCTATTTACGCGATCCACTCGGCATGGCAGGTTATGCCGCCGACACGATGGAAACAGCAATGGACTGGTCAAAAGTACCCCAGGCAGCAGACAAAATCGAAACAGCTATCCGCACTGGACTCGCCGATGAGGGCGAGCAGGTCCATGTGTACACCCACCTCAGTCATGTCTATGGACAGGGCTCCAGTATCTATACCACCTATTTGTATCGCTTTGGCGACAGCTATGAGACCGCACTGCAGCGCTGGAAAAAACTTAAGGCTGCCGGAGCCAATGAAATCATTGCCTGTGGAGGTACTATCAGCCACCAACATGGGGTCGGCAAAGATCATCGCCACTACCTTGAAGCGGAAAAAGGCGCGCTCGGTATTGCCGCCATTAACTCTCTGTGCCAATTATTTGATCCCAATGGTCAGATGAATCCCGGCACATTGCTACCGGACAGCAAATAATCTATGGACAAATCAGGGACTACTTTACGCGCCCAGATGCGCCGCGGCGAGCAGCTCGACTGGGATATTATTGTAATTGGTGGCGGTATTACCGGCGCCGGAGTGCTGCGTGAGGCAGCAAGGCGCGGTTACCGTGCCCTGCTGCTCGAGCAGCAAGATTATTCTTGGGGCACCTCGAGCCGCTCGTCAAAAATGGTGCATGGTGGTCTGCGCTATCTGGCTGCTGGCGACCTGAAACTCACCAAGCACTCGCTGCTTGAGCGTGAACGTCTGCTGGCGGAAGCGCCCGGATTGGTCAATCGCATTACCTTTTTCTTCAGCCTAACCAAAGGTTTGTTTCCTGGCCGACTGGCTATGTCAGTGATACTGCTGATCTATGATTTTATTGCCGGTATCAGAGATCACCGCTATTACAACAATAAAGCATTGCAGCAACGCTTTCCTGGCCTCAATGACAGGCACCTAAAAGGGGCCAGTGCCTATACCGATGCCATGGTTGACGACTCGCGGCTAGTACTGCGGGTGCTGCAAGAAAGTATTGCCGATGGCGCATCTGCACTTAATTATGCCAAAGTTAATAGCCTGCTCGTTGAACAGAACCAGGTGATTGGCGTAGTCCTCGACGATCCGGAAAATAATACAACTATCGAGCTGCGCGCTCCTGTGGTCATTAATGCCACTGGCGCCTGGGCCGATCGTCTGCGCAACCAGCTCAATCCGGAAAAACGCGTGCGCCCCCTGCGCGGCAGCCATCTGATTATTGCCAAGCAGTTAATGCCAGTCACCGATGTATTGACCTCTCTGCATCCAGAGGATCATCGCGGCGTCTATGTCTACCCCTGGGAGGGCACCACTGTTATTGGCACTACCGACCTCGATCATAATGAAGACCTCGATATCGAAGCGAGTATCGCGCAGAGCGAGGTGGACTACTTGATTACCGCCTTTAATGAACAGTTTCCGAGTGCACAGATAACTGAGAGCGATATTATTTCCTCATGGGCCGGCGTGCGTCCGGTGATCGGGTCAGAAACATCGAAAGACCCCTCGAAAGAACGCCGCGATCATGCCGTATGGTCTGATCAGGGCCTAATTACCGTCAGTGGCGGCAAACTTACCACCTTTAGACTTATCGCCTTAGACGCATTAACTGCAGCTCAGGCATGTTTACCGAAAGCAAAACCCTTTAGTGATGACCAGGTATTTAGCCAACCTGCCATTAGCGCCGAAGCGCTAGTACCCAGCGACCCAGTGTGGGGTCAACGACTGCTGGGGCGCTATGGCTCAATGGCAAAAACCCTATTGGATGATGCCGCGCCCACCGAACATCAGCGTATTGGTGTGACCGACTTTTGCCTGGCGGAATGTCGCTGGGCACTGCGTCATGAATCAGTTCAGCACCTGGATGATCTGTTACTGCGACGCACCAGACTAGGCATGGTACTGGTTGATGCCGCTGCAGAGCTGTTCCCTGCTCTGGAAAAAATGTGTATGACTGAGCTGAACTGGAACAGACAGCAGTGGCAAGATGAGCTAGCTCGCTATCGGGATATTTGGCAGCGATATTACAGTCTGCCTAAAAAATAAATTTTCTAATAAAACGAAAATAAAAATAAAAAAAGACAAAAGCTATGCAAAATTCAAATTACGTACTGGCCATAGACAACGGTACCCAGAGCGTTCGCGCCATGGTCTTCGACAGTGAGGGCCAGCTAGTCGCCAAATCCAAGATCGAGATAGAACCCTATTTCTCGACCCAACCCGGCTATGCAGAGCAACAACCGGACTATTTTTGGTCCGCACTCTGTCAGGCCTGCCAAGCGCTTTGGCCACAGATAGATTTTCCGCGCCAGCAGATTAAAGCCGTATCAGTCACCACCCAGCGTGCCACTGTGGTGCCCATGGGTAAAGACGGCAAACCCCTACGTGCGGCCATCAGCTGGCTGGATCAGCGGCAGGTAGAGAGTAAACCGCAGCTAGGCGCCATTGAATCCGCTCTGTTTACGCTGGTAAAAGCCAAAGGTTCTGTCGACGCTTTTCATGCCCAGGCAGAGGCTAACTGGATCGCCCAAAATGAACCGCAATTATGGGCGCAGGTAGATAAATTTTTATTACTATCCGGCTATCACAATTACCAGCTGACCGGCTGCTACACAGATTCTATCGCTAGCCAGGTTGGCTATGTGCCCTTTGATTTTGAGAAGCTGGAATGGGCGCAGAACAAAGACTGGAAATGGCGCGCCATACCGGCCATTTGCCGAGACATGCTGCCACAGCTGGTACCGGCCGGAGAAACTCTGGGTCATGTGACGACGACAGCCAGCGACCAGACCGGTATACCTGAAGGGCTGCCATTAATAGCCTGTGGATCCGACAAAGCCTGCGAAGTTTTGGGTACCGGCTGCCTCGACAAGCAAACAGGTAGCCTAAGCTATGGCACCACCGCGACCTTTAATATTACCAGCGACAAATACCTCGAAGCTGTTCCATTTCACCCAGCCTATCCGGGGGTAATTCCCAATACATTTAATGTCGAGATGATGGTGCAGCGCGGCTACTGGATGGTCAGCTGGTTCAAACAGGAATTTGGTTTACATGAGCAGCAACTTGCGGCTGAACAGGGCGTGTCGCCAGAGTCATTATTTGACGATCTGCTTAAGCAGGTGCCCGCTGGCAGTATGGGACTAATGCTACAACCCTATTGGGGCGGCAGCATGAATGACTCGGGCCCAGAGGCCAAAGGAGCAATGATTGGTTTTGGCGAGATTCATACCAGAGCCCATATGTACAGAGCTATGATCGAGGGCCTGACCTATGCCTTGCGCGAGGGTAAAGAGCGTGTGGAAAAACGCAGTGGCCAGCCATTAAAACGCATGATGGTTTCTGGCGGCGGCTCTCAGAGCGACGAAATTATGCAGATTACTGCGGATGTTTTTGGTATGCCAGTTGAGCGTCCACACACCTATGAAACCTCTGCACTCGGTGCCGCTATTGCGGCAGCTGTGGGCTGTAAAATCCACCCGGATTTTACGTCTGCCGTGGCCAACATGACACATCCGGGTGACTGTTTTATGCCCGACCCCGAAAATCAACGGACTTATAATGCGCTTTACAACAGGGTGTATAACAAAATGTATCACAGCCTGAAACCGAGCTATGAAAGAATCAGAGCGATTACAGGTTACCCGGCTTAGTCGCCTTTTTATTGCTTAAAAAAACTTGGGCAAAGCTATGGTTATAGGTTTAAGAAAACGGGCCCATAACATCACTTTGCCCAGACATCTATTTTATCTTCTGCGTTTATGCCACAGAGGTTGTGCGCTGATTTTGCACCTGATTGTAGTACGTAATAATGTCGCTATTAGTGCCTTTGGCCGTTGCCTGCTGAACCTCTGCAGATGACATACCAACAGTTAATTGGGCGTCATTCACATTCAGTTCAAGATGCAGTGCACCGGCCTGCTTGTAAGCTGCGGCCCATTCTGTAATAGCCTGATCGACATCCGCTACCACCGCAGTAAAGTTAGCCGAACTACTATCCGCAGTTGCAGTTTTTATGTCATCAACAGCATTTGCTACATCCGCATCAAGGGCCTGCCACTCAACTAGAATTGCCTGTAGGTTAGTCTCAATTTCTACCGTTTGTGCAGACATGGCAGCGAAGTTTTTAGACAGTATATGTAATGTAGATACATCTGCCGTTAAACCAGTAATCTGCTGCTCATCCGCTTTAATTGCCGCGTTGTCGGCTTTAATTTTCAAGCCATCTATAGCGATATAGGTACTGGCAACTGCAATCGCAGGGCCCAGAACAAACCACACCAGTGCACCTTCAGGGAAGGCTGCGATAGTAGCTACAATGCCCAGAGTCAACGCAACACCATCGACAATGCCCAGTGCAACAATGGACGCTGTGAGACTTTTTATTTCAGCATGCAGCGCATCAATATCGGCATTTAACTTATCGATCTGCGCCTGATCGGCACTAGCGGCTTTGGTCGAGTCAGTGGCAATAGTTTGCAAATTAGCCGCCAATGTTGGTAGCTCATCTTTAAAACTTTTAATCGCATTAAGTGCACCAGTAATAAAGGTAACAATTAAACCCAATGTATTACTGACATTGCTTAAATCTGAATTTAATGCGCTCAGTGCGCCTTTGTTAGTTGGGTCTACCTCCAATGACTCCGCCTGCATTTTGGCATTCGCCAAAAGCTGGGTGATGCTGTCATTATAGTTTTTAACCTCGTCGGGCACATTCAGTAGACGTGCCATAACATTATTCACCCAGGTTAAAGCACCTGCATCTGCAGCCTCATAGGCTGAGACAAATTTATCCCAATCTGGTGGGTTCTGATTGAGTGTGGGCAAACTTGACGACAGTACGCTGGTAACCAGGGTATTTACCGCAACGACATTCTCTTTGTATGAGGTTTGTTTTACTGCAAGTGATAGTGCATTTTTTTGGATAGCTTGTGCAAGAGCCATGATGGCGTCCTCTGTGAGTAAGTTTATTTTTTGCTTTTTCACATCTAAGCGCGGCCAGACTAGTGACTTGAAAAAGTAAAAACCGGAAGTAGGACTCAGTTTAAAACTGATGATCGAGAGATCAGAGATATGACACAGAGAAGTTATGATGCTGTAGACATTGCACCTATAGAAATGTGACTTTGAAATAATTATTTGGTTTTTAAAGGGTCATTCTTAGGAGAGTAGCCTGCCCTGTCATCGCTACCGAGCGCAATAAGAGATCTATTCAAGCCAGGGCATAAACATTAGCCTCTACACCAATAGATTCTCTTTAATGCAGTGATCAAGCGTTACATCTAATGCTATTGCCGTCGCATTCATCATTTCATCAATCTGTTGATTGCTAATGATAAGCGGCGGGCAAAAACCTAGACTAGATCCTGCCACAGCCCTAATCAGCAACCCATTATCTTGCGCGGCTCTTTGCGCAAAACCACCTACAGCACCACCAACAAAAGGCTGACCTGTCTCTTTATTAGCGACTAACTCAAGCGCACCGATCAAACCGCTGCCGCGGACCTCACCAACTAATGGGTGGTCACTAAACTCAGCCAGGCGCTGTTGCAGATACTCGCCAGTGACAGCCGCTTTTTCAAAAATATGATCGCGGGTATAAATGTCTAATGTCTTAAGTGCAACGGCGCAGGCTACCGGATGCCCCGAATAGGTATAGCCATGCCCAAACGCGCCTGCATTAGCACTTTGATCAATCATGGCATCGTACATTTCACGGCGAATCGCCGAGGCACTTATGGGCATATAGGCAGAGGACAGCTGCTTGGCAAAGGTCATCATTGCCGGAGATTCTATGCCCATAGTGGTGCAACCAAACGCAGTACCTGTGCGGCCAAAGCCGGTAATTACCTCGTCGGCCCAAAACATAATATCGTACTTACTCAGCACCGCCTGTACCCTCTGGTAGTAGTCTGCTGGGGGCACAATAACGCCACTGGCGCCGGTTATTGGCTCGGCGATAAATGCAGCAATTGTGTCTGGCCCCTCGCGCAAAATCATAGCTTCAAGGTTGCCAACTATACGATCGACAAATTCGCTTTCCGTTTCTTCACCCTGCTTGCCACGATAATAGTGCGGGTGATCAGTGCGTAAAATGCCCAGCGCGTCGACTGGCAGATCAAAATGATTCTGGGTGACTGGCAATCCAGTTAGAGAGGCCGCTGCCACTGTCACCCCATGGTAGGAGCGCTCCCGGGCAATAATTTTGCGGCACTCTGGTTTGCCGATGGCTTCATGGTAATAGCGCAAAAGCTTTATATGGGTATCATTGGCATCACTGCCGGAATTGCCAAAAGACAACACTGGGTCATGCATGGGAATCATTGCCGCCAGTTTGTCGGCCAGATCTATGGCTACCTGATGGGTCTTGCCACCAAACATATGACTAAAAGTCAGCTTGCTCATCTGCGCTGTGGCGGTATCAATCAACTCCTGATTGCCATAGCCCAGCGCCGTGCACCAGAGTCCAGCCAAGCCCTCAAGATATTTATTGCCGTCTTTGTCCCAGACATAACAACCCTCACCACGCGCGATACTAATCTGTTCGATAGCTTTAAAGTTTGTGGTGGGATAAATTAAATGTGTCATCTACTCTGTTCCTGTTTCTTTATCCGTCGATACCGCCGACACAGATATATTTAAGCGTCATATAGTCATCCATGCCGTACTTGGACCCTTCACGACCGCTGCCGGATTCCTTAACACCACCGAAGGGCGCCATCTCATTGGAAATAACGCCTTCGTTAACACCAATAATGCCGTACTCAAGTTGTTCCGAAACTCGATACATACGGCCTATATCCCGTGAGTAAAAATAAGCAGCCAAACCAAACTCGGTAGCATTGGCCATCTGTACCACTTCTTCTTCTGTTTCAAATTTAAACAGTGGCGCTACGGGGCCAAAAATTTCTTCGGAGAATACTCGCATGTCAGGGCTGACATTGGTCAGAATTGTTGGCTCGACAAAGCTGCCACCCAACTCGCTGCGACCGCCTCCCAGAGCGACAGTCGCTCCTTTAGCCACAGCATCATCAATAAACTCACAGACTCCATAGGCGGCTTTTTCGTCAATAAGCGGCCCTATGGTTACGCCCTCTTCGGTACCATTACCCACTTTTAAGCCTTGCACTGCTGCGGCTAACTTGGCGCTAAACTCGTCGTAAATCCCCGCCTGAATAATAAGGCGGTTGGCGCAGACGCAGGTCTGACCGGCATTGCGATATTTGGATACCATGGCACCCTGAACCGCCGCATCAATATCGGCATCATCAAAGACAATAAACGGGGCATTGCCACCCAGCTCCATCGAGGTGCGTTTAACTGTCTGTGCGCATTCAGCCATCAGCTGTTTGCCCACTGGGGTAGAGCCGGTAAAAGTGACTTTACGCACGATGGGGTTGCTGGTAATTTCGGCGCCAATCTCTGCGGTGCGGCCAGTGACTATATTGAGCAAACCTTTGGGAAACCCAGCTCTCTCAGCCAGCGCCACCAGTGCCAGTGCTGACAATGGTGTGGCATTGGCCGGTTTACAGACCACGGCACAGCCGGCGGCAATCGCCGGAGCAATTTTCCGCGTCAGCATGGCATTGGGGAAATTCCATGGGGTGATACAGGCCACAACGCCCACCGGTTGCTTGATCACCATCACTCGCTTGTCATTGGCGGGGGGCGGAATAATATCACCATACACACGCTTAGACTCTTCGCAAAACCACTCGACATAGTTGGCACCATAAGCGACTTCACCCCGCGCCTCGGTCAGAGGCTTACCCTGCTCTGCGGTTAGAATCTGGGCCAAGTCTTCCTGATGTTGCATGATTAGATCAAACCATTTGCGCAGCAGTGCTGCGCGTTCCTTAACCGTGGTTTTAGCCCAGGATTTGTGTGCCATCTCAGCCGCTTTAATCATACGCGCTGTTTCTAGGGCGCCGCATTTGGCAACGGCAGCAATAGTTTCACCTGTCGCTGGATTAGTCACAGCAACCGTTTCGCCACAGTCGGCTTCTACCCAATGCCCATCAATATAGGACTGGGTTTTTAATAGGCTGGGGTCTGTTAATTTAAGTGTCATTGGGCATCCCATTTTATCTGTTAACACTGGGTTTGAGGCTCACAACATAGCCAATTTTTACGTCAATATAGAGGTCTTGGCCCAATCACAGCAATACCCATGATTAGGTAGTATCAGTGCCTCTTTTCACGTATAAAGAATTATCCCTGTCAATGACTTATGTGGCTACTATGTCGGATTCGCTATTACATTTTATTCGCACTGGCATTCACACCCATCTGGTGCTGCCCGCACCAAGCCTATGCGCATTGGTACCTCAATTAAAAAGCTATTTTGCCGATTGCAAATGGGTGCGAATTGGCTGGGGGGATTACCATTATTACGGCAACGAACAACAGACCAAACTGATGGGGCTGCGCGCCCTGCTGCTGCCCACAGCATCTGTTGTGGCCTTACTGGGTATTGATGATCTGCACAGAGATCTGGCCGACGATGCCGTGCTTTACAGTATTTCTATCAATGACAGCTTAATGGAGTCGCTGGCGCTATTTGTTAGCCGCTATTTTACGTTGGATAAGAGCAATCAGCTGACCAAAGTCAGGGAGCGCTCCAACGGCGAACTGTTTTTTAAATCCAGGGGTGTCTACACCATTGCCAACACCTGCAATAACTGGACCTCTTATGGCCTTCGCACTGCAGGTTTAAATCTAAATCCATTATTCAACATTTTCCCCGGCCAGGTAGAACGTAGCGTGCGTAAAAATGGCTACCTGCCCCTAGATCGTTAAACTTTGCCAGGCTGATGGCCCTATTACCCAGTTGAGGGTATAAGGCTTTTTTGTCCCAATCAGTACCCTGATACCTATCCCCTAAAAGCAACTATCCAGGTGCAGCATGACAGGCATTAATTTTGATCAATACGATACCGACTCAATCAATAAAAAGGATAGAGCGCATTTTCTTCATCCCTGGCAGATTTTCGATACCTTTGCTGAAGAGGGCGCGCTGCCCATAGCGGCCGCTGAAGGTGCCTATATCTACGATAGCGATGGCAATCGCTACCTGGATGCCGTGGGTGGTCTCTGGTGTACCAATATTGGTATGGGACGCGAAGAAATGGCCGATGCCATTGCTGCTCAGGTGCGCCAGATGGCCTATGCCAGCCCCTTTGTCGATATGACCAATATTCCCGCTGCTACCCTGGCCGCAAAGCTTGCTGAGCTGGCGCCGGGCGATCTCAATCATGTGGCGCTGTCCTGTGGTGGTTCTACGGCCATAGATACCGCTTACCGTATGATCCATTTTTATCAAAACTGTCGCGGAAAACACGACAAGAAACATATTATCTCTCGGGTTAACGCCTACCATGGCTCCACCTATGCCTCTATGTCGATAGGCGGAAAGCCCGGCGATCACCCCCCTGAGTTCGATTATATTGAGGATACGATTCACCATATTTCTTGCCCTAACTATTATCGAGCAGAAGCGGGTATTAGCGAAGCTGAGTTTCTCGCTGCCAAGCTTAAGGAGCTGGAAGATAAAATTCTTGAAGTGGGCGCAGACCGGGTTGCGGCCTTCTTTGCCGAGCCAGTATTTGGTGCTGGTGGCGTTATCGTGCCGCCTCTGGGCTACCATCGTGGCACCTGGGAAATCTGCCAGAAATATGACGTGCTCTATGTTTCAGATGAGGTGGTTACTGCCTTTGGTCGCCTGGGCCACTGGTTTGCCTCCAAAGAAGTCTTCGACTTTCAGCCCGACATTATTTGCTCAGCCAAAGGCCTAACCTCAGGCTATCAGCCTCTGGGCGCCACTATCTACTCGAGCAGAATTCACGATGTAATCAGTGAACTGGGCCAGGGTCGCTGTTTTACCCATGGTTATACCTATTCCGGCCACCCCGTTGCCTGTGCCGCGGCATTAAAAAATATTGAAATTATGGCGCGTGAAAAACTGCTGCCCCATGTACAAGATATTGGCCCCTATTTTCAGGCACAACTTAAAACTCTGACTGACCTGCCTATTGTTGGTGATGTGCGCGGAATTGGCCTGATGGCCTGCGTGGAATTTGTCAAAGATAAAGACAGCAAAGCGCTATTTCCAGAAGAGTTGGACATTGGCAAATGGATTTCCAATCAGGCCGACAGCAAGGGCTTGATTGTGCGCCCTATTGTAAATCTCAATGTGATGTCGCCACCACTGATTATAGACCGCGCGCAGGTAGACTTTATTGTCAGCACATTGCGCGAGAGTATTGTCGCCTGCATCGACGATCTCAGGCAACATGGGCATTTCTAACCAAGCAGCCAGGGCATCCTTAATTTAATAGCCGCAGGCATTGTAATTTCGCCGACAGACCCCATCTCTTAGCTAAGCAATCATATGGTTTAGAGGTAGCAACAGAAATGGAACAGTATCGCGGAACAACTATTCTGTCAGTGCGGCGCAATGGCAAAGTAGTGATCGGTGGTGATGGCCAGGTCAGCTTGGGCAACACTATAATGAAAGGCAATGCACGCAAGGTGCGCCGCCTGTACAAAGATCAGGTTATCGCTGGCTTTGCCGGTGGCACCGCTGATGCATTTACCCTTTTCGAACGCTTTGAAGCCAAGCTGGAACAGCATCAGGGCAATCTCACCAAAGCGGCAGTTGAGCTGGCCAAAGACTGGCGCACTGACCGCATTCTGCGCAAGTTAGAAGCCCTTCTGGCGGTGGCCGACGCTGAGGCCTCGTTGATTATTACGGGTAATGGCGATGTAATTCAGCCCGAAGACGATCTGATTGCGATTGGCTCTGGCGGCCCCTTTGCCCAATCTGCTGCGCGTGCTCTGCTGGATAACACCGAGATGGGCGCCAGAGAAATTGTTGAGCAGGGTCTCAAAATCGCTGGTGATATTTGTATCTACACCAACCATAACCGAACCATTGAAGAACTGAACTCTTCTTCGTAAGCGTCTGCTCAGTTAAAGCAGCTAGGAATCCCTATGTCTCAAATGACTCCCCGTGAAATTGTTCATGAACTCAATCGTCATATTATTGGTCAGGATGATGCCAAGCGCGCCGTGGCCATTGCCCTTCGCAATCGCTGGCGCCGATCGCAACTCGATGCCGAGATGCGCAATGAGGTAACCCCAAAGAATATTCTGATGATTGGCCCCACCGGTGTAGGTAAAACTGAAATCGCCCGTCGCTTGGCACGTTTGGCCAACGCTCCCTTTGTTAAAGTGGAAGCGACCAAATTTACCGAAGTGGGCTATGTCGGCAAGGACGTGGAATCCATCATCCGCGATCTGGTTGAGACCTCGGTTAAACAACACCGCGAACTGGAGATGACCAAAGTCGCCCAGCGCGCTATGGACGCTGCCGAAGAACGCGTTCTAGATGCGCTGTTACCAGTGGCACGAGGTGCTGATACGGCCACAGAAAAAGAATCTGGCACCAGACAGATATTCCGCAAAAAGCTCCGTGAAGGCGCCCTTAACGACAAGGAAATTGAGATCGAGCTCAGCCAAGTGCCTGTAGGGGTCGAAATTATGGCACCCCCGGGCATGGAGGAGATGACCTCGCAGCTGCAGGGCATGTTTAGCAGCATGGGCAAGAGCAAAACTGCTCCGCGCAAAGTCACAGTTGCAGAGGCCCTCAAACATCTCAAAGATGAAGAGGCGGCCAAGCTGATCAATGAAGAAGAGATTAAAGCCGGCGCCGTAGAAGCCGCCGAGCAAAATGGCATTGTCTTTCTCGATGAGATAGACAAGGTCTGTCGCCGCGGTGAAGCCAGCGGTGCCGATGTTTCCCGGGAAGGCGTGCAGCGTGATCTATTGCCGCTAATTGAAGGCAGCACAGTGTCGACTAAGTATGGCATGATCAAGACAGACCATATTTTGTTTATTGCCTCTGGCGCTTTTCACCTGGCCAAGCCCTCTGACCTAATTCCTGAACTGCAGGGCAGACTGCCCATTCGCGTAGAGCTCAATGCCCTCGAAATTAGTGATTTGGCGCGGATTCTGACCGAGCCCAGAGCCTCGCTGACCAAGCAATACATAGGGTTAATGGCCACTGAGGGGTTAACCATAGAATTTACCGACGAAGGCGTACGGCGCATGGCCGAGATAGCCTTTGAGGTCAATGAGGGTACTGAAAATATTGGTGCCCGCCGATTGCACACTATTTTAGAGCGCCTGCTCGAAGAAATTTCCTTTGATGCCTCAGATCTGGGCGCCAAAGGTGAAACAATCTCTGTGGATGCTGCCTTTGTTGAAAAGCATCTCGGTGAACTGGTCAGCAATGAAGATCTGACCAGATTTATTCTGTAAAGCATTATCATGAGCTTTGATATGCCAACACCTAGCCGCATTGTCGTCAGCGAAACCAAAGACGCGCTTAAAATGGCGTATCCGGGTGATGTGCAATTTGAACTGTCAGCCGAGTACCTGCGTGTTTTTTCCCCTAGCGCGGAGGTACGCGGCCACGGCAAGGGACAGGAAGTACTGCAGACTGGCAAGCGTCGTGTCTGCATAGACTCCCTTGAAAAGTCTGGCAACTATGCCATCCGTATTAGCTTTAGCGACGGCCATGACAGTGGTATTTTTTCTTGGGACTACCTGTTTGAACTGGGCTCTAATCAAACTCATAACTGGGCCGACTACCTGCAAAAACTGCATGCCGCTGGGGCATCACGGGATCCCGATGTTCAGGTAGTGAAACTCTCCTAAAAATTCCCTTAATAGCCTCAGTGCCGCTACAATAGGCCGCTGAACTTATGGAGAAAGCCGCGCCAATGTCTGACAAAACAACTCACTTTGGTTATAAAACCGTCAATGTTGAAGAAAAGGCCGACAAAGTCGCCGAAGTCTTCCACTCGGTAGCCGCCAAGTACGACCTAATGAATGACCTTATGTCAGGAGGCGTACATCGCCTTTGGAAGCGCATCACCATTGAGATGTCTGGTGTCCGCCGTGGCAACAAAGTGCTGGATATTGCCGGTGGTACCGGTGATCTAACGGCGAAATTTTCGCGCATTGTGGGCCCTGAAGGCACAGTGGTGCTGGCTGACATTAACGATTCGATGCTCAAGGTTGGCCGTGACCGGTTAATGGATCGCGGCATAGTCAATAATGTTACATTTTCTCAGGCTGACGCTCAGTATCTTCCCTTCCCCGACAATACCTTCGATGTCATTACCATTGCCTTTGGTTTGCGCAATGTCACCGACAAAGATCTGGCACTACGCTCTATGTTGCGCGTATTAAAACCTGGTGGCCGCTTGCTGGTACTGGAGTTTTCCAAACCCGCCAATCCACTGCTATCCAAGGTCTACGACACCTATTCATTTAGCATTCTGCCCAAGCTGGGTAAGCTATTTGCCGACGACGCGGATAGCTATCAGTATTTGGCCGAGTCAATTCGCATGCACCCCGACCAGCGGACATTGCAAACCATGATGGATGATGCCGGCTTTGCCAACACCGACTTCCACAATATGACCGGTGGTGTGGTTGCCCTGCACCGGGGAGTAAAGCCCTAGTGTTATTTGCCGCTCTACAGTCAACGGCACTGGAGGCTGTTGAAAACCTACTCAACGGGGCGTTGAAATATGACCCCGCTTCGGCCCGAGATCTAGCGGCGCTGGAAGGTCAGATTATATTGGTAAAAAGCAGTATGCCGCCCCTGTCTATCGCCCTTGAGCCAACCGCCAATGGCATTATGCTGCACGGCAACTGGCAGGACAGCGCTAGCATTACTATTGAGGGCACATTGGTCGCTATTGCCAGCATGGCGGTTAATTCTGCCGACACAATGTCTCTGTCAGGAACTGGCGTCAATATTAGCGGCGACCTGGAAACTTTGCGCAAGCTCAATATGATGATAGCCAACCTAGACATAGACTGGGAAGCCGCACTGGCCGAATTACTGGGCGATGTTGCTGCCCATGTGATCTGCTCGAATATTCGCAACTCAGCAGAATTTCGCGCCGCCAGTGCCCAGCGGGCCAAAAGAAAAATGGTGAATATTGCACAGAATCACTGGCAAATTACCCCGAGTCGTGCCGATTTCAAACAGCTTACCCAACAGGTACGCAGCATAGTCACAGATACAGATCGCCTTGCCGCCCGTGTTGAGCGAATGCGTAAACTATTCCCCTCCAGAGGCATAAGCCTGTGATAAGACTTCGTCGCCTCAGCAAAATAATAAGGGTCGCAGGCAAATATCGTCTGGATGCCTTATTGGACAAAGATCAGCTGCCACTGGGCGCACGCATGCTGCTGGCGCCAGCAATTCTATTTGGTTCCAGTACCAAAAAAGGCAGTCGCGGCGAACGCCTGCGCAGAGCACTGGAAGACCTGGGCCCCATCTTTATTAAGTTTGGTCAGCTGCTATCGACCCGCCCGGATCTGGTACCCGACGATATCTGCTCCGAACTGGCTAAGCTACAGGACAATGTACCGCCCTTTTCATCTGCAGTATTTAAGCGAAATATCGAAACGGCACTCGCTGGCAGTGTCGATGATTTATTTAAAAGCTTTGAGGCTGAGCCTCTTGCCTCGGCATCTATTGCCCAGGTCCATGGTGCTGTTTTAGCCGACGGCACCAACGTGGTAATCAAAGCAGTGCGCCCTGGTATCGAAAAAACGATCCGCAAAGATATAGCTCTGTTGTATACCCTGGCTCGCCTATTAGCCAAATACAGTGAAGATGGTCGGCGCCTGCATCCTGTCGAAGTAATCAAAGACTATGATCATGTGATTATTGAAGAACTGAACCTGCAGTCAGAAGGCGCCAACACCTCGTTGCTGCGCAATAATTTTGAAAACTCACCACTGCTCTTCGTACCAAAAGTGTTCTGGTCTCACAGCAACCAAGATGTACTGGTCATGGAACGTGTTTACGGCATTCCTGTTTCCAGTGTCAGTGAAATGAAAGCCGCTGGTGTGGACATGAAAGTACTCGCCGAACGCGGTGTTGAGATATTTTTCACCCAGGTATTTGACGATAACTTTTTCCATGCCGACATGCACCCCGGCAATGTATTTGTTGATATCAGCAACCCCAAAAAGCCCTCTTATCAGGCGCTGGACTGCGCCATTATGGGTTCATTATCCAGTGCCGATCAGTTCTATATAGCCCGCAATCTACTGGCGATATTTAATCGTGATTATCGTCAGGTAGCTGAGTTGCATATTCGTTCTGGCTGGGTGGCTAAGGATACGCCAGTGAATGAGTTTACCGGGGCCATACGCTCGGTTTGCGAACCCATTTTTCAGCGCCCTCTGGATGAGATTTCTCTGGGGCATATTCTTGTAAGTCTGTTTGATACGGCACGCCGCTTCAATATGGAAGTGCAACCCTCACTGGTATTGCTACAAAAAACGCTGCTCAATATTGAAGGATTGGGCCGACAGCTCTATCCGCAGCTAGACCTTTGGACCACTGCAAAACCCTTTTTGGAGACCTGGCTGAAAAAGCGCTATTCCCCTAAGAGCATGATCAAGCAGATGAAGCGCCATGTTCCGGACTGGCTGGAATATCTGCCGCAAATACCACCACTACTCTTTGATGTGCTGCAAAACAAGCAGGCCAGCAATGACACACCTCCACCCCAGGAACCGGTAGCCACCGATACTAAAAAATTAACCGGACGCATTGGTGCCGCCGCGGTAGGTATTGGCGTGGGTATGGCCTTTCCCCATTGGGCTGAGCCAGTAGCACAGTTACCTGGCAGTAGCCTGATATTAGCGACCACAGGTCTGCTGATTCTCCTGCTACGCTAGATGGGCTATGATGCGCACCTTGGATAACTAAAAGTGGAACCAGCCCCAATGAGCTTTGTTGACGACATTCTTTGGAATAGTGACGGACTCGCCCCTGCTATAGCGCAGGATGCCGAGACTGGCGCTATTCTTATGGTCGCCTGGATGAATCGCGAAGCACTACAACTGACCGTGACCGAAAATCGCGCAGTTTACTGGTCGCGCTCGCGCCAGAAGCTATGGCGCAAAGGTGAAGAGTCAGGTAACGTTCAACAACTTAAAGCGCTGCGTCTAGACTGTGATAACGATGTGATCATGATGCAGGTTGAACAGCTAGGAGGTATTGCCTGTCACACCGGTCGTAAATCCTGCTTCTACCGCGTGCTAAAAGATGGCCAGTGGACAGAAGTAGACCCCGTGATCAAGGACCCAAAGGAACTCTATCGATGAGCGATGCAGTGTTAGGCCAACTTAGTAAAGTGCTTGAAGCGCGCAAACAGGCCGCGGCCGACGATTCCTATGTGTCCAGTCTGCATCAAAAAGGTTTAAATAAGATCCTCGAAAAAGTGGGTGAGGAGTCCATTGAAACTATCCTGGCAGCGCGCGATGCTGAGATCAGTGGTACCAATGAAAAGTTAATTTATGAGACCGCGGACCTTTGGTTTCACACCCTCGTCATGCTGTCACATGTTGGCGAAGATGCCAGTGCCGTTCTCAGCGAACTTGAACGAAGATTTGATTTATCTGGCCTAGAAGAAAAGGCTCAAAGAAACAGAAACTAACAGTCTAATTTGAACTTAGGAGTACTATTATGGGTTTTGGATGGCAAGAATTATTAATTATTCTAGTAATTGTAGCGCTGGTTTTTGGTACTAAAAAATTGCGCAATATAGGTTCTGATTTGGGTGGTGCCGTGAAAGGATTTAAAGATTCTGTCACTAGCGACTCTACTGACGAGGCGTCTGAAGATTTGGACCAACCAGTTGAGAAAAAAGACACTGCCGAATAAACCATGTTCGATATAGGTTTTTCTGAGTTACTTATCATCGCCCTAATTACCTTGCTTGTAATGGGTCCAGAGCGGCTGCCCGAAACAGTGCGTACCATCAGCCTATGGATTGGTCGCATGAAAGAGATGTTTTCCAGCGCGCGTCGCGAACTGGAAAATGAAGTGGGCATGGATGATATTCGTCGCCAGCTACACAATGAAAAAATCTTGCGCGACCTCAAGGACAGTAAAGTTGATATTGAAACAACCCTAGCTGATACAAAGGCACAGATGACCTCCGACCTGTCCCTAAAACCGACCGAAGACAAGCAAGATGACTGAAGAAGAGGATTTCAGCAAGCAACCTTTTATGGAGCATTTGATCGAATTTAGAGATCGCGTGCTACGTTCGGCGGTTGCTGTTTTGCTTATTTTTGCCGGGTTATTTTCCTTTAGCAACGAACTCTACATGTATATCTCTGAGCCGATTCGTGAGTATTTACCCGAATCATCGACCATGATTGCCACTGAAGTTGCCTCACCCTTTTTAACGCCATTTAAACTGACTTTGGTGTTATCCATGTTTGCGGCTATGCCCTATATTCTCTATCAGACATGGGCATTTTTGGCACCCGGTTTATATAAGCGTGAAAAGAAGATAGTCATTCCGCTGTTTATCTCAAGCGTAGCTCTGTTTTATGCGGGGATGGCCTTTGCCTACTACATTGTCTTTCCATTGGTGTTTTTATTCTTTACCAGCATTGCCCCTGAGGGCATTAGTGTGATGCCAGACATACGCAGCTATCTGGACTTTGTGCTCAAACTATTTTTTGCCTTTGGACTGAGTTTTGAAATCCCCATCGCGGTGGTTATTCTGTCCTGGATGGGTGCAGTAGACCCAAATAACTTGGCCAAGAAGCGCCCCTATGTCTTCGTGCTGTGCTTTGTACTGGGCATGCTGCTGACGCCGCCGGATATTATTTCGCAAACATTGCTGGCAATACCTATGTGGCTATTATTTGAAGTTGGCATACTATTTGGCCGACTTGTCAGCCCGTCTGAAGAAACTCGGTAAAGCGCCTACTTGGCGGCCGCGATTTCGCCGCCTATATAGAGCCAGCAGTTATCAATGCAGGTAAATACAGATTTTTCATGCAGCACATGGCGACCATCTTTGTCGAGATAGATCGCTTTAAATTCGACCCAACCCTGATTGTTATCCACACCAGAGCCAAGCACCTCAAGTGACAGCCACTGCAATGACTTTTCGGAAAGCTCCGCAGCGGTTAAGCCCTTCGCCATAGGGGCAAACCAAGTCTTGAGCAGATAGTCACCATAGCCGCCGAGTGCAAAGGCGCTATAACGCGAACGCATTAGTTTCTCGGGTGACGCAGCGGGCATTTTCTCGCTCAAAAACGGCTCGCAACAGCGGCTAAACGCTATGCCGCTACCGCAAGTACAGCTATTCATCATTGCTATCATCTCTAATTGGATTGACATCCCTACTGTGGTTTAAAATAATAACTCAAATAGCCCAAGGTGAGCCATAACATGCCCAGTTTAGATATTGTTTCTGAAGTCGATTCAGCCGAGATACTTAACGCCACCGACAATGCCAGTCGCGAGCTCACCAACAGATTCGACTTTCGCGGTGTCGATGCCAGTATTACGTTAAAGGATGATATTGTCACACTAATGGCTGAAGCTGATTTTCAGTGCCAGCAATTACTGGATATTTTACGCATTCAACTGGTTAAACGTGGCATTGATCCAACGGTTATTGAGTGCAAAGACGAGGCGTTACACAGAGGCAAAACCTTTTCGCTGCATGTCAGCTTTAAGCAGGGCATTGCCTCTGACGTCAGCAAAAAACTGGTGAAAATGGTCAAAGACAAAAAACTCAAGGTACAGGCTGCCGTGCAGGGTGATGAGGTAAGAATCAGCGGTAAAAAACGCGACGACCTTCAAGCAGTCATGGCAGCCGTGCGCGAGGCAGACCTGGGCCAGCCTTTTCAGTTTAAAAACTTTAGAGACTAGACTCTAGATATTATTCTGCAGCAATAAATTTCATGGATATGCTATTGACGCAGTGCCTGGTGTTTTTGGCCGTATAACCTTCGCCATCAAAAACATGGCCTAAATGACCATCACAGTTGGCGCAGAGTATCTCTACCCGCCTGCCATCTGCATCTGGTTCGCGCTTCACGGCCCCCGTTATCTCGTCATCAAAGCTAGGCCAACCGCAGTGCGATGGAAATTTGTGTTCAGACCGATACAGCGGTGCGTCACATTGCTTGCAAATATAGTGGCCGCCTTGAAAATGGTCGGTGTACAGCCCGACAAAAGGACGTTCAGTACCTTTTTGCTGAATCACATACTGCTCTTCAGCATTTAGTTTATTGTATATATCGCTCATCATTCTCTCTCGCTAAAGCTGCACAGCCAACCAAAGTTTATCCATTGCCTGCTGTAGTTTAAACAGTGGTTGCAGGACGTTTTCCTGACCACCAGATGTTGCAAAATCAACACCATAAAGGCGTAAAAAGTCTAACCCTGGGTGCCCCAGCGCGGCATATTCCCAATCGATAATATACACACCGCGAGTGTTTTCAATCATATTTTGCGGCACCAAGTCATGGTGGCAAATTACTGGCTGCCAGTCACCCTCGTCGACGGTTATGGCAATAGATTCGATCTCTTGTTTTACCTCAAGAGAGACGCAGCTATCCACTAACTGGTCCAGATAGCCGCGACAGTATTGCAAGTAATTACGTGGCACTTCACCGGGCATAGCGATCGCTTGCACCTTTCTCAGGGTACTGGACAGTGCTTCCATGGCAGCAGTATTTTTTAAACTCTGCCCGGTAACATTCTGACCCTCGATATAATCGCTAACCAACACCTCATCAGTGATAAAAAACACCTTGGGAATAATGCCAGTGGGGTCCAATAAACTGAGTATCTGTGCTTCTCGCCGGCGGTCAATACCCAGCTGTTCGCTGATCGGAGAGTTGACTCTTATCACTGCCTTGAAGTCACCTGTAGCGACTAAAAAGGTTTTGTTAGTACGGCCACCTGTTAGCTCCTGGATGAGCTCTGGGGCCTGCCTGAGAGGCCTCTCGGCATAGGTCGTCCACTGTTCCCAGTTAGCCAGGGTTTCCTTGAGGATTGTATGTGTTCTTTTCGAGATAGTTTTTTCTCCAGGCAAAATAACCGATGGTTGCCAACACCAGGTACAGAGCAAACATGGCTGCAGTTTGGTACAGCTCTCTATCCACATACAAAAAGATCGAGACAGTATCAATAACAATCCAGTACAGCCAGTTCTCCAACACCTTGCGCGCTACCATCACAGTCGTCAGTATACTGGCCCAAGTGGTGAATGAGTCAACATAAGGCAATCTAGCATCGGTGGTGATGGTCAGCACATACCCGGAAATTACCGTAGCCAGAACTATTAGACTAATGGCAATAACATGCTGGCGGGCAGACCAGACAGATAGCGCAATACCTTTATTTCCAGAGCCGCCACGCTGCCACTGGTGCCAACCATAACCAGCCATGGCCATATAATAGACATTCAGTGCCGATTCCATATAGAGACTAACATCACCGAAAATCACCACATAAATCGCCGTGCTAAAAAAAGCACAGTACCAACACAGGCTGTTTTCTTTCATGGCTAAAACAAGATAGGCGATAGATAAAACTACCGCCAATGTCTCCAGGTCAACCCAATTGAGCATTACTGCAGGGCCTCGTAACCAGGAATGATTTTGGCCACATAAATCGCCATATTAAATTCCTTGTAACAAGCCGCAATGGTGTCCTGCACTGCTTTCATCGCATGCTCATATTCACCCTGCACCACCGTACTGGTCGGGAATGTCGTCACTTTGAGATTATCAAAACAATTAATCTTTTCAATAAAGCCCTTAATAGGTGGAATAAAATCTTCCCTATTAGGGTACATGCTTATATCAATTGTTACTTCCATGTTGTTACTCCTTGATTTTAAAAATCGTATTTACCGCTAAAACCGATTACCCGGGGGGCACCATACTGATAGTAAGGCTCAGCGACCCAACCTTTGCGTGGATCGTTACCAAAACCACCAAAGCCACGCACAATTACCTCCTCATCAGTCAGGTTGCGACCCCACAGGGATAGCGCCCAGCTACCTGTGTTGTAAGCCAGATTAATATTTAGCAGTTCGTAAGACTCAGACTGTTCGCTATGGCTAGATGACAGGTAAAACTCATCCTTACCTTCTACATCTACATTAACCGCTAGACGGTCAGTGATCTGCACACTGGCCCCAAGTGCAAATTGATAAGCTGGCGCATGAGCCTGCTCACGGCTATTCAGGTCTGCCGAAAGTGGTATGTCATATTTAGTGTCTAACACGCCAACACTGCCAAACAGGGCCAGCATATCGGTTGCCAGCCAGTTAAATTCAAGCTCAACACCGTAATTGCTACCCTTTGCTGAGTTGCCGAAATAGTCCGTAAAGCGTGAACCACTGTCTTCTTCACGAGCTTCAACCAATGTCTGTTTAATCTGAATGTCATCGCGCTGTTGGTAAAACACAGCTACCTGAGCCTGCAGCGCATCATCCAACCAGCGACCCTTAGCCCCCAACTCGTAATTGAGCATTAATTCAGTCTCAAATTCACGGTCTTCTTCGGCCACACTTGGGTTACTGTTTACGCCTCCCGCCTTATAGCCTCGCGAGACCAATCCATACACCATAGCCCCTGAAGACAGCTTATATTGCAGGGCAATGCGGCCACCCCATATATCTTCGTCAACCTCATGATCTACCAGATCGCTATCGCTATAACTGGCTTGGCGGTTTTCAAATCGAATCCCGGTGCTAAGGCGCAGTGCCGCAGAGAGCTGCGTATCTAGCTGCCCATAAACCGCTCGATTGGTGGTATCAAAATCACTGGTAAAATCACCGCCATATTGACGTAATAATTGTTCATCCTGCTCACGCCAATACATTCCCGCTACCCAATCAGTGCTGCCATTAAAAATTTGCGCCGACTCTGTAGATACCAGCCTGATATCAATACTGCCATTTTTGCGATCGCGAATATAATTATCTTCAGAGCTATAAGGATCATTGTAGAGACAGGTAAAATCAACACACAGCTGCTCACCATAGGCCCAGTCTTCATCGTATCCGTACTCTAGATTGTTGTCGGCAAAACTAACTAAACTAACCAATACAACGCTATCCATAGTCTGCCAGTTACTTGCCACAGCTACCGCAGTGGATTCATGGCGGTCATGGCCGGGCTTATCCGATAATGTGTTGCGCGTATTATCCAGTGAGAACGCATCGTAACCATTGTCAGCATTGACATGAAAGAGCGTCAGCTTAAGGTCTAGGCTGTCACTGGCCTGCCAGTCCAGAATTGATCGCAGACTCAGCTCATCAATATTATCAGTGTCGTCACGCTGTAAAAAATCATTGCGGATATAGCCGTCACTGCGGTGCTGTTGTATGGCTACGCGATAGCCCAACTGCTGGCTAATTGGTCCACCCACGGCGGCAGAAACAGTCTGCGTACTGTAGTCTCCAATAGATACCTCCATGTTGCCCTGCGTTTTATCACTGGGCTGATTAGAGCGTAGATTAATTAGACCGGCCAACGCATTGGCACCGTAGAGAGTGCCCTGAGGACCACGCAAAATCTCAACCTGCTGGATATCCATGGTGGTGGCCGCACCGGCAATGCCAGTGAAATCAATACCGTCCACCAGAATACCAACAGAGGGATTCAATGGCTCAATAAACTGACTGCGCTCACCAATACCTCGAATCTGGATAAAGCGGCCTCGGGAAGCGCCACTTGAAAAATTCACATTGGGTGCCAAATTTACGAGTTGTTCGAGATGCTGAGCCTGACGCTTAGCAATGGCCTGGCTATCGAATACTGTAATACTTGCCGCTGTGTTGAGCAGGCCTGTGTCACGAAATTCTGAGGTCACGATAACCTCTTCAATCACGTTGTCGGCCGCGGTGGCGGTGGCGGTGGCGCTGGATAGTAAAGCAGGGGCAAGAAGCCCAAGCGCTACAGTAAAAAATGTCTTGCGGTACTTAGATTTATACATGTTGAGCCTCAGTAACAGTAAGTTAAGGAGACCCGGAGATAAAGACGGAGTGAAGGGCAAAAAACCAGTTAGTCCTATTCCTACGCCGGCATAATCCGGATCAGGTTCAAAGGGTACATCTCAGGTCAACTCACGCTGGCCGCCCCTTAGGAAACGCAAGCATAATACCATCAGCTAGGGAATAGATACAAAATACCGACTAAATATTTTTTCATTGAGGGTTATGGGCACATTTTTAATTTAGCGCTATGATAAAGGAACCTTTAAAAAACCCTGAAAAAGGATCCACCATGGCTTATCGAGTCAGCATAATGTCACTCGTCCTTGGCGCCGTTTTATTAGTCTGCGGTTGCGCCCCTAGAACAGTCGATAATGCGCCGACATCCGAGCAAGCAATTGCTCTTTTAGACGATCTTTTTATGGAGAAGGTAAATCATAGCCCCGAATCTATGACTTACCTGGGTATACGTGAACGCTACGATGAATGGGACGATATCTCTGAAGCTGCCGCCGAGCGTCACTTCAAAATGACCCGGAGACATCTGGACACCGTCACGGCGATTGATACCTCCGCACTTGATGCATCCACAAAGCTCAGTGTCAGAATGTTTATTGAACAGGCCGAGCAGGAACTGGCGGCACACCAATGGCGCTACCACAGCTACCCAGTCAATCAGATGCGCGGCGTGCACAGTATGGTCCCGTCATTTTTAATTAATCAGCATTTAATTGCCAACAGCCAGGAAGCTGAAGCCTACATAGGGCGAATTAAAAACTCATCGCTACTAATGAGCCAGCTGCTAGAGCAGTTAAAAATTCGTGAGGATAAAGGGATAATTCCACCGCAATTCGTTTTCCCCCATGTACTTAAATCAATTGAAAATATTACCTCTGGGGCGCCCTTTGACAGGGACGACAAAGACAGCACTATCCTTGCCGACTTCCGCACTAAAATTGCTGCACTGACACTATCTGATACACAACAACAGCAATTGATTAGCGACGCTCAAACAGCATTGCTCTCCCATCTCGCCCCAGGCTATCGTAAACTTTATAACTACATGTCGGCGCTGCAATCCAAAGCGGACAACAGACATGGAGTATGGAAGTTCCCCGACGGTGAAGCGTTTTACAACTTCGCCCTAAAACGCACCACTACCACCGACCTAACTGCCGATGACATCCACCAGATTGGCATTACAGAGGTAAAACGTATTCAGGACGAAATGCGTACCATTATGAAGCGCGTTAACTTCGACGGCGATCTTCAAGCATTTTTTAACTTTACCCGAAAAGACGAGCAGTTTTATTATCCAGATAACGCAGCAGGCAAGCAGGCATATCTAGATCGTGCGACCGCTGTCATAGACAACATGCAGAGTCGCTTAAATGAATTATTTATCACTAAACCCAAAGCGGCGCTGCAGGTTAAGGCCGTCGAGCCCTTTCGTGAGGCCTCGGCAGGCCAGGCGTTTTATCAGAGGCCTGCTCCAGATGGCAGTCGCCCAGGCACCTATTTTGCCAACCTTTACCGTATGGCTGATATGGCTAAGTACCAACTAGAGGCACTGGCCTACCATGAGGGTTTGCCGGGCCACCATATGCAGATATCGATTGCTCAGGAACTGAAAAACATTCCCAAGTTTCGCCTCTATGGCGGTCACACCGCGTTTATTGAAGGCTGGGGGCTCTATTCAGAGCTGATACCCAAAGAAATTGGCCTCTACGAAGACCCCTACTCTGATTTTGGCCGCCTTTCAGGTGAACTCTACCGAGCCTGTCGCCTGGTGGTAGATACTGGCATTCATGCCAGGCAATGGTCTCGCCAGCAAGCGCTAGACTATATGGCAGCCAACGTTCCTCACTCTCAAAGTTATAACCTGCGCCAGATCGAACGCTACATTGTGATGCCGTCACAGGCCACTGCCTACAAGATTGGGATGCTCAAAATACAGCAGCTTCGCGACAGTGCCACGCAGGCTTTAGGGGGAAAATTTGATATACGCCAATTTCATGAAGTAGTACTTAAGGACGGTTCTGTGCCATTGACCATACTTGAGGACAACGTCAACACCTGGGTAACAAACGCATTAGCGGATTAAGTTGACTCTCTAAACAGTGCAGGCAAGAATTCGGCTTATCTCGCACAGCGAACGCCCAGACTCGGCACGCAGATCGGCAAAGACCTGCTCAACAAGCTTTAAATCACGCTGAGCCGTAGGGCTGAATTTTTTCATAAAGCCATGATTCACCAGTGCATCACAGACATCCTGGGTGAGTAAAAAAGTATCCTTGCCCATACTGCGCAGCATCATCGGGCCGGTATTGCCGCCCAGGCGGCAACCCTGCTTTTTTAACGCCATCCATAGGCCGGTTATATTATCTTCGGGCCAGTCGGCAATAAAATTGCCAAAGCTGCCATGGCTATGCTGCTTATCAAGGACATAAACCGCATTGCTCCTCACCGCGACAATCTTGGTGAAGTTGCGCACAATACTGGTATCTTGCCCCAGCTCCTCAAGGCGCTCATCGCTGAAATGAGCGACAGCCAGTGGATTAAAGGTGGCAAAAGCCGCTTCAAACCCGGGCCATTTATTATCAATAACACGCCACACGAAACCGGCGCGAAAAATACAGCGCGTCATCATCGACAGATAGCGGTCATCAGACTGTCCGACTAACTGTGCATGGGTGGCAGCACTGGGGAGTGCTGCCTCGAGTAATTCACTGCCGCCACGATTTGCGGCAGCCAGCTTATACAGGGACTTAAAAGATGTCATTGCAGGGAAGTCCTTCTCAAATAGTTTTTAGATTCATAAAAGCCAATGAAGGTACGCTTATGAAAAGGGCGCAACACCGGTGCGCTGAAGTAACTCTAGAATAAAATGCGAAGCGATAGCAAAAAGTACAATGCTAAATAGCTTATCTAGCCACCAACCATCGCGCTGAAATCGGATAATCATACCGGAATGACTAAGAACCAAAGCAATCAACATATACCAAAGTGCGTCTACGCCACCTGCGATAAGGCCCAGAGTGAGCTTTTCCCACATTTCAGTCTCTACAGTTACAAACTGACTGAATAATGCCGTGAAAAAAAGTAACACTTTTGGATTGACCAGCGCTACAAGAAAACCGTCTCGGGCTGCTCTCCAATTAGATGAATGCACTGCTAAAACCAACTCAGTATCTTTTTTTACCGGCGCGAATAGCAGCTTGATGGCCATAAACAATAGGAAAATACTACCGAGCAATTGTATTGCATTAAATAACATGGGATTGTTGTGGATCGCCACAGACAACCCAGACGCAGTCGCAAAAGCAAATAGCCCTACCGCTAACCCATGAGACAGTCCTGCACAGATGCCGGCAATTCTGCCCTGCGATAAGGTGTGATTAACGACGATTGCCAAGCTGGGTCCAGGGGACATCGCACCAAACAGACAGGCGAGAGTCACAGAAACCCAGAAAGCACCGCTCATACTGCTGACAACAATAACGTCCATGCTGGTTTTATACAGCCCTGACAAGATAAAACAAGTTAAATTTTATTGGCAGACCGGCCAAATAGCTAATACTAAAGTATTAAGCCATAAGAATTATTTAAAACTATTCAAAGATCATTAGACTATTGCTGTTATGGCAGCTTTTGTGCCCTAAGACTCAAGGAAGCTAAACAGTAAATATAGCCCAGCATCTCGCGGTTGATTATTGTTTACGGAATACTGCGCACGACAACGTTCGCCCGAGAAATACCCAAACTTGGAATTTAGGAATTTGTTATGGCGGATCAAGCTGCGCTTGTTGAGACGAAAAATGAAAACACAGAACCATTGACACTGGAAGAAGCTTTTGATGCCGGGATCAATAGCTTCGGACAATACTTGGGCGAGCTTTCGGAGGGAGACCGCGAAAGGCTAATTCAAGCAATCGAAAAGCAGATTAATTAAAGGTTGCTGCTACTTTGGCAAAAAGCTCGGCTCGCTCGGCCTGACTCAGTGAATTAATGCGGCCGAAAAGCTCTTCTACATTACTTTGGGCACTGGTGTCAGACTTTGCGTTATTGCCAGAGGCTTCGTAGAGGGATTCAGGTGTTACGCCAAAGTAGTTTGCAATGCGCACCACTGAATCACGTCGGGGTTCGCGAGTCACCTCGCTAAGAATACGGTTGATAGTTGGCTGCGGAACACCTGTAGCACGGGAAAGCGCACTCTGAGAGATGTGCTGTTCGCGCATTAATTTCGCTAGCTGTCTGCTGATATCAAGTTTCATAGACGTATTATGAATCTCATTTGCATCTAACACCGTATAATTTCTATGTATGGGCGTATATTCGATTGCCTCTATCCTTATTTTTAGATCAATATTCCTAAAATAGCGAATAGCGACTTAGAAAACAGCGTTATCGCCCAGATTACATGGCTGGATTGACCAAATGTTGCAGGAGGTCAGGGCGATCAGTGATGATTCCATCCACGCCCATATCCATAAGAGTCTGCATTGTCTGTGGGTCATTGATGGTCCACACCTCAACACGCATATTTAATTGATGTATCGCCCTGACCAACGAAGGGGTCACAATAGTGATACCCTCCTCAACCATCGGTAGCTGCACTGAATAACCTGGAGAATTATACAGATGTCCAAGCCCGAGTTTACCCAGCACGACCAGCCAAATGACTTCCTCCTGCCCCAAGGATGTAGGGACGGCCGGGCAAATTTTACGGAAGTGATCAAGTACAACGTCATAAAAAGAGGCAACAACAACTTGCTCAGCCATACCCTGTTCGGTAATTAGGCGACAAAGCTCAGTTGCTGCGGCAGTCTTGGCGGGCTTAATCTCAATTAGATAGCGATTTTCGGGCATGCGTTCGAACAGAGACTGTAGTGTCGGAACCTTAATGCCCTGCGGCGCCACCTTGTTGGGATAGTCAAGTTTATGAAAACTAACATCAACGGCCTGAATTTCAGCCGCTGTCATCTCCACAATACGGCCAGAACCATTAGTCGTCGTGTCGATCACGGCATCATGACGCACGACCAATACGTTGTCAGCCGTTAGGTGCACGTCTATCTCAAGAACATCTGCGCCTACATTGAGCGCATTTACGGCTGCCTCAAACGTGTTGCCAGGCACAAGCGCTCTGCCATTGCGGTGAGCAATAATATCGAAGGTATTTGATAGGTAGCCAGCGGTGGGCGCCACACGATTATAAACCGGCAGCATTAACAACAGCACGTAGACTAGTATGAGACAGACAATAATCGACAAAAACGCCCTAAAAAACATAAGCACCTAGTTATAATTATTATTTGGCACGCACTATACACAGGCGTCAGTACACGTAAAAGCATCTTTTATCGATTGTGGCGGCTAGCAATCAACTCATCAACAACTGCAGGGTCAGCCAAGGTCGAAGTATCTCCCAGGCTGTCTAGATCATTAGCGGCCACTTTGCGCAAGATACGGCGCATAATTTTGCCTGAACGCGTCTTTGGCAACCCCGGAGCCCACTGAATAACATCCGGCTTGGCTATAGGTCCAATTTCCTTCACACAGAGTTTGATCAATTCTGCGCGCAAGGCTTCGTCCACTTCAACACCGACCATTGGTGTAACATAGCAATAGATACCCTGCCCTTTGATATCATGGGGGTACCCGACAACCGCAGCCTCGGCAATTTTTTCATGCAGCACCAGTGCACTCTCGACCTCAGCTGTGCCCATACGATGACCGGATACGTTTAAAACATCATCGACACGACCAGTAATCCAGTAGTAACCATCTTCGTCTCTGCGGGCGCCGTCACCGGTAAAGTAGTACCCAGGGTACGCGCTAAAATAGGTCTCGATACAGCGTTTATGATCACCATAGACAGTGCGAATCTGGCTTGGCCAGGACGATTTAATCATCAGCAAACCCTCCCCTGCACCAGCAATTTCATTGCCTTCAGTGTCCAGCAATACTGGCTCCACACCAAAAAAAGGCTGACTCGCGGAGCCAGGTTTAAGGTCTGTGGCACCAGGTAAGGGAGTCAACATATGGGCGCCGGTTTCTGTTTGCCACCAGGTATCGACAATCGGACATTTGGAGTTGCCAACCACCTGGTAATACCATTCCCAAACCTCAGGATTGATAGGCTCTCCCACAGTGCCCAAAAGCTTTAATGAACTGCGTGAGGTGCTTTCAACAAACCCATCGCCAGCTGCCATTAGTGACCTAATAGCTGTGGGCGCGGTATAGAATTGATTGACCTGATGTTTATCGATGACCTGCCAGAAGCGTGACGCATCCGGGTAAGTTGGCACACCCTCGAACATCAGCGAAGTACCGCCATTACATAGCGGACCATAGAGAATATAGCTATGACCGGTAATCCAGCCAACGTCGGCAGTACACCAGTAGATATCGCCATCTTTATAGTCAAAAGTATACTTATGGCTCATGGCCGCCATGAGTAAATAACCACCGGTGCTGTGCATCACACCTTTTGGTTTGCCTGTAGAACCGGAGGTATACAAAATAAACAGCGGGTCCTCTGCATCCATGCTCTGTGCAGGGCAATCAGCTGATACAGATTCAATCGCACTGTGATACCAGACATCGCGATGTTCAGTCCAATTGATGGTTCCCGACGTTCGCTCCACCACCAGGCAGGTATGCACATCTGGGCAGTTCTGAAGGGCCAGATCCACATTGGCCTTCAAAGGAATTGCCCGGCCCCCACGCACGCCTTCATCTGCAGTAATCACCAGCTGGCAATCACAGTCGAGAATCCGATCTTTCAGCGCCTCTGGCGAAAATCCTCCAAAAACGACTGAATGCACAGCGCCAATCCGGGCACAGGCCAGCATGGCGTATGCTGCTTCGGGGATCATGGGCATATAGATGCACACCCGATCGCCCTTTTTTACACCGCGATCGCGCAGCACATTGCCCATACGAGATACTTTGTCATGCAGCTCTCGATAACTTATTTTTTTATCCTCTGTGGGCTCATCACCCTCCCAGATAAGAGCGGTCTGCTCGGCACGGTCAGCCAGGTGTCGGTCAATACAGTTAACCGCCACATTTAATTTCCCACCGCCAAACCAAGTCGCCTCACCGCGGGCAAAATCATAATCATAGACGTCTTGCCAGGGCGACTCCCACTGCAAAAAGTTAGCGGCCTGCTGAGACCAAAACTGCAGGGGATTTTCGATCGACTGCTGGTACATCGCCTGATAGCGATCTTGATTGATCCAGGCGCTTTCTTTCCAATGTTCAGGGACAGGGTGGACGGGAAATTCAGACATGGGAAACACCTTAAAATGTGATATCAAATTAAGGGCCAAGTCTAGTCGATTTTTTGCCGCTTTGCTCGATTCAATCAGCGTTCAGGTCCAGACCAAACAGCCGCGGAGCCTAGTCCTCTTTAGCGTAACGCGTTGGCTTGAGGCTATTCTTGATCTTTTCTAAATGAGGCAAGAACTCTGGCCCGCGACGGAGAGTCACGCCTGTTGCCAGCACGTCGAGAATTACCAGATGCACAATGCGCGATGTCATGGGCATATATTCGTCAGTATTTTCGGGGACTTCCACATCCAGAGTCACACTACTAATCTCCGCGAGGGGAGAATTCGGCGCAGTCAGCCCAATAACAGTGGAGCCATTGGCACGAGCAATTTCAGCCACCTCAACCACTTCCTTGGTGCGCCCAGTATGAGAAATGATAAAAAAAACATCGCCGGTGGTGCCCGTTGAGGCCAGCATGCGCTGCATCAGCACATCATCATGACAGGACACAGGTAGGTTAAAGCGGAAGAATTTGTTTTCAGCATCACGAGCCACAGAGCCAGAGGCCCCCAGACCAAAAAAGTAAATTCGCTTGGCCTGAATTAACTTGTCAACGACCTGATTAACGCGGCTGTGGCTAATTTTATCGCGCACCAGCGCTAAATTATTAATGGTGCTATCAAATATCTTTGGCGTATAACCAGTGACATCGTCATCTGGATCCACATTGCGGTTTACAAAACGAACACCACTGACCAGTGATTTAGCCAACTTAAGCTTAAAATCAGGAAAACCAGCGGCATTGAAACGCTTACAAAATCGATTGACGCTGGGCTCACTCACATCTGCCTTTTTGGCCAGAGCCGCAATGCTAGAGCTAGTCGCAGCATCTGGATCACTTAAAATCACCTGAGCCACTTTGCTCTCTGACTTATTTAGATTAGGCAGGGCATCTGTAATGATGTTGATCAGATTTTGACTGTGCATTGGTGCTAGATCCTCGGAGCAAACAGGCGATTATTCGTAATTCCCTTACTGATGAGCCATATTCTAGGTTTTTTAGTCACAAAAATCCGTAATAATTATAATTTTTGTAGGAATCTTTCATAATATGTAATCAAGCGGTCATGATTACTCATATATTAGGTAATTATACGTAATAATCAATGTATTACATTGCTTAAGCTCCACGAAAAGCCTACAATTTACGTAAATTTACTACATTATGAGTATTCATTCATGTACAAAATAGCGATTAATGGCTTCGGGAGAATCGGGCGCAATGTCGTTCGAGCCCTTTACGAGCGCCCCGACCTACAAAACAAAATTCAAATTGTTGCCATCAATGACCTTGGCAATGTAGATATCAGCGCTCACCTACTCCAGTTCGATACAGTTCATGGTCGCTTTAATCAGCAGGTAGAAGTCAGCGAAGACTCCCTGACAATTAATGGCGATAAAATTCAGTGGTTTTGCGAACGCGATCCGGCCAATATTCCCTGGGGCGACCTAGGTGTCGACCTGGTATGTGAGTGCACCGGCGTATTTACCAGCCGGGACAAAGCTGCATTACACCTTGCCGGGGGCGCCAAGAAAGTACTCATCTCTGCGCCAGGCTCAAATGTTGATGCAACCGTTGTCTACGGCATCAATGACAATATACTGAGCCAATCACACCAGATTGTTTCCAACGCCTCCTGCACCACCAATTGTCTGGCACCAATGGTTAAGCCACTACATGAAGCCATGGGCATCCTGTCTGGCTACATGACCACAGTTCACGCCTATACCAATGATCAGCAGCTGAGTGACGTCTACCATTCCGATGTCTACCGTGCGCGATCGGCAACCCAGTCAATGATCCCCACCAAAACCGGTGCCGCTGTCGCAATTGGCGATGTATTGCCCGAGTTAAAAGGACGGCTTGACGGTCTCGCAGTGCGCGTTCCCACAATTAATGTATCGCTGGTCGATCTAACGTTTAACGCCGGTCGTGACACCAGTATTGAAGAAGTTAATATGCTTTTAAAACAAGCCGCAGAAGGCGATCTTAGCTCGGTACTCAGCTATTGCGACCAACCACTCGTCTCTGTCGACTACAACCATATCCCTTACTCCTGTAACTTCGACTCATTGCAGACACGTGTCAATGGTTCGCTGGTTAAGGTTATGGCCTGGTACGATAACGAATGGGGTTTCTCTAATCGCATGCTTGATAACAGCATCGCACTATTAGATGCGAGTGCGTAACCAGATGCCTCGCAGAACTAAAATATTAGCGACACTCGGCCCCGGCAGCAGCGATGATCACAGTATCCGTGAGTTAATCAAAGCGGGGGTAAACGTCTTCCGCCTTAACTTTTCTCATGGTAGCGCCGAAGAGCATTGCCAACGTGCACTGACTATCCGCACTATAGGTAGAGCGTTAAAAATGCCAGTAGGTATTCTCTGCGATATGCAGGGCCCTAAAATCCGCATCGGCAGTTTTATAGATGATCAGAAAATTCATCTCGAAAACGGCAGCACATTTACGTTAGACAGCCAGCTTGATGTCGAAGGCGGCCATCAGGACGCAGTTTATATCGCTCAGGAACTGCTCGAAGATATTCAAAAGGATAGCATCCTGCTTCTGGACGATGGCAGATTAACCTTGCAGGTCAGTGTCAAAACTGATCATTCAGTACAGTGTATCGTCACTCAAGGTGGCGTGCTATCGAGCAAAAAAGGGGTTAACAAATTCGGTGGCGGCCTGTCTGCCAAAGCGCTGACAGACAAAGATAAAGCAGATATCAAAACTGCTGCTTCGCTGCATACCGATTATCTGGCCATCTCATTTGTGCAATCAAAAGAAGACGTTGAAGAAACTAGAGAGTTACTTAACCAGGCCGGCAGTACGGCACATATTATTGCCAAGATCGAACGCGCTGAAGCTATTACCGATGAATTTCTACCCGGTATTATTGCCGCTTCCGATGGCATTATGGTAGCGCGCGGTGATCTCGGGGTTGAAATAGGCGACGCCAATCTGGTTGCCGTGCAGAAGCAACTTATTGAGGCAGCCAGCAATGCCAACAAGGTTGTGATCACTGCCACGCAGATGATGGAATCCATGATCACTGCACCTACGCCGACCCGCGCAGAAGTCTTTGATGTTGCCAATGCCGTGTTAGACGGCACTGATGCAGTAATGCTGAGTGCAGAAACTGCAGTCGGTCAGTATCCAGTTGAAACCGTTAAGGCAATGGCTCGAGTGATCGAAGGTGCCGAGAAACATCCTCTAGCACAGCGCTCAAAGCATAGAATCGATGAAACCTTTGAACGCATTGATGAGTCTCTGGCGCTAGCTGCTATGTATGTAGCTAATCATCTTAAAGGTGTGAAGGCAGTCATCTGTATGACTGAAACCGGTTTTACGCCACTACTTATGTCACGCATCACCTCTTCTCTGCCCATTTATGCAATGGCGGAAAAACTCGGTACCTGTGAAATTACCGCACTCTATAAAGGTGTAGTACCTGTGCCGTTTGACACCTCCAAGCTTGACCCGTCCGAGGTTAATCACTGCGCCGTCGAAAAACTGCGTGAGCATGCTGAAGTGGTTGATGGAGATCTGGTGCTAATCACCAAAGGGGACTTTGTTAATGTCCATGGCGGCACTAACACCTTGAAAATTGTTCGAGTGGGCGACGCTATTCGCTAACTTGAAAAACCGTCTCTTCCCTGGCCATGGATGGCCAACTTAGGGCAGGGCTACCGTTTACATAGCCTTTTTAAACCCCAGAAGCTAAAGCTTACTTCGCCCAATAAATGGCTAGCGGCGCTTGCTGCTGATTCAAAATCGCACGAATCGGCAACTCTGCAATATCACCGCCGGCTTGCGCCTGCTCAAGTACATCCTGCTTACCTGCACCACTAATATGAACAATGATTTGCTGACTGTCTAACAGTCTCGGCAAGGTCATACTAATGCGCTGGTGAGGCGCGGCTGTTGGAGTTACCCCTATGCATGTTCGCCCAGAATTCATATCCAAGCCTAAGGCTAGAGCTTCAGCCCCAGGAAACAATGAAGCCGTGTGGCCATCGTCTCCCATACCTAAAATAAGCACAGTGAATGTGCCGACAGCAGCTAGCGCCCGTTCAGCTTCAGATTCACCATCAATTGCATCTGCAGCCGCATTTTTTAAACTGATAAAGTTCGCCTGATGGGCTTCGTTAATCAGTAAATTGGCGCGCACTAACTTCTCATTACTGTCAGCATGGTCGGCATCTACCCAGCGCTCATCAGCCAGAGTAACGCTTACCTTGCTCCAATCCAGTATCTGCTGCGACAGCAGGTGGAAAAACCCCATTGGGGTTCTGCCACCAGAAACTACCAGTGATGCAGAACCTGTGGCGGCAATGTCTGCGCTTAATAGTCTCGCTACCTTTAGAGATAGTTCGATATCCAGTGCCGAGGTATTTTCAAATTCAACGAATTCCACAATTAACCCTCATACCAGCTACGGCCATCGTTTTCGATCAGAATCTCTGCCTTAGATGGCCCCCAGGAACCTGCACTGTAATTCTTAGTACCGATATTTTTATCTACCCAGGCATCCAATAAGGTGTCACACCAGTCCCAAGAGGCTTCAATTTCATCTCTACTTACAAACAACCACTGATCACCTTTGATAACCTCCAGGAACAGACGTTCGTACGCATCCGGTATTCTTGAGTCACCAGAGGAATCAAAGAAATCCAGATTTAGGCTACGTTTCTCAAGACCAAGGCGCTCTTTAAGGCTGTGCTTTTTGGAAACCATCTCCAGCTGAATGCCTTCATTGGGCTGCAAATTTATCACCAACCTATTATTGGCTTCACCATCGGTCTCAGGAAATAATGAATGGGGATTGTCTTTATAAGTAATCACCACCTGAGTTACTTTTTCCTGCAGGCGCTTGCCTGTACGCAGATAAAACGGAACACCCGCCCAGCGCCAGTTATCAATCATCACCTTGAGGGCAACATAGGTTTCGTTATTACTACTATCGCTCTCACAACCCTCTTCTTCCATATAGCCAACCACAGGCTCACCGGCTATCCAGCCAGCACCATATTGGCCACGCACGGCCTGATTGGCGACATTGTCGGCCGTGATCGGACTCAATGCTCGCAGTAACTTTACTTTTTCGGCACGGATTTCATCGGCCTGCAACGCATTGGGCGGCTCCATCGCAACCATACACAACAACTGCAGCAGGTGGTTCTGTACCATGTCACGCAACTGCCCGACCTTGTCGTAGTAAGACCAACGCCCTTCAATACCGACAGTCTCGGCAACAGTAATCTGCACGTGATCAATGCAGCTATTGTCCCACTGAGAGTTGATCATTCGATTAGCAAAACGCAGTGCGAGAAGATTTTGTACAGTTTCCTTACCCAGATAATGATCGATACGATAAATATTACGCTCAGTGAAATACTGCCCGACCGTGTCATTAACAGATCGAGAGCTCTCTAAGTCATCACCGATCGGCTTTTCCAAAACAATGCGCGATACTTTATTAACACAGTCGGCATCATGCAGATGTTTACAGATTGAACCATACAGACTTGGAGGCGTAGCCAGATAATAGATAATGGTACGCTTATCAATAGCCCAGTCTTTTAGCGCGACAAATTCTTTCTTTTGTGAAAAATCAACTTTGACATAGTGCAAACGGCGACTAAACCGTTTCCATGTTGTCTCATCCCACTGCCCTTCTTTCGCAGAGCTCTTAAGCGCCTCGTACATCTGCTCAATAAAGACAACAGTATCCATGTTCTGGCGAGCTACACCAGCAATTCGGACACTATCCGTCAGCAGGCCAGCTCTATCCAATTCAAAAAGTGCGGGAAATAATTTACGCTTGGACAAATCGCCACAGGCGCCGAAAATTACCAGATCAATATTGCTGCTCATTGTAAACCTCTGTGTTTATACCTTCGCTCTTAATAGATAGCGGTAGTTGGGCATTAGCCCGCAAGAGCAACCGCTTCACGGGCCAGCTGTTCTATTTCTGACCATTTTTTTGCCTGGATCAATTTTGGCTGGGCAATCCATGAACCGCCGACACATAGTACATTTGGTAGCGACAAATATGCCATGACATTATGTAATCCAATGCCGCCAGTCGGGCAGAATTTTACATCGCTAAAAGGACCTGCCATCGCTTTCAAAACGGGCGCGCCTCCCGCCGCTTCGGCTGGGAAAAACTTAAAATCGCGATGGCCATATTCCAAACCACGCATCAATTCACTGACCGATGAAATGCCAGGTAAAAATGGTACTGATGATTTCTGAGCCGCCTGCAATAGTGTATCGGTAGCACCTGGCGAGATCATAAACTGGCAGCCAATATCTTCAGACAGTTTAATCTGCTGCTCATTACAGACAGTCCCAGTACCAACAATGGCGTCGGGAACATGTTTAATAATTTGCTTAATACCTTCAATGGCGGCCTCCGTTCGCAGAGTCACCTCTAATACTTTTAAGCCACCAGCTACCAAGGCTTTTGCCAATGGGACTGCATCGTCCACTCGGTCCAAAGTAATCACCGGGATCACTGGATTACCAGCCAATAAATTGCGCACACATAACTCCTTTAAATTTGATGTAGTTTTTTTGCTGCGCCTAAAAGACCCAGATTGCTACGAATAACGAGGTAGACCGGAATTGGCTGCAAGTAGCTGACAAAACGACCTTTGTCTTCAAACTTACTGCGAAAACCGCTATTGATAAAAAACTCTTGAAAGCGCGGAATAACACCGCCAGCGATATAAATACCACCTTTGGCACCAAAGGTCAGCGCCAGATTGCCTGCGGCAGAACCCATGCCTTCACAGAACATATTTACTGTTTGCAGCGCTTTTGCATCTGCTGCATCCAAGGCACCAGCAACCACTTCAGCCGGTGTTGTAAAAATTGCTTCAGCACCCTCAATAGCGCACAGCGCCGTATAGATATTGAGAAGACCTTTCCCCGACAACAGCCGCTCCAACGACACTCGCCCATAGGTCTCGCGCAAGCAGTTAACCACCGCGCTCTGTATTTCATCGATGGGCGCGTAGTCAGCATGGCCACCCTCGGTATCGACAACATGGTAGCCATCGGCGTGCTGAATCAATCCGGCAACACCGAGACCAGTGCCGGCACCCAGAATACCGATAGCCTTGTTAGCAATAGGTGACTGCCCCCCTACCTGCACTAAATCAGCATCATCTAACTCAGTAATGCCGTGGGCTACAGCTTCAAAGTCATTAATAACCGAGAGGTTTTCACACCCCAGCGCCTGTTTGAGAGAAGTCTTGGTAAATTCCCAATGACTGTTGGTAAAAGCAATGACTTCGGTGTCTGCAGGACAGGCAACCGCAAAGCATGCATTGACTGGCGCACTGGTCCAGCCAGTTGCCTCTGTGATTTCTGCCAGTAGGCCGCCAATCAGTCCAGCGAACTCTGGGTACTCTTCAACAGAATGGTGAAATTCATACTCACTCTCCAACTGACCTACCGGTACCGCAGAAAAGCGCGCATTGGTGCCGCCAATATCAGCTACCAGATTCCATCGCAGATTGCCTGAGCCCTCAATGTTTGTACTCATGACTTAGGCCTCACCAAACAGGTACGAAGCGCCCCGCTCTGCATTGCTAATGTTATTGCGATTTACGAGAAATAGTTCACGACCGCAACCGCGGTCTCCTGTGCGCGGCTGGGTAGCAGCTGCTCGTGCTTCTAGCTCCTCCATATCGCCTAGGAATGCTAATTCGCCAGTAACCGCATTGACACGAATAAGGTCGCCGTCCTGGATCTTCGCCAGCAAACCACCATCGGCTGCCTCAGGAACCAGGTGAATCGCGGCGGGAACCTTGCCCGACGCACCTGACATACGGCCATCGGTCACCAGCGCCACTTTAAAACCCTTGTCCTGTAATGTACCTAAAAATGGTGTGAGTTTATGCAGCTCGGGCATACCCAGAGCCTTAGGCCCCTGATAGCGAGCCACTACCACACAGTCACGATTTAAAGCGCCAGATTCAAACAGCGGCTGTAGCTGATCCTGACCATCAATCACAATCGCTGGCGCCTCAACAATTTGATGCTCTGGAGCAACAGCTGACACTTTGATAACGCCGCGACCCAAGTTACCTTTCAATAGGCGCAGCCCGCCCTCAACCGAAAAGGGCTTATCTAATGTGGTCAGTACAGCCATATCTAGCGGTATTTCTGGTGATTCGCGCCACACGACTTTGTCATTTTCTAAAAATGACTCCTGCGTAAAGTCAGCAAAGCTTTTGCCCCAGGCAGTCTTGGCATCAGCATGCATAAAGCCGCCTTTTATCAACTGACGGAACATACAGCTAGTGCCACCAGCCGCATGGAAATGATTCACATCAGCCTGCCCATTAGGATAGACCTTGGCCAGTAAGGGCACTACCGCCGACAGCTCAGAGATATCATCCCAGTTAAGAATAATACCGGCAGCGCGGGCTATGGCCACAAGATGCATACTGTGATTAGTAGAACCGCCAGAAGCGAGCAGGGCCACAGTGCCATTCACAATGGCACGTTCATCGACAATCTCTCCCACCGGGCGATAGTCATTGCCCAGCGCAGTAATACGGGCTAACTGATGTGCGGCCTCGGTGGTAAGTTTGTCGCGCATCGGATTCTCAGGGTTCACAAATGAACTCCCTGGCAGCTGTAATCCCAATGCTTCGAGAACCACCTGATTACTATTTGCCGTTCCGTAAAAAGTGCAGGTACCGGCACTGTGATAGGAGTCAGACTCGGCCTGCAGAAGCTCATCGCGACCAATTTTGCCCTCGGCAAAAAGCTGGCGAATACGCACCTTCTCTTTATTGGGCAGACCGGACTCCATAGGACCAGCGGGAATAAATACTGCGGGCAGATAACCAAAGGTCAACACGCCCATGATTAGGCCGGGAACAATCTTGTCGCAGATACCCAGTGCCAATACACCATCGAACATCTGATGAGACAGTGACACTGCGGTGCACTGCGCAATCAAGTCGCGACTTAGCAGACTGAGCTCCATACCGTCCTGCCCCTGGGTGACGCCATCACACATGGCGGGCACTGCTCCGGCAACCTGTGCCGTGCAACCTATCTCGCGCATCGCCTGCTTTATTTTGTCGGGATAGACAGCATAGGGCTGATGGGCAGAAAGCATATCGTTGTAGGCAGTGACAATGGCCATATTGCCCGCTTCCATCATGCGCAGGCTGTCTTTGTCGCCTTCACCACAGGCTGCAAAGCCGTGCGCAAGATTACCGCAGCTTAGCTTGCCTCGCTCAGGACGATTGTTATGATCTTCTGCGATCTGACGCAGATAATCTGCCCGCAGACTGGCGCTGCGCTCTATAATACGCTGCGTTACAGCGGCTACTTGCTTGTTGATCTGGCCCATAATGGCTCCGAATTGATTATTTAAGAATTGTAACAAAATTACGGATTTTAGCCATAATTAATCTAATATAGCCGCTATTATTGTAATTTTATTACAGATTAATCCGATTAAACCACGTAACATGCTGCTCTTGAATTTACCGCTATAATTTCACCCCTACCCAGCAAACAGTAACCACAGGAAATGACGCACAGATGAAACCCAAATCATACTCGCCAACCCAGACAGATGCATGGTCCAAACTGCGATCTCAAGCTGATTTAGTCAATAATTTCTCCATTGTTAGTCTGTTTGATGCTGATTCAGAGCGTGCCAGCACGCTCTCTGTCAATGCTGGGGAGTTATTTCTCGATTACTCCAAGAATCTCGTCAGCGATCAGATTTGGCAGGAGCTGTTAAACCTGGCAAAACAGTCACCACTGTCCGATCATCGCACCGCCATGTTTGCTGGTGAGGCTATTAACACCACAGAAAATCGCGCTGTACTCCATGCCGCCCTGCGTGCAGAGCCTGAAGACGCCAAATCCGACGATGAGCGCCAGCGGATTTCTCAGGTTAAACAGCAGCTGGAAGCCGTAAAGCTTGCCAGCGACAAAATACGCAATGGCCAATGGCTTGGCAGCACCGGTAAAGCCATTACTGATGTAGTCAATATAGGTATCGGTGGGTCAGATTTAGGACCCAAGTTAGCGGTCAATGCATTGCACGAGTATTCCAACCCAAATATCCGCCTGCACTTTATCTCCAATGTGGATGGCGCTGAAATTCTCACCCTATTAAAGGGGCTTAACCCAGAGACAACCTTGGTCGCTGTGGCCAGCAAAACCTTTACCACGCAGGAAACATTGCTGAACGCCAAAACTGCTATCCAATGGTTTGAGCAAACGCTAGGGCTCAAAGATGCTCAAACGAGCACCCACTTTATTGGCTTAACCGCTAACCCAACCAATGCCATGGCCTACGGCATTCGGGCTGATCAAATTCTAGAATTTGCCGAATGGGTTGGCGGTCGTTACTCACTGTGGTCGAGTATTGGCCTATCTATCGCCATTAGCATTGGTTTTGAGCAGTTTAGTAATATGCTTGCCGGCGCTCGTGAGATGGACCTGCATTTTCAAAATGCGCCGCTAGAGAAAAATATGCCCGTGATTATGGCGCTGCTCGGCATCTGGTACAGCAACTTTTTGAATGCCGAATCAATTGCCGTCATTCCCTACTGTGAGCGTCTACTGCTGCTGCCCTCCTACCTACAACAGCTGGATATGGAGAGCAATGGCAAGGCCACAACATTGACCGGTGAACCAGTTGGCTACAACACTGGCCCTATTCTCTGGGGACAGACGGGCACCAACGGTCAGCATGCATTCTTTCAGCTGTTACATCAGGGCACGCGACAGGTACCAATTGACTTTATTGCCGCCGCTAAAGATGGCCTGAGTAACGCCGAGCATCACCGCGTACTACTGGGCAATATGCTTGCCCAGTCGGCAGCGCTCATGACTGGCCAGCCAGCTCCCGACGGTCAGCAACATCGTTACTACCCCGGCAATAAGCCGTCTAATACTTTGCTGTTACAAGAACTATCGCCAAAGAACTTTGGTGCACTGATTGCGCTTTACGAACACAAGGTCTTCGTTCAAGGCAGTATCTGGAATATCAATTCATTTGACCAATGGGGTGTTGAACTGGGCAAGAAGATGGCCAATGAGTTGCTCGGCGAGAATACGGCCAATGCAGAGTTTGATGCATCAACCACTGCACTGTTTAAGTATATTGCAGATAACAGCTAGCGATTAAGCTCGCAGCTCTTTGGGCAGCGAGAAGTGAATATTTTCCACCACGCCGTCCAGTTCCTGTGGCGGCTTGGCACCTAACTCAACCAGTCGGCTGATCACATCCTGCACCAGAACTTCTGGTGCGGATGCACCAGCAGTGACGCCAATGGACTGCGTCTGCTGCAACCAATCTGCATCTATATCCTGGGGGCCATCAATTAAATAGGCGCGGCACCCACAGCGCTCTGCCAGCTCTCGCAGGCGGTTAGAATTAGAGCTGGCCACCGAACCCACCACCAAGACCAGATCTGTCTCTATCGCCAACTGCTTTACTGCATCTTGACGATTCTGTGTGGCATAGCAGATATCATCTTTGCGCGGCCCCTGAATCAGCGGGAATTTGTTTCGCAACGCATCAATAACCAGTGCAGTATCATCCATCGACAGCGTGGTTTGCGTTACGTAGGCCAGTTTGGAAGGATCATTCACCTCCAGTGCCATGGCGTCTTTTTCATTCTCAACCAAATAGATGGTGCCGCCCAGTTCACCACTTTCATACTGACCCATGGTGCCTTCAACTTCTGGATGGCCAGCATGCCCAATCAACACACAGTCCATGCCATCACCACTGTACTTAGTCACCTCCAGATGCACCTTAGTCACCAGCGGGCAGGTGGCATCGAACACTTTTAACTGGCGACGTCTTGCTTCATTTTGCACTGCCTGCGACACACCATGGGCGCTAAAGATGACAATGACATCATCGGGAATTTCATCTAACTCATCAATAAATATGGCGCCACGGGAACGTAAATCATCAACCACAAATTTATTATGCACCACTTCATGGCGCACGTAGATCGGCGCACCAAACACCTCTAGCGCGCGATCGACAATATCAATTGCCCGATCAACACCGGCACAAAAACCACGAGGATTTGCCAGTTTGATATCCATCAGTGCACGCTCTGTGGTGTAACGCTAATAATTTTTACTTTAAACAGAATAGTCTGGCCAGCCAGAGGATGATTAAAATCCACCATTACTTCGCTGTCCTGCACTTCAACCACAACGCCAGGCAGCTCGCCGTCGCCATTTTGGAACGAGAACATGGTCCCTAACGCCAGCTCTCCGTCGTCAAAATTATTGCGCTCCACGGCCTGCACATTCTGAGGATTATGTTGGCCAAAGGCATTTTCCGGCGCAATGGAAAACTCACGTTCATCGCCATCGACCAAGCCCATTAAGGGGTTTTCAAATCCAGCGAGTAGATTGCCATCACCAACCGTAAATGTTGCCGGTGAGGCCTCAAAGTTGGAATCCACAACATGGCCATTTTCAAGCGCCAGGGAAAAGTGCAATGTCACGGTGGTGCCACTATCTATAGGTAATGTCATATCTATTTACTCTCATCGTCCCTGTTGATAAATGCGTCGAAAATTAGCATTGCTGCGCCCACTGAAATACCACTATCAGCAATATTAAACGCAGGAAAGTGACGGCCGGACCAATGGAAATCTAAAAAATCCACCACATAACCCAATGTCACACGATCATATAAATTACCCAGTGCACCACCTAAAATAAGCGCCAGGGCAAGACTCTCAAGCCATCGCTCAGCAGGTTGGCGAGCCAGCCACACAGCAATAACAGCACTAATGACCGACGCTAAAAGACTGAAACCATAACGCTGCCAACCACCAGCATCACTTAAAAAACTAAATGCCGCACCATAGTTGTGGACACGAACTATATTGAAGAAACCGGTAATTAAGGTCGAATCACCATAGCTGTAGGCACCGACTATCCAGGCCTTGGTCAGCTGATCAGCAACCAGCACCGCCAGTGCTATCCCGTACCAGTATAAAACCCTAGGCATGGGCACGAACCTCACCTCGACCGCTAATATTGTTGATACAGCGTGAACAGACTTCCGGATGCTGCGCATCGCTGCCGACGTCGCTAATAAAGTGCCAGCAGCGAACACATTTGCTGGCATCAGAATGTTTCACAGCAACCTTTAAGCCTTCCAGTACAGAGTCCTGCGTGTCACCTGCCTCAGCCAATGGCGACAGTACGGCACTGGATGTAATGGTTACAAAGCGCAATTCCTCACCTAACTTAGTCAGACTAGAATGCAGTGCCTGGTCAGCAAATACTTCTATATCCGCTCCCAATGAGCCTTTAACCAAGCCCTGATTACGCTGTTCTTCAATCACTTTATTGATCGCTTCCTTGGCCTGCAAAATAGCAGCCCAGTCCTGCTTGCTAATCGTCTCATCGGCGCTCAGTCTACACAGTGGATACCATTCAGCAACAAATACAGAACTGCTGCGATCCCCCGGCATAAAGCCCCATATCTCGTGCGCAGTAAAACTTAGAATCGGCGCGATCCAGCGCACAAAGGCCTCGGCAATCTGATGCAGTGCGGTCTGCGCAGAGCGACGTGGCAAGCTATCTTCGGCACAGGTATAAATTCTGTCCTTAATAATATCCAGATAAAACCCACCCATATCGCGAACGCAAAAATTATGCAGCTTTTGGTAGATTTGGTGAAAACGGAAATTATTATAATCGTCAATAATTTCGTCTTGCAGCTGCGCTGCACAGTCGATAGCCCAACGATCCAATGCCAATAAATCACTGTGCCCAATCGCATGCTGCACGGGATCAAAACCGTCAATATTAGACAGGAAATAACGCGCGGTATTTCGGATACGACGGTAGGACTCACCGGCGCGCTTGAGAATCTCATCGGATACAGTCATCTCAGCACTGAAGTCTGCTGAGGCTACCCATAGACGCAACACATCGGCGCCCAGCTCATTGATGACCTTCTGCGGCGGAATGACATTGCCAATCGACTTGGACATCTTGCGACCATTCTCATCGACGGTAAATCCATGGGTCAGCACCGCTTTGTAGGGCGCAGTGCCATTGATCGCGACAGCGGTTTTTAATGAGGATTGAAACCAACCACGGTGCTGATCAGAGCCTTCAAGATAGAGATCAGCCGGGTACTGCAACGCTTCGCGCGCACCGACAACCGAGGCGTGGGTCACGCCAGAGTCAAACCAGACATCTAAGGTATCTGTGACCTTCTGATAGTCATCTGCATCTGCACCCAGCAACTCAGCCGCATCCGCCTCGTACCAAGCATCAATGCCCCCATCTTCCACCAGCAGTGCCACCTTCTCAATCAATGCCGGTGTATCCGGGTGAATATCGCCCGTCTGTCGGTGTACAAACAGAGCAATGGGCACGCCCCATGTGCGCTGGCGAGAAACGCACCAGTCTGGGCTGCCCTCTAACATGCCTTCAATCCGCGCCTCGCCCCATTCCGGGTGCCAGGCAACATCTTTGATGGCAGCCTTGGCTTTCTCCAACAGACCATTTTTATCCATCGAGATAAACCACTGCGGTGTGGCTCTATAGATCAATGGAGTCTTGGTGCGCCAGCAATGGGCATAGCTATGGGTGATTTTGCCACAGGCCATAAGCCGATTTTTTTCGCGCAGCACCTCAATAATATGCGCTTCGACCTTGTACACATGCTCGCCAGCAAACAGTTCGACATCGTCGCGGAAGAGGCCGTTGTCCATCACATAGTTCAACGTGCCTATACCGTATTGCTTGGCGACGGTGAAATCTTCCATGCCATGATCTGGCGCTGTGTGTACACAGCCAGTACCCGCGTCCGTAGTGACATGGTCGCCCAAAAGCACGGGGATCTCACGGTGGTAAAATGGATGCGTAGCAACCAGATTTTCTAAAGCCTGGCCCGTGCAGCTCGCCAGCACTTTATAATCTGCAATTTCCAATCGCTCCATAACAGATTCGAGTAATGTCTGAGAACAGATTACACGCATCGGCCCAGCATCAGTCGCGCACTGCACCAAACTGTAGTCCAATTCGGCGCCCATAGAGATGGCCTGACTGCTGGGAATGGTCCAGGGTGTTGTGGTCCAGATCAATACATTGATCGACCCATCGCCGGGCAAGCTGCCAAATGCTGAAGACAATTTCTGCAACTGAGCAGCATCGCTAACTGGGTAGGCAACATCAATGGAATAGGAGGTTTTATCCTGATACTCCACTTCAGCTTCAGCCAGAGCGGAACCGCCCACGACACTCCAATAAACCGGCTTATAGCCCTTAACCAGATGGCCATTTTCGGCGATTTTACCCAGGGCGCGAATAATATCCGCCTCAACCGCAAAGTTCATAGTCAGGTAGGGGCGATCCCAGTCGCCAAATACACCGATACGAACAAAATCCTTGCGCTGTCCCTCAACTTGCTTCATCGCATAGTCGCGGCATTTCTGACGGAAGGTGGCGTAATCTACCTTAACCCCGGCCTTGCCAATCTTCTTTTCAACATTGTGTTCAATAGGTAGCCCGTGACAGTCCCAGCCAGGAATATAGGGCGCATCAAAACCGCTCAGGGTCCGCGACTTAACCACAATATCTTTCAATGTTTTATTCACCGCATGACCCAGGTGAATATCGCCATTGGCGTAGGGAGGACCATCGTGCAGAATATATTTCTCACAACCAGCGCGCGCTGTTCTAATCTGCTGATACAGGTCAGTGTCCTGCCATTCTTTGAGAATGCCCGGCTCGCGCTGAGCCAGATTGGCTCGCATCGGAAAATCGGTTTTAGGCAAGTTTAACGTCGCCTTATAATCTGTCGTGTTATCAGTCATATTGATTTTAACTTAACCCTAATTATCGCTATTTTAAGCGCCTGCGAACCAGGCTCTAATCTGTTTAACATCATGCTGAATGTTCGCTACTAACTGATCCAGCGTAGTAAATTTTGCTTCATCACGAATCTTGTGCATAAATTCAACGGCGATCCGCTGACCATAGAGATCGCCAGTGAAATCTAATAGATGCACCTCAAGTATAGGCTTGACCAGATCGCCCACCGTGGGTCTGACACCCACATTAGCAGCAGCCTGATGGCGCTCGCCATCAACATCCACTAGAACCGCATAGACACCAGCCAAAGGAGCACTGTAACGATTCAGCTGCACATTAGCCGTAGGAAAACCAAGCGTACGGCCCAGTTGCTGACCATAGACCACTCGGCCCTTAATTGAAAAAGGCCGCCCCAGTAACGCGCTGGCTCGGCCAAAATCTGCCTGCTGCAAAATTTCTCTGACCCTTGTACTGCTCACGCGCCTACTGTCAATCTCTACGGTTTGGGTATCCTGAACATCAAAGTCACAGGTCTTGCCAAACTCGGCTAGCATTTTGAAGTCGCCGCTGCGATCACAGCCAAAGCGAAAGTCATCGCCGACAATTAAATGCTTAATGGCGAGCCCATCGACTAGGACCTGCTGAATAAAGTCGCCGGCGGTCAAATTGCGTAAAACCCGATTAAACTGCAGACACACCACTCTATCTACACCAAACTCGAGCAAGGCATCAATTTTCTCGCGCAGCCGCATCAACCGTGCCGGTGCCTTTTCGCCAGAGAAATACTCCTGCGGCTGCGGCTCAAATGTCATGACTACAGAGGGTAATCCCAAGGCTGCGGCAGTGGTTTTAACTTGCTGCAAAATAGCCTGATGACCAAGATGAACGCCGTCGAAGGAACCAATGGTTACTACCGATCTCTGACTGTGGGAATGCAGGTTGTGCAATCCACGAATAAAGGTCACTTTGCCCTGTTCTACTGCCAACGTCATCACTCTTTAAATTAGACGCTGAGTATACCTAGCAACGCGCCGAAAGGTAAGGGATAGAGCCCGATTGGTGGGCTCAATATCGGGGCCAATAGCGCGCCGATTTCAAGCGCTTAATCCGTGCTGTTGTCTGATGTCGCTTTGGCCGGACCACGCAGATCTTTAATACCAAACCCCGTGGCCAACAAACAACCTGCATAGGCTACAAAGCCAGTCATACAGAGCCCGATAATATTGCCACTGCGCTGCCACCATGGCAGTTGCTGCCAGACAGTTTGGTCCAGCACCTCGAGCCAGTCAGCAACCAACAGAAGCACCGCTATCATTAGCATGACAGAGCCAATCAATCTGCCAGCGAACATCAGCCACTGGCCAGAAGGCTGATAGATGCCCTTCTTGCGCAGATAAAAAAACAGTAACCCAGCATTGAGAAATGCTGACACAGATGTTGCCGCAGCCAGGCCAACATGCCCAATCTGCCAGTAATAATGCAGCGGCACCACAAACAGCACGTTGAGCCCCATATTAGTCACCATGGCAATCACACCTATGCGCACAGGCGTACGCATATCCTGACGGGCGAAAAAGCCCGGCGCCAGCACCTTGATCAACATAAACGCCACTAAGCCCAGCGCATAGGCGCGCAAACTTAATGTCGCCATAGACATATCCCGGGCCGTCATCACATCGCCATAGTAAAACAAGGTTACCAAAATGGGCTCTGCCAACATTGTTAGGGCGACCGCAGCAGGCACGGCAATAATCAGCACCATCTTTAACGCCCAGTCCAATGTCTCCGAATAGGCCTGATTGGAGTCGGCCGCATGATGACGAGAAAGGTTGGGCAAAATCACCGTGGCAATAGCCACCGCAAATACGCCGAGTGGCAATTCCGCGAGCCGGTCTGAATAGTACAGCCAAGAGACACTGCCAGTAGGCAGAAAGGTTGCCAGCATAGTGTCCAGTAAAAGGTTAATCTGGCTGACCGATACACCAAAAATTGCCGGTCCCATCAGCGCCAGAATTTTGCGCACACCGGAATCCTGCCAGTCCACCTTGGGTCTAGGCAGCATATGAATACGCTGTAAAAATGGCAGCTGAAACATAAACTGCACCAGGCCTGCGGCAAATACGCCCCAGGCAAGTGCAAATGCTGGCTGATCAAATAGCGGCGCAGCCACTAGTGCCGCCGTAATCAGAGTGACATTGAGCAGCAATGGTGTAAATGCCGGTACAGCAAAGCGGTCATAGCTATTGAGGATAGCGCCCGCCAGACCTGTCATCGAGATAAATAATAAATACGGGAAGGTAATGCGCAACATGTCGGCCGTCGCGGCAAATTTTTCTGGTTCGTCAAAAAACCACTTAGGGGCAAATATCGCCGCCATCACCGGCGATAGCACCACAATAGCCAGGGTTAACCCCAGCAGCGTAATACCCAGCGTACCCGTCACCCGATTGACCAGTTCTTTGACGGCCGCCTGACTGCCTTTTTGTCGATACTCACCCAAAATAGGCACAAATGCTTGGGCGAAAGCGCCCTCAGCAAATAATCGACGGAAAAAGTTGGGGATTTTAAAGGCGACAAAAAAGACATCGGCAAAGGCATCGGCACCGATCACCCGCGCAAACACAACATCTCTGGCAAGCCCCATAAAACGCGACAGCATCGTGAAAAAGCTAACCACACCGCTAGAGCGCAAAAGACCGCTGTCTTTTATTTGAGGCTGTTGCTGCGCTGGATCCTGAGACAAAAACTTAACCTTTACCCTACCAATGAGAGATGCAGTTTACCCACCCGCACCCCCACGGCCAAGTGAATCTCTCAAACTGCCACAAGTATAATAAAGGCCCCTGCATTTACCCATAGAATTGGGTTGAATGTCATAACTAAACCCTGTATATTTCCGCGCCTTCAGTGTGACCCAATTTAGAGAGGAATATTTAGGTGGCAAATTCAGTACAAGCTAAAAAACGCGCACGCCAGAACGAGAAACGCCGCCAGCAT
>CBFIGD010000002.1:0-54423 GCA_965662065.1 uncultured Porticoccaceae bacterium | reverse complement strand
CAATTGGCTGCCCTAACCAGTCAGTTTGCGCACTATCGCCCGTCCCAACATTCCCAACTTGTTAGTACTCAAAAATCTCGCTGCGTTGGTTTTCTCCACGCCCTGTGCATAGTTGCTGCGGCGCGAATAATCGATGTTGATGTCGAGAATCACCGGCTGGTTGTGGGAGGCGGTCTCTAAGGCATGGCGCAGGGCGACCTCTATTTCATTGTTGTGTCTGACCGGAATATAGCCGCACTCAATAGAGTCGGCGAAGGCACCCCAATTGATATTGCCCAGTTGGGTACAGGTGGTTTGACTGTCGCTAACAGGTTGGCTGTGATTGATGCGCGAGAGTTTTCCGTCGTTGAATATGCAGTAGATGGTGCCGAGATTTTCCCGTACCGCGGTGAGTGCTTCCATGCCGCTCATCAGCATGGCGCCGTCGCCGACTATACCTATAACCTGCTTGTCGGGATTGACCAGCTTTACTGCGTTGACCGCGGGCACGCAGTAACCCATGGCGTTTGAACTTGAGGGCGAAATAAAGCTGCGCGGGCTACTAATCGGCATTAACTCGGCGGCGAGATAGGTGTGCAGGCCGTCGTCGGTAATTACAATGGCGTCGTCGCTGACTGCGGCTCGGAGCTTGTCAAAAAACACTGCGGGGTTAACTAGGCCTTTACTGTTATGGCCCAGCCACTCTTTTTTAAACAAGGCTTTTTGGATGGCGATATCGTCGACTAAGGCTTTTCTGCTGGTCGCTGGGGGCTGTTGCTCTTGAAGTTTGTAGAGCAGGTCCGTGGCGATCTGTTGGATATTGCCATGCAGTGCGGTAACGGTTTCTGGCTCGTCGCAGCTGTTTTGTTCGTTGGTAATATAAATAATATTTTCAGGGAGTTCTGCACTGCCGCCAGCCGTATCCGCTTCATTGAGATTCGTGCCTATGGCGAGCAGGCAGTCACAGTCTTTAAAGGCATTTTCGGCGCTGGGAACGGCAGCAGGGCCAAAGATCATGCCGGCGTGCAATGGATGCTGGGCGGGAAAGCTACTGACCCCGGAGAGGGTGGTGCAGACTGGTGCGCCGATCTGCTGGGCTAGGGCAATTATTTCGCTGTGGGCGTCCACTGCACCCCAGCCGACAATAATACCGGGAGACTCTGCTTGAAGTAGTTGTGCCGCGGCATTGTTTAAAACCACATTACTGATGACTTCGGCTTCTTCATTGGGGCTTTGGCTCTTCTGATCGTAGAGTGGCAGAGGTTCGTCTATCGCGGCGGAGAGCATTTGGACGGCGAGAGGGATTTCGACAAATACTGGCCCTGGTCGATCACTGGTGGCGACTCTGTAGGCGGTAAATAATGTCTCGACGATGTGTTGCTGGTCGCTGATGCTGTAGATTGCTTTGGTCAGGTGTTTGAGGATTTCTTTGGCGTCGATGGAGGGATAACCGCTTTGCTCATTGCCGGAAGCGCCGGCAATTACCAACAACGGAATCCCCGCCAAGTAGGCTTCGGCTATGCCACTGCATGCATGAGTCACACCGGAACCGGATACGATCAGCATAGTGCCGACGCTGCCGGCCTTAGAACGGCTGACTGCGTCGGCCATAAAGGCGGCGTTCATTTCGTGATTAACGAGAAGCGGGGTGATCTGTTCTGACTGATTTAGCTGGTCGTAGATCTCGGCGTTTTGCACCCCGGGTATTCCAAAAGTATGGGTAATACCGAGCTGTTCCAGTGCGTACTGGGTTAACCACGCGCCGCTTTTATTCATCAAACTTTACCGTCCCTGTGTAAGCTTTTTGTTAGCTAATATGACCTGTGGTTCTGATGCGCTTGGCTCCGACAACCGGACGATCTTTCTTCGCATCGGCGCGGCGTTTAAAAGCCGCGTCGATGTAATTTTTACCCGCAATCAACAGGCCGGTTACCAAGAATGCACCCGGGGGTAACACTGCGATCAAGAAGCTGTAGTTCTCGCCGAAGGGCTGCAACATCCAACCGTTGGCAACCGGGCCAAACAGCAGGTGCATGCTGGCGAATAGCGTGCCCTGGCCAAACAGTTCGCGAATCGCGCCTAGCGCGACCAAGACCAGTAAGAAGCCCAGTCCCATCATCAAGCCATCAAGAGCAGCTAAGCCTACATGGTGTTTGCTGGCAAAGGCTTCAGCGCGGCCAAGGATGGCACAGTTAGTGACGATCAGCGGGATAAAAATACCTAGAATCTGATAGAGGTCATAGGTGTAGGCTTTCATTAATAGTTCGGCGCAGGTGACAAAGGCGGCGATAATAATGACAAAGGCGGGCAGTCTGACGGCATCGCTAACATGGTTGCGAATCAGTGAGACTATGGTGTTAGAGCCGATTAGTACCGCCATGGTGGCAAGACCCAAACCCAAAGCGTTGACTACACTGCCGGTGACCGCCAGCAACGGGCAGAGCCCGAGCAGTTGTACCAGCGCCGGATTATTCGTCCAGAGGCCGTTTTTGGTGACTTCGGCAATGCTGGGGCCTTCGGTAGTGACCTCGGTAGTAGCCTCGGTAGTAACGTCGCTGTTCATAGTACTGCCTGTTTGTTTTCACGTGCGGCGTTCGCGGCGGCGATCTGTAATAGACGCTCGCGATCATCCTCAAAGTATTGCAGCGTTTTAAGAACTTGGTTGATTACTGCCCTAGGGGTAATGGTGGCACCGGTAAATTGGTCGTAATCGCCGCCTTCCTTTTTCACTTTCCAGCCGCTGGCTTGTGGGTTGACCAGAGACTTGCCGTTAAAACTCAGAATCCAGTCGCTCTTTTTCAGATCCACTTTGTCGCCGAGGCCTGGGGTTTCGCGATGCTCTACTACACGCACGCCGGCAATGGCGCCATTAAAGTTAATTCCGATAATCATCGAAATAGCACCACTGTAACCATCTGGTGTCACCGCGGGAATAATAGCCGCTACTGGCTGACCCTGATCCCGAGCAATATGAATATTGCCGCCTTTTTTCAGACCCAATGTCGCCCAGTACTGTTCGGGCACTGGTTGCACATCCATCAACATATCGTTGTCATGACGCTCTAGGGGAATAATCTCTAGCAGTGCCCGTTGGGCTGCTGCACGCTCTGACTGTTCGATGCGCTCATAGGTCAGCTCATTGGTGGTGGCCAAAATCAGTGAGGTGACCAGTGCAAAGAGGGCGAGGGCTATGCTGTTAAAACCCATTGATTTGATAATCATCAGTCTTCCTCCTTTTCCGTAGCTCTGCGTCTGTCAGTATGACCATAGGTGCGTGGTAAAGTGTAGTTGTCGATAAAAGGTGCGGCAAAATTGGCCAGCAACACGGCAAAGGCGACGGCATCTGGATAGTTGCCCCAGGCGCGAATCACATAGACCAGCACGCCGATCAGGACGCCGAATATCAGGCGACCGCGATTGCTCACTGCCGACGATACTGGGTCGGTGAGAATAAAGAATGCCCCCATCATCGAGGCGCCACTAAACAGGTGCATCAGCGGCGAACCCGGGCTTGAAGAGCTGCCGGAATCCCAAAAGATAATCGACATCAACGCCAGAGCGCCGAGCATGCCCACAGGGCCGTGCCAGGTGAAAATGCGCTGGTATAGCAGAATAATACCGCCGAGCAGGAAGCCGAGATTGACCCATTCCCAACCGGCACCAGCGAACATGGCCTGATTAAATAGCGGTTCGCGATCATAGACCTGATCCACCAACAGACCGCTGCTGTGCTTAAAGACATCCAGTGGCGTAGCGCCAGTGACGCCGTCTGCTGGACTGTAGCCAGCAAAGACAATTTGCAGGGATTCGACCAAGCCAGGGTGCGCTGCTCCAGCAGGTAGCAGGGCAAGCGGTGCCACCCAGGTGGTCATTTGAATCGGGAAGGAGATCAGCAGAACCACATAGCCAACCATTGCCGGATTAAAGGGGTTATAGCCAAGGCCGCCATACAATTGCTTGGCCACCACTATGGAGAACACTGTGCCCACTACCACCACCCACCAGGGTGCCAGTGGCGGTAGGGCGAGGCCCAACAAGACTGCAGTGACAACGGCGCTGTAGTCGCCGAGATAAAAACTGATAGAGCGGCCACGCATTTTGACAATCGCCGCTTCGCAGCAAACCGCGGTCACTGATGCCAACACCACATTGATAAAGCTACCCCAGCCAAACTGCCAGGTCAGTGCCGCGAGACCTGGAATAGTTGCCAGCAACACTAACTTCATCACCTGAGACGTGTTTTGCGCTGCATGGGCGTGGGGTGAAGAGACCTGTTTAAATGCCATTATTCTGCCAACTCCGCGAGCTTGGATTTGGATTGCTCAAGTTTTTGTCGCGTGTTTTCCACTGCGGCGCTGAGCTTGTCCTGTTTGCCACTGTCTTCATTTATAGCTTCGGCGAGTTTCTCTTCGGCCATTTTTAGGCGTTGCTCTGCACTGGCAATAGTACGCTCAAGCTTGGCTCGCTGATCTTCAGGGTTGGCTTGCTTGGCGGCGGCACGAGCCTGAGCTGCGGCAATAATATCCGCAGCTGAGGAAGTGGGTACGGCACCAGCGGGAGCGGCAGTTGCTGGTGCACTTGGCGCTGCGCCACCATTAGCTGTCGCCGCGAGATGATCGGCCTTGGCCTGCTGAGTCGCTTCGCGACGTGCGGCGCGTTTGGCTTCTTTTTCCCGCTCCGCCTGTTCTATGCGCTCTTTGTGAAACTCGAAGCGCTCCCGGGCGTGATCGGATTTAACTTTTTCTTCCCGGGCCTTACGGATATCACCTTTGGCGGCGCGATAGTATTGCACCAGGGGAATGTTGCTCGGGCAGACATAAGAGCAGGCACCACATTCTATGCAGTCAAACAGATTGTGCGCTTCGAGACGGTCGTGTTCCTCCGCTTGAGCATACCAAAACAGCTGTTGCGGCAGCAGAGAAACCGGGCAGGCTTCGGCACACATGCCGCAGCGAATGCAGGGCTGAGCCGGGTCATCGTCGGGAATCTCGGCGTAGCTGGGAGCCAGAATACAGTTGGTGGTTTTGACTATGGGTACATCCGCAGAGGGCAGAGTGAAGCCCATCATAGGTCCACCCATTATCACTCGGCCACCGGCCTGATCATCAAATTGGTTGTGCTCAAGGAGATGTCTAACCGGGGTGCCGATCAGAGTGTCGTAGTTGCGCGGTGTACCCACGGCATCACCGGTGACTGTAGTGACCCGGGAAATCAGTGGCTCGCCATCGATAACAGCGCGCTTGATTGCATAGGTGGTACCAATATTGATACAGACAATGCCTTCGTCGGCGGGTAACTTGCCGGCGGGTAATTCTTTGCCGGTAAGAATATAAATGAGCTGTTTCTCGCCACCGGAGGGGTATTTGGTCGGGAACACAACTACCGAAATGCCACTGTCTTCCACATGAGGATTCAGGGCGGCAATGGCTTCCGGCTTGTTGTCTTCGATGCCGATCATAATATTGGTCGGGTGATCGAGAATCGCACTGAGGATCTTAATCCCCTCGACAATTTCACCGGCACGCTCGCGAATCGCAGAGTCATCAGCGGTGATATAGGGCTCACATTCAGTGGCATTCACAATCAGGGTGTCGATAGGGCGCTGACGTCCGGGGTTGAGTTTAACCGCCGATGGGAAACCGGCGCCGCCCATGCCAGAGATGCCGGCATTGCCAACCATCTCAATAAGCTTGCTTGGCGTGATATGTTCGTAGTCACTAATACCCTGGTGCTCAATCCACGTATCGGCACCGTCGGTGGTGATTTCGATACAGGGGGCGAGCATGCCTGATGCGTGAGCAATAGGTCTGTGTTCTATGGCACTGATGGTGCCAGAGGAGGGCGCATGCATGGGAATGCTCACCAAGCCTGCGGCCTGAGCAATGACCTGACCTTTAAGGACCTGCTGACCGATTTCCACGCAGGGAGTAGCTGGGGCGCCAATGTGTTGGCTCAGTGGAATAATCAGCTTCTCTGGAATCGGCAATTGACCAATTGGTTGAGTTAACGACTGATGTTTGTTTTCCGGAGGATGTACGCCACCGGGTGTAACCCAGGTTCTACTCATGCTGCATCCTCGCTGTGAACTGCAGGGCTAACTTCGCCGCGGCGATCAGTGGCAATCATTTGGCCTGGCTTGGCCGGGATTGACCACTTCCAGTCGGCAATGGTTTCTGCAACTGGCAACATATCGATGCAGTCTACTGGGCAGGGCTCAACGCAGAGGTCACAGCCAGTGCACTCGTCGGTAATGACCGTATGCATTAATTTTGCTGCGCCCAAAATGGCGTCCACAGGGCAGGCTTGAATGCATTTGGTGCAGCCGATGCATTCATCTTCACGAATATAGGCGACGGTTTTGACTTCGCTCTCTACGCCGTGTTCCGCATCCAGTTCTGGTGCCGGCACATCCAGCAGATTGGCGATGGCGTTAATCGTCGACTGGCCACCGGGAGGACACTTGTTGATTACGTCGCCAGCGGCGATCGATTCGGCATAGGGCCGGCAGCCGGGAAAGCCACATTGGCCGCACTGAGTTTGCGGCAACAGCTCGTCGATCTGCTCGACAATCGGGTCGCCGACAACCTTAAATTTTTCCGCAGCGAATCCCAGCAGCGCGCCGAAGACAATCGACAGGCCGACTAGGGCAACCAGTGCCGCAAGAATGGGGTTTTGCGCGATAAGTTCAATCATTTACACAAGTCCACTGAAGCCCATAAAGGCCAGTGACATCAGTCCGGCAGTAACCATGGCGATGGCAGCCCCTTTAAATGACTCGGGTACATCCGCCGCCGCTAGACGCTCACGCATAGCGGAGAACAGAATCAGCACCAGTGAAAAACCAGCCCCGGCACCAAAACCATAGAGGGAAGACTGCACAAAGTTGAGATCTTTGGAGGTATTCTGCAAGGCCACACCCAGTACCGCACAGTTGGTGGTAATCAGGGGCAGAAACACACCGAGCACGCGATAGAGCAGCGGGCTGGTTTTTTCGATAAACATTTTGGTGAACTGCACCACGGCAGCAATCACCAGAATAAAGGCGATGGTGCGCAGGTAGATTAGTCCCAGTGGCATCAACACAAACACATCGACGACATAGCTGGCCATGGCAGTTAATGTGAGTACAAAGGTGGTGGCGGCAGACATACCAATAGCTGATTCGAGTTTATTCGACACGCCCATGAAGGGGCACAGCCCGAGGAACTGCACTAGAACATAGTTATTGATCAGTATAGAGCTGACCAAAATAATGGCAAATTCTTGCATAGCCTGCTCATCGTTTGAATGTAGGGCCCATTATCGTGGAATCCCACTGCGGGATTCAACTTAATTGGGGTGTGGCTTTAGCACTTTTCGATCTATCTAATAAATACTATTGGCACGACCTTTTAGGTCACTCGCTGCCCCGGCTGAGCACCAGAATCAGGTGCCAACAGGTAAATACCTTTTTTATCGCCAGCGGCGAGCACCATGCCTTCAGACATGCCAAAGCGCATTTTGCGTGGCGCTAGATTGGCCACCATCACAGTCAGGCGACCCTCGAGATCTTCGGGTTTATACGAGGACTTGATGCCGGAGAACACATTGCGGGTTTGGCCGCCAATATCCAGCGTCAGTTGCAGGAGTTTCTCAGCCCCTTCAACATGGTTGGCCTTAACGATCAGGGCAACCCGCAGGTCTACTTTGATAAAGTCATCGAAGCTGATTTCATCGGCAAGTGGATCATCGGCCAGCGGCCCTTCAAGTGGCGCGGTAGCGGCCTGCGCGGCTTCTTCTTTGCTGGCTTCTAACATGGCGTCGATGCTGTCTTTCTCGATGCGCTGCATCAGTGGTTTAAAGGCGTTAATCCTGTGCGCGGTCAGTGGCTGTTGCACCGAATCCCAGGTCAGGCTGTCATTTAAAAATTCTTCACCAGCCGCAGTCATAGCAGGCAGAACAGGTTTTAAGTAGGTGAGCAGCACCCGAAACAGGTTAATACCCAGTGAGCAGATATCCTGGACTTCCTGCTTTTTACTCTCGTCTTTATTGAGTTTCCAGGGTTCTTTGGCGGCGATGTATTCATTGGCTGCATCGGCTTGTGCCATGATTTCGCGAATGGCTTTGCTGTAGTCGCGGTTCTCGTAATGCTCGGCAATCCTGTCTGCGGCGCTACTCACCTGAGCCCAGAGATCCGGATTTTCAATATTGCTCGACAGCACGCCATCATTGCCATTGGCTACAAATTTGGCACAGCGGCTGGCGATATTAACCACCTTGCCCACCAGGTCGCTGTTGACCTTCTGCTGAAAGTCTTCCAAGTTGAGATCAATATCTTCAACCGAACCAGATAGCTTCGAGGCGTAGTAATAACGCAGATACTCAGGGTTGAGATGATCCAGATAGCAGCGCGCATTGATAAAGGTGCCGCGGGACTTGGACATCTTTTTGCCGTTGACGGTAACAAAACCATGCACGCAGATTTTTGTCGGGGTGCGGAATTCGGCGCTGCTGAGCATGGCTGGCCAGAATAGGGCATGGAAGTTAACAATATCCTTGCCGATAAAATGGTACAGCTCGGTCTTGCTGTCTTTATGCCAGTAATGATCAAAATCCATGCCTTCGCGATCGCACAGATTTTTAAAGCTGGCCATGTAGCCTATAGGCGCATCCAGCCACACATAAAAATACTTGCCTGGCGCATTGGGGATTTCAAAACCAAAGTAAGGTGCATCGCGGCTGATATCCCATTCTTGCAAGCCGCTGTCTAACCATTCACCGAGCTTGTTAGCCACCTCGGGTTGCACAGCACCGCTGCGTGTCCAGTCTTTAAGGAACTGGGTAAACTCGGGCAGCTTAAAGAAATAATGGGTCGATTCTTTCTCGATGGGGGTGGCCCCAGAGATTGCTGACACCGGATTAATCAGGTCGGTAGGCGCATAAGTGGCACCACAGGCTTCGCAGTTATCGCCGTACTGATCCTCAGTTTTACACTTGGGGCAGGTACCTTTGATATAGCGGTCAGCCAAAAATAGATTTTTCTCAGGGTCAAAGGCCTGAGTGATATCGCGTTTGGCAATATGCCCATTATCATTGAGGCGATTGTAGATCAGCTCGGAAAGCGCGCGATTTTCGTCCGAGTGAGTGGTGTGGTAATTATCCACACTGATCAAAAAGTCCTTAAAGTCGGCTTCGTGAATTGCCCGCATGTCGGCAATATGCTGCTCGGCACTAATGCCTTTTTCATCCGCCTTTAGCATGATCGCAGTTCCATGAGCATCGTCGGCAGAAAGGTAGTAACATTCATGCCCGCGCATTCGCTGGAAGCGCACCCAGACATCGGTTTGTGTGTATTCCAACACATGACCGAGGTGCAGTGCCGCATTGGCATAGGGAAGGGCGTTAGTGACCAGAATCTGACGTTTTGATGACATGGTAAATATTCTTTTTTAGAGCAACTTTTGTGAGCCGCAACTATAGCGATTTTGCACTAACTTTTCATGTGCTATTGCGGTGGTAAAGGTTACTTATTGTGCTGTTTACCGCGGTTTAGCAGCCATTTAAGCCAAATTGACAATGATTGGAGTGTTTTAGTGTTAGATCAGGTGAAATACATAGTAGCAGTAGCCTCGGGTAAAGGCGGTGTGGGCAAATCAACCACCGCTGTAAATTTGGCACTAGCCATGCAAGCCGAGGGCAAAAAGGTTGGGTTATTGGATGCGGATATCTATGGCCCCAGTATCGCCATGATGTTGGGCGTAGCCGACGGCACCAGACCCCAAGCAGCCGATGAAAAGCACTTTGCCCCTATTGTCGCCCATGGCTTAGCCACTATGTCCATGGCGTATTTGGTAACAGAGCAAACACCGATGGCCTGGCGCGGACCCATGGCATCCGGGGCACTGTTGCAACTCTTACAACAGACTATGTGGGGCGAGCTGGATGTACTAGTAGTAGATATGCCACCAGGTACCGGTGATATCCAGCTAACAATATCGCAAAAGGCACAGATTTCTGGCGCTGTGATTGTTACCACGCCTCAGGATATTGCTCTGCTCGATGCCAAGAAGGGCATTGAGATGTTTCTCAAAGTGAATATCCCCGTGCTGGGCATAGTCGAGAATATGGCCGTGCATATCTGCAGTGAATGCGGCCACGCCGAGCCTATTTTTGGTGATGGCGGCGGTGTGAAGGTGGCTGACCAATACAGCACGAAGCTGCTGGGTAGTTTGCCGTTGGATCGCTCTATTCGTGAGAATGGTGATCAGGGCTTGCCGTCTTTGGTGGCTGAGCCTGAGGGTGCGATAGCCCAGAGTTATGCTGAGATTGCTCGATCTGTGTTGACGGAGCTGGCCGGGGCTGATACTGGTAGTGGGCCTGAGATTGTTTTTGAATAAGACTAGGTGAGTGTTTGAGGCTAGGTGCTGTTGTAGGTTTTATCCCAGGCGAGGATGTCAGAAAACAGAATCTCACTTTGCCTTTATGACAAGCGCTAAGCATTCAACGCCCTCGCCATCTGCAGCTGTTCCTGGCGTCCAATTTTTGCATTTGCTGCAACGTCTTGCCAATGGCTAACATTTGTTAGCACGTCGCTTTTAATCTGTTGTGCCTGTGTTGCGCTAAGTCTAATGTTGTGTGGCTGCCATGGTCGGCTAAACACTGTGCTAATTCCAGATAGCTTGCGCCGTAATCACTGTCGTAGTATCCGAGCTGGGTCATCGCTGGCGCAAAGTGCAGTCTACTCGAAGGGGTTCGGTCGAACCGCTTGGTCAAAAAAGTATGGTGATGCGGCTTAAGCCGGTTCGCTCAGAGATAAGTCATTACGTATAGCCCCGGCGCTGTGTGAAATGTAAATGCTGGTTTGGCAGTGACTGTTACGTTGTGATGGGCCTCAAAAAGGCTTCCCTCTTGCCCAGGCTGCGTAAATCGGTATTATACCGGCTGCGCTTTGTGGCTAACCCCCACAACTCACCATCACTACCTATCTAAGAGAAGCATCAATGAGCATTAAGTCAGATAACTGGATTCGCCGTATGGCCGAGAAAAATCAAATGATCGCGCCTTTTGAAGCGGAGCAGGTACGTTACTCTGGCGACGACCGTGTGATCTCGTACGGCACCTCGAGCTATGGCTACGACGTACGCTGTGCCGACGAGTTTAAGGTATTTACCAATGTTCATTCGAAGACAGTAGATCCAAAGAACTTTGATAATGACTCGTTTGTTGATATGAAAGGCGAGTACTGCATTATCCCACCTAACTCTTTTGCTCTGGCCAGAACGGTGGAATATTTTAAGATTCCGCGCTCTGTTTTAACCATCTGTTTAGGGAAGTCCACCTATGCCCGCTGCGGCATTATTGTTAACGTGACACCGCTCGAGCCTGAGTGGGAAGGTCATGTGACGCTGGAATTCTCAAACACCACGAACCTGCCGGCAAAGATTTATGCCAATGAAGGTGTGGCGCAGATGTTGTTCTTTGAGTCTGATGAAGTGTGCTCGACATCCTATGCTGACCGCGGGGGTAAGTATCAGGGCCAGACCGGTGTTACGCTTCCTAAAACTTAAGGGTTGAGCAGGGCCTCTTTAAGCGCCAGTGCTTGCTGCTGTATGCGTTGGGTGTTTTCCGGGCCAGTGCGCAGAAGTTGCTTTTGCACTGGTAGCAGCGCTTCCAAATCTGGGTCGGCAAACTTGTAGCTCACTGACTCGCGCGTCAATTCAATACGCTCTACGATGATGGGCGTGTCTAAAATATTGTCAATGCCCTGTAAAATAATGCCGTCCATCTGTCGAGGACGATAACCCATCTCGGCAAAGGCGCTTTCTAGCAGTGGCCGGATAAAGTGAAACATCCGTGCCATTGAGTTCATGTCTAATGACGTTAACACCGCAACGGTGCCGTTATAGCGTTCGTAGTTTCCGGCATTGAGCCAAATTATGTCGCCATCACGGTGAGTGGTGAAGCTGCCGTCTGGTGCTGTTAGTGGAAATATTTTGCTCAGAGTAACACCGCGAGCAAGGCCATCAAAGTAACTGGCAGAACGTCTAATGAGGTCGTCGGTATTAAGCCAGATTTCCAGTTCGCCTCGGTGTTTCATTAGCAGCAGTCGCTCGCGAACAAACCCATCACTTTCATCGAGGGGTGGCAGTTTGGGTGCTTTGGTTACTGTGGGTGCTACAGGTTCTGCAGCGACTTCAGATTGTGGCGCTGGGGCCGGGATAAATGCTTCTGGCACGGCAGGCTGTTCAATGATTGCCTCGGCTACCTGTTCAGGCATCACCCTATACTCGAGTTCTTCACCGCTATTGGATTGGGCTTGATAGAGCACACCGCCAATGACAGCGATGGCCGCAAGTGAGCCAAGAATCAGGATAAATTTACTGGTGCCAGAGTTGTTGCGCGCGCGTGTCATAGGTTTTTCTCGGTAGCAATCGCTAAAGGCACAATGGGCATATTATTAATTTGACCATTGAGTATTTTCATTTGATGGCTATCACCATTCTCTTTCTGTACTAGTCTGACTGCTAAATAATCCCAGTCAGTTGCCAGCCAAATTGTAGTCTGACGTTTATTGTCGTCTCTCAGTCGTTGCACCTTAACGGTATTGAGTGGGCCAATGGCCGTTTCCAATACTTCGTTTGCAACCACGTTGTACACATATTGTTTCAGCTTTCCCCGTGAAATAACAGGGTAGGCCAAAATCTCTTTACCCGCTTGCAGGTCGCGCCTAAGTTGCAGTTTGTGAGTAATAATATCTAAGACGCCTGGCGCTATGGCGACAGATTTTGTGTTATCCCCTTTGCTGTACTCAACTGCATTGTTGGGCCAATCAAAAATCTGGCTTTCGTTGCGCTTGATACCAATGAGTGATCGTTGGTAGCTATATTCTTGTGGAATTATCTGCTGAGTATCTGACAGGCTAAAAAGCGCCTGTTCATCAATTTTACCCAGGATATTGCGCGCTTTTAATGTTTCGCGATAGTGGCCGGGCTCCAGTTGCTCAAGGCGATGTTTAGCTTCGATTTCCATGCCATTAAATTCGGCACTATAAGTGGCTTCGTAACTGTTGAGAGGGTCGGCGCAGGCAACCGTTGTCAGGCCGCCAATCAGCATGGTGATTAGGGTTTGAAGTATTGGTTTTAACAAAGCCATGGATACATAGTACTCGTTACTGTTTTTAACGCTGATAGCTATAGAGTAGCAAAAGCTATTATTGTTCGCTGACTTGATTAAAACTTATGCCATTTTCACCAAGTGCTTCACCATCCATTACTGCCGTGCCATTTTTCATCACCAGTCGACCCTGACAAAACCACTGTGCTGCCATGGGGTAGATTTGGTGTTCGTAGCCCAGTACTCGTGCTGCCAAATCATCGGCGTTATCGCCACTTTCAATGTTGACTCTTGCCTGCAATATGGAGGGGCCTCCATCCAACTCTGGTGTGACAAAGTGTACGGTCGCGCCCGCTTCTTTATCGCCGGCATCGATAGCCCGCTGGTGGGTGTGCAGGCCGGGGTATGCAGGCAGCAGTGAGGGGTGGATATTAATAAGTTTGCCGAGAAAGCGGGTGACAAAGTCTGCGGTCAAGATACGCATAAAGCCTGCCAGAATCACCAGGTCTGGATTAAAACTCTCAATCAACTCGGCGAGGTTTTCATCGAATTCCTCACGCGAATCAAAGGCACGATGATCCATAACTATGCCGGGGATATTGGCCTTGGCAGCACGCTCAAGGCCTTTTACACCGACTTTATTGCTGATAACTGCCCCAACGTCCGCATTGAGGCTGCCATTTTCGCAGGCATCAATAAAAGACTGCAAGTTGGAGCCACCGCCAGAAATAAGCACGACGAGGCGTGCTTTTTTATTGCCCGTCAGGCTTTGCGTCATTCAACAAGTCCGAGAAGTTGCACCTGTTCCTGGCCTTCTTTGCTCTGTTCGATAGTGCCTAGAATAAAAGCGCTCTCACCATTAGCGGCTAAAAAGTCCAGGGCGGTCTGTGCCGTTTCGGCTGGTACGCAGATAACCATACCCACACCACAGTTTAGGGTGCGGTGCATTTCATGTTCGTCGATATTGCCGCCGCGCTGTAACCAGTCGAATACTGCTGGACGAGTCCAGGCATTGGTATCGATTATCGCTGTGGCATTGTCTGGCAGTACGCGTGGGATATTTTCCAACAGTCCACCGCCAGTAATATGAGCCAGGGCGTGAACGGGTGACTGGGCAATTAAGCCAAGTAGAGATTTTACATAGATTTTGGTCGGCGCCATCAGCAGATCAATCAGTGGCTGGCCATCCAGTTCTGTTGCAGCAGGGTCGGTGCCAGTAACGTCCAGTACTTTGCGAATCAGCGAGTAACCATTGGAGTGAGGGCCACTTGAGGCCAGGCCAATAAGCGTGTCACCAACCGCGACTTTGCTGCCGTCGATCAGCTCAGACTTTTCTGCCATGCCAACGCAGAAGCCTGCGAGGTCGTAGTCTTCGCCTTCATACATACCGGGCATCTCGGCGGTTTCACCACCAATTAATGAACAGCCTGACAGTTCGCAGCCATCGGCAATGCCATTTACTACTGCGGCTGCAGTATCAATGTCGAGTTTGCCAGTAGCATAGTAGTCGAGAAAGAATAGAGGCTCTGCACCGCACACAATAAGATCATTGACGCACATAGCGACAAGGTCAATGCCCACGGTGTCATGTTTGCCATGATCTAGGGCCAGACGTAATTTTGTGCCAACGCCGTCGGTGCCGGATACCATGACGGGTTCACGGTAACCTGTGGGTAATTCAAACAGCGCACCAAAGCCTCCAAGTCCAGCCATTACTTCCGGGCGACGGGTTCGTTTTGCTGCCCCTTTGATTTTTTCGATCAGGGCATTGCCGGCATCAATATCAACACCAGCATCTTTGTAGCTCAAGGATTGAGTTTTTTCGGTCATGGAGACGCTTCCTCTGTAGAGCGGGTATTTTAGAGAGAGTCAGACTAATTTTCATTAAGCACTGGTACAATGAGGCAAATTAATTGGGAGAAAAGTCGTTGAAACGGATATTTGCGCTCATTGTGGTCGTTTTTAGCCTGAATTCTTTCGCTGAGGAGGTTTCTGGTCTCTACAGAGGTCTGGTTCCAGTGATCGATCAATCGGTGGAATCTCGACAGCTGGGTGTGCGTGAGGCACTTAATCAGGTTCTGGTTAAACTTACTGGCAACAGTAACGTTATCCAGTCACCCAGTGTTCAATCGTTTTTAACCAATCCAAATGCCTTTGTCGCTGGTGTTGGTTTTCGCAACCTGCCCCAGTCTGACTTTAACGTCGAACCTGAAATAGGTCTCGAGGTGAGCTTTTCGCGTCAGGAAGTTGATCGGCTTATCCGTCAGGCCCAGCTGCCTGTGCTGCCCTCTAACCGCCCCATGTTATTAGTGTGGATTATTCGCGATGATGCCATTGAAGGGCGGGGCTTTATTGATGAATACACTGCAGCGCAAACCTCACCTTCAACGTTAGCGCTATTTGACCAAGCGATGAACGCGCGTGGCATGCCCTATAAGCTGCCAGCCTTTGATCTTGAAGATCAGCTGTCGCTATCGGTTAATGAGGCCTGGAGTCTGCGTGCAGATTTGATTGCGACAGCATCTGAGCGCTACAAGACTGATGGCTGGGTTGCCCTGCGCTTTTACACTACCTCCTCAGGTGAAGTGCGTGGTGCCTGGTTGTATGAGGTCTCTGGCCGTCGTCAGCTCAAAGATTTTCGCGCTGGGTATGCGCAGCCCTTTATGGCCGCCGCTGTAGATGGGTTAGTGGATAGCCTCGCCGAGTCGTTTACCTATATTCCGCAAATCAATACCGATGAGTTGATTGTGCACATTAATGGCGTAGGGTCATTTGCAGACTATCAGGCGGTTTTGGCGCAGTTTAAAAAACTCGAGTTGGTTGATTCGCTGGATGTGCACGGTGTTGAGGGTAAGCAGCTAACGCTCGCTGTGGATGTTGAGGGTGGTGCCGAGCTATTGCATTCGGCACTGGTGCGCAGTGGCAAGTTGCAGAGCCAAACCGGGCAAGAGGCTCTCTATGCTGGACAATTACAATTTAACTGGATAAGCGAGTGAACGGATTTCAACAATTAAGTCTGGCCATAGCGCTGGATGATCAGGCGACCTTCGATAATTTCTATGCACCCAATGGCACGCCACAGCATATGGCGACATTCTTGCTCAAAGATGAGGGTCGCAAGTTTGCCTATCTATTTGGCGCTGAGGGCTCTGGGCTGTCGCACCTGCTGCAGGCAGTCTGTCAGCAGTCGGCACTGGGCAGAAATGTGGGTGCGGTATATCTGCCGATGGCAGATGTGCAGGACTATCCGCCGGAGCAAGTATTAGAGGGGCTCGAACATGCTCCGATTGTCTGCTTGGATGATCTAGACCTGGTTGCCTATAAGCCGGAATGGCAGGAGCCGTTGTTTCATTTTTTTAATCGCTGTCGTGATGCAGATACCCGATTAATTGTCTCTGCGCATCTGGCGCCCGATGAACTCGATGTGCAGCTGCAAGACTTGTTGTCGCGCCTAAAGTCCGGCGTGACATTGCAGATGAATGAGTACAAAGATGCTGATCGCAGACGGCTACTGCAGTACCGGGCCAATAGCCGCGGCCTGTATCTATCGGATGAGGTTGCACTGTTTATGTTGCATCGATTGCCGCGCAATACGCGACTGTTGATGGAGGCGCTGGAGAAGTTAGACAGTGCATCGCTGCAGGAGCAACGACGCCTAACCATGCCTTTTGTAAAAACGGTCTTAAGTATTTAACCGATCTCTAAATTCAGTCTTGAGCGTTTTGCATTCACAGCGGGCAATTACCACAATACAGATACATACCACGGGGGTCATTTAAGGTATTCAAAACCTGCAGTGGTTTTAAAATCTCTTTGGCCTGGCGGCGCAAACTCTCAGGCAACCAACTACTAATACCCAGACCAGATAAAGAAGCACTGACATTGGCGTTCATTTCCATTAGTAGCTGCTCATAAATCGTAAGCGGTTTGCGGCGATAATCGACTTCATATTCTGTCAGGTTGGCGAGCTCAGCTGCGACCGCAATAGCATCATTTAAATCACCTAGCTGGTCTACTAATCCCAGCTCTAGTGCCTTCTCGCCGGTCCAGACACGACCCTGAGCTATCTCATGTACTGCGGCTGGCGTTGAATTGCGGCCATCGGCGACCAGGGTGATAAAGCGGGTATAAATATTGTCCACGCCCGCTTGAAAAATCATTTTACTCTGCTGCGACATGGGCCGATCTAACTGCATCATGCCGGCGATATCTGTGGTACCCACGCCGTCCGAATAAACACCTAGGGCCGCCAGTGAATTTTCAACAGTGGGTACTATGCCAAACACACCAATAGACCCAGTTAAGCTAGTTGATAGTGCCAGCACACGATCGGCATCTGCAGCTATCCAGTAACCACCGGAGGCCGCGTAGCTACCCATAGAAACGACCACCGGAATGCCTTTCTTTTGTGTCGCAGAAATAGCATCGCGAATAATGTCCGAGGCAAAGGCGCTGCCGCCACCGCTGTCAATGCGCAACACCACAGCTTTTACATCTTTGTCATCTCGCAGTCTGGAAAAAATACTCGCCAAGGTATCCCCACCAATACTTCCCTCTGGCTGTTCGCCATCCACAATCGAGCCCTTGGCAACGACCAGTGCCACTTTATGCGTTCTGGCGGCAGCACTGCTTCTGGAGCTGAGTCGGCTGTGATTGAGGTAGGCCTTCATAGTAATGCTGTTAAATTCACCATCGGTGCCTGGAAGTACCTCATTGAGATAATCAAACATCTGAGTCCGGGTGGCTATTTGATCGACCAGATTCTGCTGCTTAGCCAGTGCCGAGCTGTCGCCGTTGGCAGACTGCAGTTTAACGTGCAGGTTATTACTGTAATCGTCGATGGCGCCGTCGGGTAGGCCGCGTAAATGCTCCACCTGAGAGCTGTAAAACTGCCACAGCGAGTCAATTAATTCACGACTTTCCTGCTTTACCTGGGGAGACATGCTGTTGCCTAGAAAGGGTTCTACTGCACTTTTATAATCGCCGACACGAAACACATGTATCTTAATTTTGAGCTTATCAAGCGCCTCTTTAAAATAACTATTGTAGGTGCCAAACCCAGTAATACTCACTGCACCCAGCGGATTCAGGAGAATTTCATCGGCATGCGAGGCGAGAAAATACTGCTGCTGATTAAAATTATCGCCCACGGCAATAATCGGTTTACCGCTTTCCTTAAAGCGTAAAAGGGCAGCGCTGATTTCTTCGAGTTTGCTAATACCGCCGCCAACCATATAGTCAGTGTCGAGCAGCAGGTGGGTGATGCGGCTGTCGTTGCGGGCACTGTCGAGTGCCTCAATAATATCTCTTACCAGTGTTTCAGAATCGCCTTGCGGACTGCCAAAAAACATCTGATCAAAGGGATCGGTATAGGTTTTTTGATCTACCAGTACGCCACTGGGTGCCAGATAAAGAGCGCCCTTATCTGGGATTGGCTGAATATCTTCGGCAAACATGCCAACAATAATCAGTAAAAAGAAGCCAACGAAAAGCAGGCTAAACAGGTAGCGAATAGCCGTTGCTATGTGCCCTATAAAACGAAAGAAGCGGCGAATAATGCCCGGTTTTTTTTCAGTCATGGGAATTCCTTATCGTATAACCTGTTATAGATTGTTAACCTGCCTAATGCGCGCATAGATCATCGCTGCGCAGAATAGAATCACCGTTAACACCAATTCGACAATGTCCAATGTCGCTGGTTCGGGGACGCTGAGATTTTGTATGCCGTTGTAAAAATAAAGCAACACGACAAAGCCCATCCAGATCAGTGTGCGCAGTCTATCTGCCAGCATGCCGGGTATAAAAATTGCCAGTGGCAGCAAGCTGATAACATAAATAATCCAGGGTGCACTCTGTAGCCATAGGTGAATGGCCAGGGTCAGCATTAGCGAGGTATAGCTAGCGCGGGTTAAAAATTTGCTGATGGAAAGCTTTTGATCTGTGGTCAACTGAGTCTGCCTTGTTTTTAGCGTAATTTGGATGCCAGCAATGCAATACGTTTGCCCTGTGCCTGACAGATTTTTATTTCTTCGTCGCTGAGAGTATCACCCTCGACATGCGTTGCACCATAGGGGGTGCCGCCGCTTGTTGTTGTGCTTAACGCAGCCTCGGAATAGGGCACGCCAGCAAACAGCATGCCGTGGTGAAGCAGGGGCACCATCATGGTTAGCAATGTAGCTTCCTGGCCACCATGCAGGCTTGAGGTCGAGGTAAATGCACCAGCGGGTTTGTTGATGAGTGCGCCGTTCATCCACAGCCCGGCAGTGCCATCAAGAAAAAACTTTAATGGTGCGGCCATATTGCCAAATCTGGTGGGGCTGCCCAGCAGTAAACCTGCACAGTTCGCTAAATCATCGTCACTGCAGTAGATATCACCGCTCGCTGGAATGCTCTCCTCAGAGGCTTCACAGACTGCAGACACTGCAGGCACTGTTCGCAGTCTCGCTTCCATACCTGCGCTCTCAATGCCGAGCGCAAGCTGGTCGGCGAGCATTTTTACATGACCGTTGCGGCTGTAGTACAGCACTAAAATGTAGGGATTGACCATTAGAGTAACTCCAACACATTTTCAGGAGGGCGGCCCACTACAGCTCTGTCGCCCACAACCACAATTGGCCGTTCAATTAATTTGGGGTGCTTTAGCATAGCGTCGATCAGCTGTGACTCAGAAACATCGGCCGCCCCTAGCTTGTTGTCTTTAAAATCCTGCTCTGAACGGCGCACCAGCTGCGCTGCGCTGAGGCCTAATTTGTTGAGTAAACCCACCAGAGTCTGCTTACCAAGTGGCGCCTCCAGGTAGAGCACAATCTCGGGCTCGACACCTTTTGAGCGTAAAATGTCTAGCGTTTGCCTGGATTTGGAGCAACGCGGGTTATGGTAAATTGTGGCCATGGACTATCCTTTTACGGGGCATGTGGGTAAAAAGCCTCATTGTACGACCAAATGGATCTAAACCAAACCGAGAGGGACTGCTCAGTGTTTACTGGTTTCGCAAAACGCAATAATGACATCGCCAATGGCTGGCATTTTTTAACCTATCTGGTCCTTCGCTTTAAGCGCGATGGTTGCCGGCAGAGTGCGGCAGCACTTACCTACATGAGTCTGTTTGCCATCGTGCCTATGCTGACATTGATGTACAGCATGTTCTCATTGATCCCTGCCTTTCAAGAAGCCGGCTCTCAGGTTGAGGCCTGGATATTCTCCAAGGCACTTCCCAGCAGTGGCCAGGAAATCAGCGGCTATCTCAGTGAATTCTCCTCTCAGGCGCGCAAGCTCAGCTCTGTTGGTGCGGTTATTCTGATGGTGACCTCCTACCTAATGCTGGCCAATATCGAAAAGACTTTCAACCATATCTGGGGCACAGACGGCGGCCGCCGTGGCTTAAGTGGTTTTTTACTCTACTGGGCTATTTTGAGCCTTGGGCCATTACTGTTGGCCGCAGGGGTGGTAATGAAAACCTATTTGTTGTCATTTCGTTTGATGGTTGATGAGGTGGATGCGCTGGGTATTTCTCAATACCTGTTTGCCTATCTACCATGGCTACTAACCTGGATGGCTTTGACGTTGCTCTTTATTGCGGTACCCAACTGCAAGGTGCGGGGGCGACATGCCGTTATTGGCGGCCTGGTGACCACACTGTTATTTGAAAGCGCCAAGGCGTTATTTGGTACATTGGTAGCCCATTCTAGCTATACCAGTGTCTATGGCGCATTCGCGGTTATCCCGCTGTTTTTGATATGGATTTATCTACTCTGGGTAATTATTTTGATCGGTGCCGAGCTTGTGCGCAGCCTGGAAACATTTCGCCTGGATGGGCGCGGTAAAAAACTCCCAGATCTGCCCGCAACCCTCATGGTCTTGTGGCATTGCTGGCAGCGCCAGCAGCATGGTAATACGCTGTCTGACCAGTCAATTGTGAAAGCTGGATTGGATCCCGAGCACTGGAAGCGCTTGCGCAATCGTTTAATCCAGCAGCATGTACTGGAAAAAACAGCCAGTGGTCAGTATGTGTTAATTCGAGATTTGAGCTCGATTACCATGGCTGACGTATGTACCTGGCTGGGTGAAAATATACTGACTTCTGCACCCCATGGGGCCGATAAATTACTTTCTGATCATCCCTGGTATGAAAAGTACGATATGCTAATGGGCCAGACTCGCAGTAGCTTGCAAAGCACTTTTGCGGTCACGATTGAGACCTTATTTAGGGCATAAAATACTCCCTTTGAGAGTAAAGAGCAGGTGACAACACAATGATTAAAAAACTGATAGTAATAAGCCTTTTACTAACCGGCCTGGCGGGCTGTGCTCAAGACAGTGCCAAGTCTGATTATCCGTTACTAGGGGGTGGAACAATTGATCTTGCTGCTTCTCCCAAGCTGATTTTTATCAATTACTGGGCTATCTGGTGTAGCCCGTGCCGCAAAGAAATTCCCGAGTTTAACGAGTTTGCCCACCAATATGCGGACAGGGTTACTGTACTTGGGGTTAACTTTGATGGCTCCCAGGGTGAGACGCTGCGCACTGAGATGGATAAGCTGGGTATCGAATTTCCAGCATTGCTCTCGGACCCTCGTGCTCTTTGGAATCTTGAGCCGGTTGCTGTGTTGCCTGAGACTCTTGTAATTGGCACCGACGGTCAGCTATTGCATCGTATGATAGGGCCGCAGACTATGGATGCGCTGGAAGCCGTGCTTTAAAGCATTTCACCGCGATAGGGGTATACTCTATCTCCACCGACCAGTATTAATATTCTCGCTATAACAACAAGCCAGCAGGCATATCAAAGAGGAATCCTGATGAAAGATTTACGCCAGTTTTATATCAATGGGCAATGGGTAAACCCAGTTCAAGCCAATGATCTACATGTAGAAAACCCTGCTAATGAAGAGATGGTTGCGACTATTTCAATGGGTGCAGCTGCCGATGTTGAGTTGGCTGTCGCTGCAGCCAAGGCTGCATTTCCCGTCTATTCAAAGTTTAGTGTCGATGAGCGTATTGCGCTGATGGAAAAGTTGCTGCAGATCTATATGGATCGCTATGACGAAATGGCTGCGGTGATTTCGCTGGAAATGGGTGCGCCTATTTCCTTTGCCTCTGCGGCTCAGGCCGACACCGGTCGCGGGCATATCTCTACGGCACTGGAAGCATTAAAAGTTTTCGAGTTTGAGCGTCAGGTGCTCAACACACACATTGTCAAAGAGCCGATTGGCGTCTGTGGCTTTATCACACCCTGGAACTGGCCAATTAACCAGATTACCTGCAAGGTGGCTCCGGCACTGGCCACTGGCTGCACCATGGTACTTAAGCCTAGTGAAATTGCTCCTATGTCTGGCTATCTATTTACTGAAATGATGGATCAAGCTGGCTTCCCAGCTGGTGTTTACAATATGGTTAATGGTGACGGTCCAGATGTTGGCGCGGTAATTTCCAGTCATCCAGATATTGATATGGTGTCGTTTACGGGCTCAACCCGAGCCGGTATTTTAGTCGCCAAAGCGGCTGCAGATACGGTGAAGCGTGTGACCCAGGAGCTGGGTGGCAAGTCGCCGAATATTATTTTTGAAGATGCTAATCTCGAAACTGCTGTGGGTTCAGGTGTTGCCCACATGATGGGCAACACAGGCCAATCCTGTAATGCACCTTCGCGTATGTTGGTGCATTCTTCTGTTTATGATCAAGCCGTGCAAATCGCTAAGGCCGCTGCTGAGAGGGTTCAGGTGGATCAGCCTACTAAGGAAGGTATGCATCTTGGTCCTCTGTCGAGCCGTGTGCAGTTTGACAAGGTTCAGGGGCTGATTAAGGCTGGTATGGATGAGGGCGCCGAGTTGGTAGTTGGTGGTTTGGGTAAACCGGAAGGGCTTGAGACAGGCTACTTTGTTAAACCAACGGTGTTTGCTGGTGTTAACAATCAGATGACTATTGCTCAGGAAGAAATTTTTGGCCCGGTTCTGACTATGATTCCTTTTGATACCGAAGAGCAAGCCATCGAAATTGCCAATGATACGCCCTATGGATTAGCGGCATATTTAAGCACTGGTGATGATGAGCGAGCCAAGCGTGTTGCTGGTCAACTAAGGGCGGGTATGGTGAGCCTGAATAGTGCTTCGCAGAATTATACGGCACCATTTGGTGGCTATAAGCAGTCGGGTAATGGCCGCGAGTGGGGCGAGTTTGGGTTTGATGATTTCTTGGAAATTAAAGGTATCACTCGTTAAAACTCAGGCGAAGTCAGAGTTTTAACGTAGAGGCAGAGAAGGATCTCTGCCTTAGTCATTCCGGCAATGCCTAACGGCCATTGCGATCGACACCATGGTTTTATGGTTTCCAGCGCTCGCACAGCTGTAAGAGTTTAGCGCTTCTTTATCATAACTAGCGTAGAAATTAACGGGTATTAAATATTCCTAGCAGATTCCCATGCATGTATCGCATGCTTACGCGTCTCACCCCAAAGATAACCGCCAATCTTTCCGCTCTGCTGCAACACCCGATGGCAGGGAATTAAAAAAGCGACAGGGTTCGAGCCTATGGCAGTCCCCACGGCGCGGGACGCCTTGGGTCTGCCAACCGCTGCGGCGACTTGGCCATAGCTATTGACACAGCCCGGATCGATTTGCAGAAGTGCTCGCCATACGGCAATTTGAAAGTTTGTGCCAGTGACATGCAATGACAGTGGCCCCTGCATATTGTGCTTGCCAGACAAAAGACTCTGAGCGTTTTCCATGATTTCTGTCGAACTATTTTCGATCTGGGCACTGGGCCAGTTTTTTTGTAAATCTTCAAGTTGGTGATTTTTGTTGCTGTCGGTTAGAAAGGAGAGCTTACAAATACCTCTGGGGGTGGCGGCAATAAAAATATCACCAAAGGGGCTAGGTGCAATGCTGTACTGAATGATAATACCGGCTCCACCCGCTTTATATTCTCCGGGTGTCATTGCTTCCAGTTGCACAAAATGATCGTACAGTCGCGAACTACTGCTAAGCCCAATATTCTCTGATACTTCCAACAATGGTTTTGACTCAGCCAATAGCTGCTTAGCTCTGTCGACGGTGAGAATTTGTAAATATTTTTTCGGGGTGACACCAGCCCAGCGGCTAAACAGACGTTGAAAATGAAAGGGGCTCAGATTAATTGCTGTGGCAATATCCTCTAGCGATGGTTGCTGTTGGCTATGAGTATTGATGTAGCCAATGGCTTCGGCAATGCGTTGATAATCTGAGTTCATGCATCCAGTATTGCTGACTTGGGATGATTTATCGACCCGAATCTTGCGCTGTCTTATCGGCTGTTAAGTAATAGATAACCGCGCCAATACCAATAATGCCCAAACCCAAAAGTCCTTCGTGGGGCCTTGAAATTAGCACATAGGCCAGTGTCCACAATGTGACACCGAGATAAATAAGGGGGGCTACAGGGTAGGCGAAGGTTCTATAGGCGCCGGCAATATTGAGTTTTTTATAGCGCAGCACAAACACGCCGAGTACGGAAAACAAGGTGTTAACACCCAGTACAAAACTCGAAAAAATCAGTACCGATTCAAAGGTGGCGCTGATAATAAAAAACACCGCCAGAATCCCCTGAAACAATACCGCGGTTACCGGGATACCTTGTTTGTTACATTCGGCAAGTTTGGCGAAGACTTTAAAGTCCTCGCCGATCACTTGCAGCACTCGCGGGCCGGCCATGGTCATGGCGCTCACAGTGGATATCAGCAGTAGTGCCAGTACGGCGCCCATTACTTTGCCTGCGCTATCTCCCAGTGCGTAGTCAGCCACTATCACACCGATTTCCAACTTACCTTCCAGGCTTGAGATGGGTGCGGCGCTGAGGAAGGTGGCGTTCAGCATTAAATAAAGCGCCATTACTGTTGCGGTGCCAACAAATAATATGATTGGCAGATTGCGTTGTGGGTTGTCCATCTCGCCGGTTACGTATGTTGCTGCGTTCCAACCGGTATAGGCATAGTTCACATAGATAAGGGCGATGGCAAAGGCGCCGCTAAAAAGCAGTTTTTCATCCCCGGCCTGAGGGGCAAAGTTAAGTGCCTGGGGGCTATTGCCCCAGATTAAGATTAGGGCACAAAACAGCAGTATTAACAGGAGTTTAATGGCCGTAAAAATTTGCTGTACACCGCTGCTGGCTTTGCGTGATAGGGAATGAGCCAGAGTGAGTGCAACTACCAGAGATACGGCTGTCCAGGTTCTGGAAAGTTCGGGGAATACTGCCGACAGATAGGCGCCAAAGGTCATGGCAGCCAGTGCCACCGGTGCGGCAAAGCCCACCGTAGCCGATACCCAGCCGGAAATGAAACCAGCGCAGGGGTGGTACAGACGCGATAGAAAATTATATTCGCCGCCAGAGCGGGGCAGGTTGGCACCTAGTTCTGCATAGGTCAGTGCGCCACATAGGGCTGTTAGACCGCCGACAAACCATAGCATCATCAGCACAAAGGGCGACTGAATGCCCAGCAGTTGAAACCCCAGGCTGGTAAAGACCCCGGTACCGACCATATTGGCAACAACGACTGATATGCCAGTGGTTCTAGAGAAGCTATGCATGGTTTATTTAAGCTTTGAATAGTAGAGTCCCCGCACTTTACAGCACTGTCCTTTTTGGGCAAAGGTTTGCTTTAATCAGCGACTAAACTAAGTACCATTGAGTCAGATAATAGGGCATTAAAAGCCGATGAAAATCGGTTAAGCTAGGAGAACGCAATAATAAAAATAACATTGGGGAAATTCACATGGAAACAGGTTTACGAATTGTACTGAGGCTGCTTGCGCTCGGTATGCTGTTTGGTGCTGCGGGCTTTATATTTGACCCGGCGAGCATGGAAGCGGACTTTGCTGTTGGCGCACTCGAGACCCACGGCATGGGAACCTTGCGCGGAGATCTGGGTGGCACCTTTTTAATGCTCTCTATCTTTACCTTTTACGGATCGCGTCCTGGCAATGCTATGTGGTTGGCTGTGCCTCTGGTATTTATGCTGACAGTACTATTTGGCCGCATCGTGCATATTGTGCTGGATGGCCTGACTGATCCGGCGATTCGTTCAACGGTTATTGAGCTTGTGGCAATTGCGGTACTTGAGTACTCGCGCAGAACATTATCAACTGACGAGTAAGGAGAAAACAATGAAATCATTTGTGGTTATTGCATCCTTAATGCTGTCGGTCTCTGTCTTTGCAGAGTCTGCCGATGATGAGCAGACCCAGGTATATTTTGGCGATACCCATTTGCACACTATCTACTCTTTTGATGCGTTCCTAAATGGCAATTACACCGCCGACCCAGATACAGCCTACAGGTATGCTAAAGGCCAGCCAGTGATTCATCCTTATCATCGTGCTCGGGTGCAAATTGATACGCCTCTGGACTTTTTAGTGGTATCAGACCATGCGGAAATGCTCGGTGTGATGAGGGCCATTCGCACTGAGACCATTAACTGGGAAAACGTAGGCTGGTTAGCGACAATTAAACGTTGGTTGGCGGTTAGATCCCTCAATAATGCATTGGATGAGGATAGAGGACGTGCGTTCTTTGCCAAGTTTCTGCCTAAATCTGCGGCTGTTTCTGGCGGCGACCCAGTGACAGACGTAAACAACAACATTGGGTCTGTGGCAATTTTTGGTGACACCTCAGGCACCTCCATGGACGCCTGGGGAGCGATTATTGATGCCGCAGAAAAGCACAATGAACCCGGCGTATTCACCAGCCTGCTGGGTTGGGAGTGGAGCTCCATTCCTACCGGCGCCAATTTGCACCGGATTGTGGTAACGCCCGAAGGTGGTGACAACGCCAGACAGTATATACCCTATGGCTCAGATCAGAGCCAGTATCCAGAGGATCTGTGGCAATGGTTGGATGAGACCGGCGAACGAACGAATAGTCGTTTTATCGCTATTCCCCACAACTCCAATATTTCTAAAGGCTATATGTTTGGCGAGACTACCGTTAAAGGTCAGCCTATTACCGCCGACTATGCGCGAACTCGCATGCAGTGGGAGCCAGTGACTGAGGTGACACAGATTAAAGGTGATAGTGAAACCCATCCGGCGTTTTCTCCCCAGGATAGATTTGCTGATTTTGAAACCTATGAACACTTTATCCAGACCAGCGAAAGCAAAACCCAAGTATCCGCCGGTGACTACATTCGCCCTGCGCTCAAGCGTGGTCTTGGCATCGAGCAGAATATTGGTGTTAACCCCTATAAGTTTGGCTTTATTGGTTCCACAGATGCCCATTCTGGTCTGCCTTCTGCAGAAGAAGATAACTTCCTCGGCAAGATGGCCAGAGACAGTACCCCAGAGACCAAGGCGCCGGTTATGGGTAACCCCAATAATGCAGATGGTTGGGATATGTCGGCCTCTGGCCTGGCCGCAGTGTGGGCGACAGAAAATAGCCGTGACGCTATTTACGCTGCCTTTAAGCGCAAAGAAACCTACGCCACCAGCGGCCCACGACTGCGTGTACAGTTATTTGCTGGGTGGCATTTTCCGGCCAATGCTGAAAGGTCTGATAATTTTGCCGCTCTGGGCTACCAGTATGGTGTACCCATGGGTGGCGATTTGGTAGGGTCTGACTCTGGCGCTGCACCGCAGTTTTTGGTGCGTGCCGTGAAGGATCCAATTGATGCCAACCTCGATCGCGTACAGATTGTTAAGGGCTGGGTTGATGCGTCTGGCGAACAGCATGAGATGGTCTACAATATAGACTGGTCCGGTGACAGAGTGCTGGACGCCAATGGTAAGTTGTCCGATGTAGGCACCACAGTGGATCTTAAATCGGCCAGATATACTAATACCATTGGTCAGGCGGAGTTTGCCAGCAGATGGTCAGACCCGGATTTCGATCCAGCTCAGCCAGCATTTTATTATGCTCGCGTATTGCAGATTCCAACGCCTCGCAATGGACTTTTCGATAGTCTGGCGCTGGGTTTGGATAAGCCCCGAGGTGGGCCAAAAACAATTCAGGAGCGAGCCTATACCTCCCCAGTTTGGTATACGCCCTAATTATTTCAGAGATTAAAAAGGCATTTAGAAGGGACCTGAAAGCGTAATGATAAGAAAGTTATTCAAAGAGCCACTTGTTCAGTTTTTAATTATTGCGCTGGTACTTCTTGGTGGTGAGAGGCTGATTAACGCCGATGAGTACGCCAATGAGCAATACAGTATTTTGGTTGATGACCAGGTGCTACTTCAGTTTATGCAGCTTCAAGCCAAGATGTTTAAACCCAGTCAGGCCATGGATGCGCTAAAAGCCATGAGCGCGGAAGATCGGCAGCGACTTGTCGACGACTATGCGCGCAATGAGGTGTTGTTTCGCGAAGCCATGGCGTTAAATCTAAATAAGAATGATCAGATTATTCGTCGCCGTTTGATTCAAAAAATGGACTATCTCGCCCAGGGTTTTTACGACGAGGCGGAAGCTCTGACCGAAGATGATTTGCGTAACTATTACGCAGAGCACCAGCAGGATTATGAAAAGGCAGCCTCTGCCACCTTCACCCATGTCTTTATTTCTACTGATCGTCGCGCCATTGAAGAAGCCAAAGAGATTGCCGATGCATTGCTCAAAACATTAAATGCTGAACAGGTGCCGTTTCAAAATGCGCCAGGCTATGGTGAGCGTTTTCTTTATAATCGCAACTATGTCAATCGCGACGATGATGAAATTGGTAGTCACTTTGGTGAGGAATTTGAAAGGACATTATTTGCCTTTGATGTAGCGGACAGCTGGCAGGGACCGGTGCAGTCTAGTTATGGCTGGCATCTGGTTTTACTGAAAAAAAATAGCCCTGCTTATATCCCGGCGTTTGAGGAAATCAGCTCGGCAGTCTTTGCCGATGTTCAACGTCAGCAGCAACGCCAGACTAAGCGTCAGGCTATCGATAAGTTGATGGCCAAATATAAGATTAGCGATCAGGGTCAGCAATAATAATGCGGCTGATTTTTATACTACTGTCTTTTTTGGCAGCTGCTTCCATGCCGTCTAGCGCCGATGAGGCGCGTCCGGTTTATGTAGAAATTGTTGAGCAGCAGGGCGCTGAATATCTGTTGAAGTGGAAAATTCCCCCGGTCATGCCCGGCGGTCAAGAGCCTGCCATCGAGCTTAGCCACAGTAGCTGCAGCCTTGCCAATGGCGGTATTAGCGGCCGTCCTGCGGGGCTTGTGGGTAGAAAAGTCTATCGCTGTAACCAGGCTAGCCCGGTATTTTCGATACAGCTTATTTATCCGCGCAGTAACCCGGCCCTGACGTCATTGATTGTATTTAAACCTCTTGCCGGAGACCCTGTTCAGGTGTTTTCCGGTCCTGAAAAAACCACCATTGAAATGCCTCTGGTGTCATCGTCGACTGATGTGGCCAAGCAGTACACGGTGGCGGGTATCGAACATATTCTTATCGGTACGGACCACTTACTTTTTGTGGTCTGCCTAATGTTGATTGCCGGAAGTTTTAAGCGTTTACTCCTCACGGTAACTGGCTTTACCGTTGCCCATTCAATTACCCTGAGTTTAGCGACGCTCAATATATTTCGTCTGCCCACTGAACTAGTTGAGCTTCTAATTGCTCTGAGTATTTTGCTCCTGGCGGTGGAGATTATTAAGCACCGGCGCGAGGGTCACAAGGACAGTTTTACCTGGCGCTATCCAGTGAGTGTCTCGGCAGTATTCGGACTCTTACATGGCTTTGGATTTGCGGTGGTATTGCAGGAACTGGGCTTGCCAGCCTCAATGAAAGTACAGGCATTACTGTTCTTTAATATTGGTGTTGAGTTGGGGCAGCTAGCCTTTATTATGGCTATTTTGGCGCTGGTTGCGGCTGTGACTAGAATCGCAATTGTCAGCAAGCATCAAGCGCGACTTACTGAAGTGGCGGTTTATGCTATCGGTACTTGCAGCGCCTATTGGTTATTCGAGCGCAGTGCGTTTCTTGTTTAAAGATAATTACTTGATGTGACCTAGATGCTTACTCAATACCTTTAGTGAAGGCTTAAATAGCTTGGGTGTGCAGGCCAGAATATGGCCAGTGTCCATAAACTTTTCACCACCTTGAAAGTCGCTCACCATACCGCCAGCTTCTCGTACAATTAGCACGCCAGCAGCAATATCCCAAGGCTTTAAAGACATTTCCCAAAACATATCCATACGCCCAGCGGCCACATAGGCAAGGTCCAGAGAGGCCACGCCCATGCGACGGATACCCGCAGAGTTATCGGCGAAGTCACGCATGCAGGCCAGATAATTATCCATCTCATTGAAAGAGGGTGGGCTAAAAGGGATGCCTGTGGCATAGAGTGCCCCAGCTTCATTGGTGCGGCCAGAGACACGAATACGACGGCCATTAAGTTTGGCGCCGCCGCCACGACTGGCAGTAAATTCTTCATTTTTGAATGGCTCTAAAATCACTGCATGCTCTAACTTGCCTTTGATCCGGCAGGCAATAGAGATGGCAACATGGGGAATGCCGCGAACAAAATTGGTGGTGCCATCCAGCGGGTCAATAATCCATTCAACATCGCTTTCAAGATTTCCACTGACACCACTTTCCTCACCGAGAAAACGATGGTCTGGGTAAGCTTTCTTGATGTTGTAGATAATGGTTTCTTCTGAGCGGCGATCCACTTCAGTGACAAAGTCATGGCGACCCTTTTCATCAACCTTTACTAAATCAAGGTTGTCGGCAGATTTAACAATCATTTCGCCTGCCTGACGGGCAGCGCGAAGAGCAATATTAACCATAGGTTGCATAGGGTGGTATCCAAGTGACTTTAAAGAGCGGTGCGCATTGTAACAGAACTACTGTGCCAGAGAAGCCTGATTCTGCTACACTCGCGGCCAAAATTTGGGCAGTAGAATTCATTAGGAAGAGGCTTATTGTGTCTACCACTGAACGTCAGGCAAAAATTCGAATAGTGTTGGTCAATACCACCCATCCGGGCAATATTGGCGGCGCTGCGCGGGCCATGAAAAATATGGGCCTGGCCGAGCTGTATCTGGTGCAGCCCCGAGAGTATCCAGCGCCAAGGGCCGTCTGGCGGGCTGCGGGTGCCAGAGATGTGCTCAGCAATGCTAAAATCGTAGACTCTGTCGACGACGCTATTGCAGGCTGTGGCCTGGTAGTTGGCACCAGTGCTCGCGAACGCAGAATCCCCTGGCCGTTGATTAACCCCCGGGAGTGTGGCGCACGAATCTGGCAGGAGGCCGAGACTCACGATGTGGCGCTGCTGTTTGGTCGTGAAGATCGCGGCCTGACCAATGATGAGCTGCAAAAGTGTCATTATCACGTACATATCCCGTCTAACCCGGAATACAGCTCGCTAAACCTTGCTACTGCGGTGCAGGTTTTAGCCTACGAGGTTCGTATGGCTAGCCTTGCCGATGAAGAGGGCAACCTGCCATCTCTGGCAGAATGGGATCAGCCTCCAGTGACTGCAGATGATCTCGAGCACTTCCATGAGCATTTGGCCAAGACTATGCAAGACCTTGGTTTTTATGACCCTGAAAATCCCAAGCAGCTATTAACCCGCATGCGCAGGCTATTTAACCGCACAAGAATGGATCAGATGGAAGTTTCCATACTGCGTGGGCTGTTGTCTTCAGTGCAGCGTATTATTAATAAATAACCTATTAAACTAATCAGGTATTTAGTTGACTAAAATACTCAGGTATTGGATAATCCACGCCCTATAAAGCAGGACATCACACAGGTAACAGACATGCGCTTAACAACTCGAGGACGCTACGCAGTAACAGCTATGCTCGACTTGACGCTTCACGCCGCTGACAAGCCAATTTCATTGGCTGACATCTCCGAGCGGCAGTCTATTTCTCTGTCCTATCTCGAACAGTTATTTTCTCGCCTGCGCAAGTCTGGCCTGGTGTCTAGCGTACGTGGCCCTGGTGGTGGTTATCATCTCGGTCGCAGCAGTGACGGCATATTTGTAGCCCAGATTATTGATGCAGTAAGCGAGTCGATAGATACCACTAACTGTCAGGGCAAAGGCGATTGCCAGGGTGGTGAGATCTGCCTAACTCATACATTGTGGAGCGACCTCAGTAAAGAAATTCACGGATTTCTAAATGGTATCAGTCTGGCTGATCTAGTCGCGAAACGAAACGTACAACATATAGCCCAGCGCCAAGTTGAACAGTTGCTGGTCATAGATGACAACATGCAGGCTGGTGCCTGCTGAAAATGGAGTAATTAATGAACCTTCCAATTTATCTGGATTATGCGTCCACAACACCGGTAGACCCGGCCGTTGCAGATAAAATGATGCAATTTCTGACCCCGACTGGTCAGTTTGGCAACCCGGCATCCCGCTCTCATGTTTTTGGCTGGCAGGCGGAGGCCGCAGTTGAAGACGCGCGTACCGATGTGGCTACATTAATTGGTGCCGATCCTCGTGAAATCGTCTGGACCAGTGGTGCGACCGAGGCCAACAACTTGGCGATCAAAGGTTGTGCCCACTTTAATCAGCGTAAAGGCAAGCACGTTATAACGTCCAAGATTGAGCATAAAGCGGTTCTTGATACTTGCCGCCAGCTTGAGCGCGAAGGTTGGGAAGTGACCTATTTGGAGCCAGACACCAATGGTTTGATTCAGCCACAAATGGTGGCCGACGCGATTCGCGAAGATACCACCGTTGTCTCCATCATGCATGTAAACAATGAGCTGGGCACGTTAAACGATATTGCTTCGATCGGTGCAATCTGCCGTGAGAAAAAGGTATTTTTCCATGTAGATGCCGCCCAGAGTGCAGGTAAAACAGCGATTGATGTTGAAGCCATGAATGTGGATATGATGTCTTTCTCGGCCCATAAAATTTACGGTCCCAAGGGGATAGGTGCACTCTATGTGCGCCGCAAACCGCGCGTTCGTATCGAAGCGCAGATGCATGGTGGTGGTCATGAGCGTGGCATGCGTTCCGGTACCTTGCCAACCCATCAGATTGTTGGCATGGGTGAAGCCTTTAAGCTCGGTTTTGAAAATCTCGCCGAGGAATCAGCGCGTATCGACGCATTGCGTACTCGTCTTTGGGAAGGTGTTTCCGATATGGAAGAAGTACATCTCAATGGTTCCGAGGATCAGCATGTTCCAGGTATCGTCAATATTAGTTTTGCCTTCGTAGAGGGAGAATCACTGATTATGGCGCTGCGGGATCTGGCCGTATCCTCAGGTTCTGCCTGTACCTCAGCTAGCCTTGAGCCTTCCTATGTGCTGCGTGCACTGGGTTTAAATGATGAGATGGCGCACAGTTCGATCCGCTTTAGCATCGGTCGCTACACCAGCGAAGACGATATTGATAAAGCCATTGCCAAGGTTCGCCATGCCGTTGAAAAGCTGCGAGAACTATCGCCTCTGTGGGATATGTTCAAAGATGGCGTCGATTTAAATACAGTAGAGTGGGCAGCGCACTAAACGTTGCTCAACCGAGTTTAAACAATTTGAAATAGGAGTCATCAACATGGCTTACAGCGAAAAAGTTATTGATCATTACGAAAATCCACGCAACGTTGGCAAGCTTGACGACAGCTCAAAAAATGTCGGTACTGGCATGGTTGGTGCTCCGGCCTGTGGCGATGTTATGCGCCTGCAGATTCAGGTTAACGATGAAGGCATTATTGAAGATGCCAAATTCAAGACCTACGGTTGCGGCTCTGCGATTGCCTCCAGCTCATTGTTAACCGAATGGGTTAAGGGCCAGCATATTGATGCTGCGGCAGAGATCAAAAATACCGAGATTGCCGAAGAGCTGGCCTTACCGCCGGTAAAAATTCACTGTTCTGTTTTGGCTGAAGACGCCATCAAAGCGGCAGTGCGCGACGTTCGAGAAAAGCAGGGTCAATAAGCAATGGCTATCACCATGACCCCGGCTGCCGAGCAGCATGTTGTTAAGCATCTAGAGCACCGCGCAAAAGGCGTGGGTATTCGCCTAGGTGTGCGCACCACTGGCTGCTCTGGCCTGTCCTATGTGCTGGAGTTTGTGGATGATGCTGCCGCCGAGGATGAAGTGTTTCTGTGCGGTGATGTGAAGTTGATTATTGACCCTAAAAGCTTGTTGTATCTCGATGGTACCGAGCTCGACTATGTCAAAGAAGGGTTAAACGAAGGGTTTGAGTTTAAAAACCCCAATGTCAAAGATGAATGTGGTTGCGGCGAAAGCTTCCATATTTAGCGGCTTTGACTCCTAACACTGCGACGTACGGACTAGACAGGTTGATGGCCCTTTGAAACTCTCCAGTGATTTCTTCGACATTTTCGCTATCCCTGTCGCCTGGCAGGTACAGCGCAGTCATCTCGATGCCAGATACCGCACATTGCAGCAGGAATTTCATCCCGATCGCTATGCCAGTAAAGGTGATGTTGAAAAACGCCTTGCTGTGCAGACTGCATCGCTGATTAATCAAGCCTATGAAACACTTAAGTCACCGCTAAAGCGCGCCCAGTACCTGCTCGAGTTAAAACAGATCGATGCCAGCCAAGATAGCCATATCACCAGTGATGGCGCTTTTTTAATGCAGCAAATAGAGCTGCGAGAAGCGCTCTCGGAAGTATCTGATAGCGCTGATCCATTTGCTGCGCTGGCGAGTTTACGCTCGGGCGTAGAAGCTAGTTACAGCGAGCAACAAGAGCAATTTCAGGTGCAGTACGAGTCACAGGCCTTTGACGATGCTTTTAATACTGTCGCTAAAATGCAGTTTTCTGCCAAATTGTTAAATGAAATAGAAGAGCTTGAAGCCGATTTAGAGGACCAATAACCAGTGGCATTACTGCAAATCTCAGAGCCAGGCCAATCACCTCAACCTCATCAGCGTAAGCATGCGGTGGGCATAGATTTGGGTACCACCAACTCCTTAGTTGCCACAGTGCGCAGCGGTATGGCTGAGGTACTGGCCGACGAGCAGGAAAGAGAACTACTGCCATCAGTTGTCCATTACACCTCAGAGGGAGTCAGCTGCTTAGGCTTCGAAGCCGCCGAACACAATGTTAGTGATCCACTCAACACATTGGCCTCAGTAAAGCGCCTGATGGGCCGCGGACTTGCTGATGTCAAAACCTTTGGTGGCAATCTGCCCTACGAGTTTGCTGCCGACGACGGCGGTATGCCCAAAATTAAAACGGTAGCAGGCCTGGTAAGTCCTATTCAGGTTTCTGCTGAAATATTGCGCAAGCTGGCTGGTCGCGCCGAAATTGCCTTTGACAGTATGCTTGATGGCGCAGTAATTACCGTGCCGGCTTATTTTGATGAGGCCCAGCGTCAGGCTACCAAAGATGCCGCTACCCTGGCTGGCATCAAGGTGTTGCGACTACTCAATGAGCCCACAGCTGCAGCCATTGCCTATGGTCTCGATCAAACCGACGAACAAGACCGAACAATCGCCATTTATGACCTCGGCGGTGGTACCTTCGATGTCAGTATTCTGCGCCTGTCTAAAGGTGTCTTTGAAGTATTGGCCACTGGCGGTGATTCTGCCCTGGGTGGAGATGATTTCGATCATGCTATCGCCGACTGGCTGCGTGAACAGATGGGTATGGATCAAGATCTTAGCCCAGTTGAACAGCGCATCCTTCTTGAGACCGCCAAATCGGCCAAAGAAGAGCTCAGTGCCTCAGAGCAGGTTGAGTTGGAAATTCTCGATTGGCAGGGCACCTTAACTCGTCCATTAATGCACAGCTTGATTGATGCTTTAATTGATAAAACATTGCGTGCATGTAAGCGCTCACTTCGAGATGCGGGCCTAGCAACCAGCGATGTTAGCAATGTAATTTTAGTTGGCGGTTCTACTAGAACCCCGCGAGTTGGCGAAAAAGTCGCCGCGCTATTTGGTCGCGAGCCACTGTGTAGCCTGGATCCAGATCAGGTAGTTGCTATGGGTGCCGCCTTACAGGCTGAGGTGCTGGTAGGTAATAAGTCTGGCGACGATATGCTGTTGCTGGATGTGATTCCACTGTCACTGGGCATAGAGACTATGGGTGGCTTAATCGAAAAAATTATCCATAGAAACACCACGATCCCAGTGGCCAAGGCGCAAGAATTTACCACCTTCAAAGATGGTCAAACCGCCATGGCAATCCATATTTTACAGGGCGAAAGAGAACTGGCGAATGACTGCCGGTCGTTGGCGCGCTTTGAATTACGCGGCATTCCGCCTATGGCAGCCGGGGCAGCAAAAATTCGTGTCGCCTATCAGGTGGACGCCGATGGCCTTCTCAGCGTGACGGCTCGAGAGTTGACGAGCAATGTTGAATCCAGAATTGAAGTAAAACCCTCCTATGGTCTTGGTGAAGATGAAATCACCAGCATGCTGCAAGATTCCTTTAGCCATGCCCGGGATGATATGCAGGCGCGTGCTTTGCGAGAGCAGCAGGTTGAAGCTGACCGCATGATTGAAGACTTGCTGGCAGCGCTCTATAAAGATGGGGATGCGCTGCTGGATGAAGACGAGCGCCGCTGCTTGAAAGTAGCCGTTGCGGAGCTACGCGAGTTGCGCGAAACAACCACAGAACATCGTCCATTGGCGCGGCAGATTGAATCAGTTGCCAAAGCTAGTGAAGAATTTGCCGCTAGACGTATGGACGCCAGTATTAAAACTGCTCTGGCTGGTCATACGCTGGATGAAATTGATAAAGGATAGAAACATGCCCAAAATAGTATTTTTACCCCATCAGGAGATTTGTCCTGAGGGCGCCGTGGTTGAAGCCAGAAAAGGTGAGAGCATCTGCGATGCAGCCCTGCGTAATGGCTTGGAGATTGAGCATGCCTGCGAAATGTCCTGTGCCTGCACTACCTGTCATGTGCATATTCGTGAAGGCTTTGAGAAGTTGCCCGAAGCTGATGAGTTAGAAGAAGATTTTCTCGATAAGGCCTGGGGCGTAGACCCGGATTCGCGCCTTAGCTGCCAGGTCATCATGGAAGAGCAGGACCTGGTTGTCGAGATACCTAAATACACCATCAATATGGTGTCAGAACGTCATTAAATGGCTGCCCAAACGAAAGGGCAGCAATGGGAGTAATGGACTATGATTAAGTGGACCGATATTAACGAAATTGCGATAGAACTGACGGATAATCATCCAGATGTGGATCCGCAGTACGTTAACTTTGTAGACCTGAGAAAATGGGTGCTCGAAATTGATGATTTCTCCGACGATCCCGATCGGTGTGGCGAGAAAATTCTAGAGGCCATTCAGATGGCCTGGATAGAAGAGCAGGACTGAGCAACAAGATTAAAGAGCAGAATAGGATACAGGGTCAGAATTAGCTCAATCTCTTAAACCGCAAAAGGATTTTGGCAGGCAACGGATGCGCGAAAAAAACCACCTTTACAAAAAAGTATTGGATACGGCGCCTTTCGGTACTCTCTTTTTTGCCTACGGCGTATGCATCGACGCCAATACCAAGGCGCTGTCACTACTGCGCTGTCAGCGCGAACAGCTTGTCGGCACCGCCCTCGGTGACGAGTCTGGCAAAGAGCACCAGGCCTCTAATCGCCAAGCGTCTATTAGCCAGCTTGTTCAGGTAATCAATAAACTCGAAACCGACCAGTTGCCCGGCATTTTATGGCGCTCAGAAAACACTGTTGAAGATGACGAAATTGTCGTTTCTCTGGGGCCAGTGGAAGACGCCGATAATGTTCTTTGCATTATGCTCTATCCATTGCCCGCCCTGGCCAGAATGGTGATTGAGGAGTTCACTGCCGAAGATCTTAGTGTCGTTGAGACCAGTGTCGAATTGGAAGAACCGATCAAATCAACGGGCATTCCCGATCTGGTTGAAAGCCCCAAAACCCCATACAGCCCTGAGCGCATCATCGGCCCTGAGCGCAGAATCGGTCCCGAGCAAGCCCCAAAATCAACAATAGCCGAAACCCAGGCAACCGAAACATTGGCTGGACTGCCAATAGACAAGCCGCTGTTACAAAGCATCAATAGCTATATCGACTTGGATCGCGACGAAAACGCCTACGGAGCCCTGTTGTTAATCGACCTGGATCACTTTAATTCTATTAATGAATCCCTCGGTAAGCCTATCGGCGCGCAAATTCTCGAGCGGGCCCATGAAACGATCCAGGGCATGCTTACCGATAATATGCAGGTGACTCAGGTTGCGGGCGATGCCTTCCTGCTCTTTATTAAAGACTTAGCCACAACTCCTGGTGCGGCAAAAGAGTCCGGCCTGTCGCTAGCCAATGAAATTCGCTGCATTATTGCGCGGCCATTTTTTACCGAAAATGGTGAAGTTATAGTCACAGCCAGCGTTGGTATTACATTGCTCTATGATCAGCTGGTGACGGCAGAGCAGGCAATTCAACAGGCTGAAAGCGCCATGTTTGAGGCCAAGCGCCGCGGCCGAGATACCGTAATGCTGTTTGATTCGCAGATTACCCGTCAGGCACAGCAACGTATTACCCTGCAGTCGAGCCTCCGCAAAGCGGTCGTCAATCAGGAGTTTGATCTCTACCTGCAGCCTCAAGTCTCTACCCATACCGGGGCTGTTGTGGGTGGAGAAGTATTGCTGCGCTGGATTCATTCTGGTCATGCGATGCATACGCCCGCTGACTTTATCCCCATTCTTGAAGCCTCAGGTATGATTGTCGATGTAGGCCTCTGGGTTATTCGTACCTCCTGTGAATATCTGCGCAACATGCTTGATAATGGTATTTGGACGCCAGATATGCAGCTAGGAGTGAATATAAGTCCGAAACAGTTCCATGATCCCGGTCTTATTAGCTCGCTCGAACACAGTCTTAAAAGCTATGACATCAATCCTGAGATGATCACCCTCGAAGTCACCGAAAACTTGCTGATTGATGATTTTGAAGCTGTCGTCGACAAGATGAAAACAATTCGCAATATGGGTACTCGCTTCTCCATCGATGACTTCGGGAGCGGCTATTCGTCGATGATCTATCTCAAGCGTCTACCGCTAGACGGCTTAAAGATTGACCGTGAATTTATCAGTAACCTCAACACCGACAAAGATACCTTGGGACTAGTTGAAGCTATTATGATGGTGTCACGTCATTACGGTCTGGAAGTAATAGCTGAAGGTGTCGAAAAACGGGAAGTTCTCGAAGTCCTGCGCAGCCTCGGGTGTGATAAATATCAGGGCGCTCATTTCAGTATGCCCGTGTGCCTGGACAAATTTCAGCAGCTGTTAGTGGCCTAGAAAATAAAAGCATTGTTACCGCCTTCTTGTGCAGGTAAAATCCGCGCCATTGCCCGCGAGGGCTATTTTTTTAACCCTACTATTAACTAGTCTTATCCCCATTTTGGAGAACTCTTCATGGCGACTGAACGCACTTTATCTATTATCAAGCCCGATGCCGTTGCAAAAAACGTTGTTGGTCAAATTCTAAGCCGCTTTGAATCAGCAGGCCTGAAAATTGTTGCCTGTAAAATGCAGCAACTGAGCCAGGAACAAGCTGAAGGCTTTTACGCAGAGCACAGCGAACGTCCTTTCTTTAAAGACCTGGTTGCATTTATGACCTCAGGCCCAGTATCTGTTCAGGTACTTGAAGGCGAAAATGCCATTATGACTAACCGTGATCTGATGGGTGCGACTAACCCTAAAGAAGCCGCAGCTGGTACTATTCGCGCAGACTTTGCAGAATCAATTGATGCCAATGCCGCACACGGCTCTGATTCAGCTGAATCTGCAGCCCGCGAAGTTGCATACTTTTTTGCAGATAACGAGATTTGTGCTCGTTAAACCGAGATATTAGGGCAATATTGTCCTAGGAACCTATGCCAAAAGCAGTTGAAGTAACAGCAATAAACGTAGAACCCCAACAGGTTAAAACTAACTTGCTGGGGTTTTCTGCGTCCAAACTCGGTGACTTTTTCGAAGAAATTGGTGAAAAACGCTTCCGCGCTACTCAGATTATTAAGTGGATCCATCAGATGGGCGAGTGTGATCTCGACCAGATGACCAATATCTCCAAAGATCTGCGTGAAAGGCTTAAAGATATTGCCGAGATCAGGCTCCCAGAAGTCGTTAGCTGTCAGGATTCTGTCGATGGCACGCGCAAATGGTTGATCAAAGTCGACGGCGGCAGCTGTATCGAAATGGTGTATATCCCCGAGCGTGAGCGAGGCACTCTCTGCGTGTCTTCGCAAATCGGCTGTGCCCTGGATTGTAGTTTTTGCGCCACTGGCAAGCAGGGGTTTAATCGCGACCTTACTGCCGCCGAAATTATCGGCCAGCTGTGGATAGCCGCAGACTCTTTTAAACAGTTTGAGCACAAAGCTCCGCGTCGCGTCACCAATGTGGTGATGATGGGTATGGGTGAGCCGTTGATGAACTTCGACAATGTTGTCGATGCCATGAATATTATGCTTGAAGACAATGCCTATGGCCTGTCCAAGCGCCGGGTGACGTTGAGCACCGCTGGTGTCGTGCCGGCGTTGGATAAGCTTGCCGAGGTAAGCGATGTGTCACTGGCCATCTCACTGCATGCGCCCAACGATAAGCTGCGCAATGAGCTAGTGCCCATTAACCGCAAATATAATCTTGAACAATTTATTCAGAGTGCGGCCAATTATATTGACAAGATGCCGGATAATCGACGCAAAGCCACTGTCGAATATACCTTGATGGATCAGGTCAATGATCGCACTGTTCATGCACGCGAACTGGCAGTGTTATTGAAAGACTTACCCTGCAAGATAAACCTGATTCCGTTTAACCCTTTTCCGGGTTCTGAGTACAAAAGAGTCACTAATACAGCACTCAATCGGTTTAGGGACATTCTGGCAGGGGAGGGTTACACTGTCACCGTTCGCACCACCCGCGGTGATGATATCGCCGCTGCCTGTGGCCAGTTGGCCGGTGAAGTTAACGATAAAACTCGCCGACAGGAACGCTACAAAAAACGCTTAGAAGAGGTACAGCCGGTAAGAATTATCGACTGATAAAAGGGTAGGTAATCACCCAGTAGTTAGGAATAGATTAGCTGCCAAATTAGAGAGGGACATGGAATGGCCACGATAACTCTAAATAAATTGTTACTAGCAATACTATTGACCTCGATGGTACTGATATCTGGATGTGTTGCGACAACATCAAAAGCCAGACAGGCGCCAGACCCCGAGGCAGCGTACCAACAGCATATTAAGCTGGCCATGCAGTATATAGGCACAAAAAACCGTGACCTGGCCAGAGTACATTTAGAGAAAGCTGCAAGGTTTGACTCCAGGTCAACCAGAGCTCAGATGTCGCAATTGCACAATGGTTACGCACTGCTCTATCAGATGGAGCAGGAAACAGAATTAGCGGAAACCCACTACCGCAAAGCCATTGCCAGTAATAAAAGCGACAGTATGGCGCGTTACAATTTTGGCGCATTTTTGTTTAATCAGGGCCGCTTTGAGGATGCCCGCAAACAGATGAGACTGGTCAGTGATGATCTGAGTTATGAACGACGCCCACAGGCTTTTTACATACTGGGGCTGTGTCACAACAAACTCAATCAACAGCAGCAGGCATTGGACTCATTTGCAAAAGCAACGCAGCTAATGCCGCGTTTTGCAGCGCCTTATTTGGATGCTGCAGAAATTTACTTTGCGCAGCAAAGCTATCCCAGAGCCAAGCGGGCACTGGATCAATATGCTTATTTAGCGCAGTCCACCGCCAGAAGTTTATGGTTAGCGGTGCGGTTGGAAGATCGGTTTGGCAATAAAGATGCAGCCTCTAGTCAAGGCTTACAATTAAAAAATTTATTTCCGTACTCCAGAGAAAATTTAGAGTACCAAAAATGGTTAAAGCGGTAAGTGATTAAATGTTTAGCGAAACGCCAATAGTAAGACGCAAGTCGCGACAGATTATGGTCGGCAATGTCCCGGTAGGCGGAGACGCACCTATTTCTGTGCAGAGCATGACCAACACCAGCACAGCTGATGTGGCCGCTACTGTTGAGCAGATCAAACGCATTCAGCTAGCGGGCGCCGATATAGTGCGCGTCTCTGTTCCCTCTCTTGAAGAAGCCGAGGCCTTTGGCCAAATCCGTAAACTCGTTGATGTACCTCTGGTTGCCGATATTCACTTCGATCACCATATCGCCCTGCGGGTTGCTGACTTAGGTGTTGACTGTCTACGTATTAATCCCGGCAACATCACCAGAGAAGATCGACTGCGCGAAGTAATAGCCAAAGCCCGTGATCTTGATATTCCTATCCGTATTGGTGTTAATGCAGGCTCGCTGGGAAAAGATTTACTGCGTAAATACAGTGAACCCACGGCCGAAGCCATGGTTGAATCTGCCATGCGCAATGTCGACCTGCTAGATAAATATGATTTCCAGGATTTTAAAGTCAGCGTTAAAGCCTCAGATATTTTTATGGCTGTCGCCGCCTATCGCGATCTGGCCACGCGCATTGAACAGCCTCTGCATCTGGGTATTACCGAAGCCGGTGGCCTGCGCTCAGGTACGGTTAAATCTGCCATTGGTCTCGGCGCGCTTTTACTCGATGGTATAGGCGATACAGTGCGTATTTCATTGGCCGCTGATCCAGCCGAAGAAGCCAAGGTAGCTTGGGATATGTTGCGTAGCTTGCGGCTGCGAAGTAAGGGAATTAACTTTATAGCCTGCCCCAGCTGTTCACGACAGAATTTTGATGTGATTAAAACCGTCAATGAATTAGAAAGCCGCCTTGAAGATATTACCGTGCCCATGGATGTGTCCATTATTGGTTGCATTGTGAATGGACCGGGCGAAGCCAAAGAGTCTGATTTCGGTTTGACCGGGGGCTCGCCTGCCAATCTGGTGTATGTCGATGGCGTGCCTGACCACAAGGTAAGTAACGATAATCTGGTGGACGAATTAGAATCACAGATTCGCGCCAAAGCCGCGGCCAAGGAAATTCAGCTAGCCAAAGATGCAAAGAATTTAATTGCTAAAGCATAAAAGAGTATTAGTAGCATTATGAAACTTCAATCCATTCGCGGTATGAACGACTTGCTCCCAGAGCAGTCAGCGACCTGGCAGTATCTTGAGAGAACTGTTGCCGAGGTGCTGGGTCGTTATCGCTATCGCGAGATTCGTTTTCCAATACTCGAACAGACCGAACTGTTTAAGCGCGCGGTTGGCGAAGTGACCGACATAGTCGAAAAAGAAATGTACAGTTTCGACGATCGCAATGGCGACAGCCTTAGTCTGCGCCCCGAAGGAACAGCAGGCTGTGTTCGCGCCTGCACCGAAAATGGTTTACTACACAACCAGACTCAGCGTCTTTGGTATACCGGCCCGATGTTTCGTCACGAGCGCCCTCAGAAAGGCCGTTTGCGTCAGTTTCATCAAATTGGTGTCGAGGCATTCGGCCTGACCGGCCCAGATATAGATGCCGAGTTGTTGCTACTTACCGCACGTCTGTGGAAAGCATTAAAAATAGATCATGCGGTGACCCTGCAGATTAATAGCCTGGGCACTTCAGCCGATCGCAAGACCTATCGCGCGGCGCTGGTCGACTATCTAATGGCACGCCAAGAACAGCTCGATGAAGATAGCCAGCGCCGCTTGCAGACTAACCCCATGCGTATTTTAGACAGCAAAAATCAGAATACTCAGGCACTGCTGAACGATGCCCCGAAACTGGCTGACTTTATTGATCAGGAATCTCGTGATCATTTTGAGCAGCTATGCGCTGTACTTAATGCTGCTAAGATTAACTATGAAATCAACCCACGCCTGGTGCGTGGCCTAGATTATTATTCCAAAACAGTCTTTGAATGGGTAACCACCAATCTGGGGGCGCAGGGTACAGTGTGTGCCGGCGGTCGCTATGATGGTCTGGTGGAACAGCTCGGTGGTAAACCTTGTCCTGGCGTGGGGTTTGCCATGGGTGTTGAAAGGCTGGTGCTGCTGCTTGACGAGTTAGGCGTTGTCCCCGATAGTATCGGCCAGAATGTGGAGCTGTATCTTGTAGCGGTTGGAAATATTGGACTTGAGGCCTTGGTATTGGCGGAACAGTTGCGCAGCCAGTGTCCCAATATACGTATCGAAAGCCATTGCGGTGGTGGCAGTTTTAAATCGCAAATAAAGAAAGCAGATAAGAGTGGAGCTGCAGTCGCGCTGATATTGGGCGAAGACGAAGTGGCCTCCGCAACAGCAGGGGTAAAATTTCTTCGCGAAGAAAAACCCCAGCAGACCGTTGCCCAGATAGAATTGGCCAACTTATTAAATAACTATTTTACTGATTGAGGAACACCTGTGGCAGATCATCTTTCTGAAGAAGAACAAATTGAAGCTCTAAAACGTTGGTGGGCAGCAAACGGCATGCAAACTGTTCTTTCCGTGGTTCTGGTTGTTGGCGGTTACTTTGGCTGGCAGTACTGGGAGCAGGAACAGCAGGTTCAAACTGATCAGGCATCTAATGCCTACCTAGAAATGATTGAAATTGTCTCTGAAAATACGCCGGGGCAATTGCTCGATGCAGATCAGCAGGCGCAGATAAATGCTGCGGCTGACCAACTTAAGGAAAATCATAGCAACTCAGCCTATGCCCAGTTTGCGGCTATGCTAAAAGCCAAGTTGGCGGTTGATAATAATGCGTTGGACGCAGCGGCAAGCGAGCTCGAATGGGCTATGGACAATGATCCAGCACCGGCGACAGAGCGCCTGATTCGCCTGCGGTTGGCGCGTGTAGAAGCGGCTCGTGGCAATATCGACACCGCGTTGCAAATGGTTCAGGGCGTTGATGCGGCAGAGATGAAGTCTGCTTATGAAGAAGCCAAAGGCGACTTCTACTTACTGCAAGATAATAGTGCAGCTGCCTTTACTGCGTATGAATCTGCGCTGGCAGCCAACGAGTCACAGGACCAGATGATCAGAAATATACTAGAGCTTAAAATTAGTCAGGTGCGTCCGTCTGAGGCGGTGACGGCTGAAGAAATTGAAGGAGCTTTAGAATGAAGTATTCGTCACTCGTAATGACGCTTTTATCATCACTGCTTATTACCGGCTGTAGTTGGTTTGGCGGCGATGATGAAGATGCTGCAATTACCCCTGCAGAGCTCGTAAAGTTTAAGCAAGAAGTGTCAGTAAAGCGCGAATGGTCTGCCAATATTGGAGCGGCTAACCTGGACTACCGCAATAGCCTGCACCCAGCGGCCAATACAGACAGTATTTTTGCTGCCGACCATGAAGGTACGGTAACGGCCTTAAACATCAGTAACGGCAAAAAAGCCTGGCAAGTTAATCTGGACGTATCTCTTTCTGGTGGTGTGGGTTATGGAGCTGGCATGGTTATGCTGGGCACTATCGAAGGTGAAGTCTATGCTCTGGATGCCAATAGCGGTGCGGTACTCTGGACCAGCCAGGTAAGCTCCGAAGTTATCTCAAGCCCCAAGTCCAATGGTGAGATTGTGGCAGTACAAACAGTCGACGACAGGCTGTTCGCGCTGGATGCTGCAACTGGCGAAGAGCTCTGGCAGCATGATGGCGATGCGCCAATTTTAAGTGTGCGTGGCACCAGTGAATCTGTCGTTACCAGCAATATGGTGCTGACTGGTTTTGATACCGGCAAGCTAGTTGCCTTTAACCCTGACAATGGCTCATTGATCTGGGAATCTCGTTTAGCCGTGCCCAAGGGCCGTACCGAACTAGAGCGTATGGTAGATATAGATGGCGCGCCCTTATTGGTCGGCGATGTTATCTACGCAGTTACCTATCAGGGACGCTTGGGCGCCCTGTCTCGGGGTACAGGGAGAAGCCTTTGGTTCCAGGATAGCTCCTCACACCATGCTCCGGCCTATAGTCAGGAACAGGTTTATGTCACTGAAGATGATGATGCGGTACGTGCGTTTAAAGCCGGTAGCGGGCAACCAGTGTGGACTAACGAACAGCTATTTTTACGTCAGGTAACAGGCCCGGCAAGACTGGCCGGTACTATTGCGGTGGCCGATGCTGAAGGCTATTTGCATCTACTAGACCCAGTCGATGGACACTTTGTTGGCCGTGTTAAAGTCGATGGCAGTGGTGTCAGTGCGCCTATGCTGAGTATTGGCGAGAGCCTTATAGTGCAAGCTAACGATGGTTCCATAACGGCCTATAGACTTAAGTAGGTAGCGGGGGAAAGAAAGACGCTTCGCTGGGACTCAGAATGACAAATTGACGATCATTCTGAGCGCAGCGAAAGATCTCTCCGCGCCTCCACCAAGCGCCAAAAGATCAAACCAAACACCTCAAATAGCATGAAAGCTCATCGCCTGTCGCCTCAGGTACTTGCCGTTATTAGGCTCTCCGTAATACGCTTTTATCTCTAGGCTCTGCAATTCAAAGGCATGCTTCAAGTCATGTAACTTATTGATGAGAACATCTAATCGATCAACATCTGTAATATCAAGCAGCTCAAGGTTATCGGCTAACAATTTCTGGTGACCCAACTCAAAATCAATTTTCTGATGTTTAAAATAGGGCGCAAGCGCCTGATTAGAAATACCGTACAAGGTTGCAAGCCGATCTTGATAATGGCCTATATTTTCTTCATCAAAATCCGCAGCTTCTAATAAAGCAGCAGCCAAAAGAGTCGCGCTAGGCTCAATGGTCAGTAACTCCCGTAGCAGCAAACCAATAGTTCTTGTGGATACCAACGGCACACTGGCACGCACCTCATCAGGATCAACACCCAGGTTTTGCAAGGTATCCAAAACAAACGTTTCATGGCCCAGCTCTTCTTTGGCGTAGCGGTCGAGAACGATCTTTAGATCGCCTTGGGCCTGGTCAGCACCACTTTGCAATGCGTGGGGGAAGTCACGCACATAATGGTACATCTCGGTCATCCAGCCGATCACGATGGGAAGTGATAAACCATCGCCGCGCACCAACTCATTGGCGATGTAAACGGCATGTAGTTCGCTGGCCCAAATATCAACAATGCTGGTTAAAGCGTTAACCACCGCCTGCCTGTCAAGTGTAATGGCGGAGGGATTTTCTGGATACAATAAATCTATTTCAGAAAAGGCCTTAAAAAATACCAATAAATCGTCGGCTTGAGTGCCTGTGATATCGGCTATTTTTGCGACCGAATGATGGCCAGTACAGTAGGGGCGAATTTTTAAAAAGCCACGCACATAATCGCTGGGTAATTCATATTTGGCTTTGCTGGTAATTAAAAATGCAGGGTCTTCGCCTGAGGCATCCGGACGCAGATGCCAGATATTTTCTCGCAGTTTGGGGCACCAGCTATGCTGATTTTGGTTGGGTAAATAGCTCTGAGGTATTGTCAAGATTCTATCCTCCATAACAGAGAGCAAAGAAGTGGCGAATTACAGCCACTCCTCTGCTCATGGTTTACATAAAGATTGAGAAATTAACCGCAGACGAAAATGACAGTAGCGCCTTCATGAGCAACCACTGCGCCTGGGGAAAGTCTCACAGATTCCGTACTCTGAGTGCCAGAAACAATCTTTAGAGGAATCTGCCCATTTTTGACCAGCTCGCTAATCAGGTTGGCTGAGTCTTTAATTTGCGTAATGTTTTTGTCTGATGACATTGATGTATCTCCTTATAGTCGTAATACAAACGCCTGGCATCTCTAACACAGAGATGCACACAGCAGTTTGTTTGCCCAGGCTGGGCAATAATCAAATGGTTTTAAAGAGTTAGCCGCAAACAAATATTACTGAGGCATTTTTTTCTGCGATTACCGCACCCTCGGCAAGAAACACTTCCCCGGTTTTCTGGGCGCCAGTTTCAGTGACGAGTTTAAGGGGTAAAGAACCGTTTTCGAATAGGCGAGAAAGATCAAGAACGTCATTATTCTCTAGTTTTTGTTGAGCCATAGTATTACATCCTTGTGTATCTGATGAGTACCTTTCCACTACATGGTACTTTGATCACTGCCTCGCTACTGCTCGTGACTACCAAGGCAGGGGTGGAGGCTATACCGAACCATTTTCTATTGCAACACCGGTAACTGTCAGGTTGTAAAATATATGAACTGATGATGCCTTGCTCTGAGCTACAGGCTAAGCTGGGAAAGCTGAGTGGTAAGCATGTATTTGAGGCCAATAATCCCTAGTGTTAACTCAGCCAAACTAACGTAGAATGCCGCTTTAAAACCTGCGATACCGTTTATTCCATGATTCCTGTTATTGCCCTTGTAGGGCGCCCTAATGTTGGCAAGTCCACACTGTTTAATCGACTCACTCGCAGTCGCGATGCGCTGGTGGCCAACTATTCCGGTTTAACCCGCGACCGCAAGTATGGCGATGGTGAGATGTATGATCGTCGTTTTATGGTGATCGATACCGGTGGCATCAGTGGCGAGGAAGAAGGTATTGATGTGGGTATGGCAGAGCAGTCGTTGCTGGCCATGGACGAGGCGGACATCGTACTGTTTATTGTCGACTGCCGATCTGGCCTTCTGCCTGCCGATTATATGATTGCTGAAAAGCTTCGCCAAAAGAACCGCAAGGTTTATTTGGTTGCCAATAAGATTGATGGACTTGACCCTGCCGCCGCTCTGGCAGATTTCTATCAGCTGGGTTTTTCTGGGATGTTCCCTACCACTGCGACCCATGGCCGCGGTGTACGTTCGATGATGGAAGAGTTGCTAGAACCATTTCCTGAATTTGTAGAGCCAGACAATAGCGGCTTAAATAATATTAAGATCGGGATCGTTGGTCGCCCTAATGTGGGTAAATCGACGCTGGTCAATCGCCTGCTCGGCGAAGACCGCGTGGTGGTGTTTGATGAGGCGGGTACTACCCGCGACAGTGTTTATATTGATTACGAACGCCACGGTCAGCACTACACCTTGATCGATACCGCGGGCATACGTAAGCGCAAGAATATTAAGTTGGCAATTGAGAAATTCTCGATTGTTAAAACGTTGCAGGCTATCGATGATGCCAATGTCGTGGTGTTGATGGTCGATGCCCAAGAGGGACTTGTCGACCAGGATCTGCACCTGATGGGCTCAGTTATTGATGCGGGGCGTGGCCTGGTCGTGGGTATTAATAAATGGGATGGTCTGGCGCCTGAAAAAAGAGAGAAGATTAAGGCAGACATCAAGCGTCGCCTTCAGTTTGCAGAATTTGCCGATGTGCATTTTATCTCTGCGTTGCATGGCACCGGTGTCGGCAATCTCTATGACTCTATTGGGGCAGCCTATTCTGCGGCTACAGATACCTTAAGCGCCTCGCGTTTAACCAAGGTACTTGAGGGTGCAGTGGAGGAACATCAGCCGCCAATGGTGCACGGTCGCCGTATCAAGTTGCGCTTTGCTCATGCGGGTGGGCGTAATCCGCCGGTAATAATTATTCACGGTAACCAGACTGATTCGGTGCCTGCGCAGTACACGCGTTATTTGGAAAAGATTTTCCGTCGTGAGCTGGGGTTGCACGGCACGCCGGTAAAGGTTGAATATCGCACGGGCGAAAACCCCTATAGCAACAAGTCTAAAGCGGGTGAGAAGCCGGTATTTAAGCGAAAGAAGGTGATTAAGTACGCCAAGCGTAATGACACCAATAATAAGAAACGCTGATAATTCAGGTTCTGCGAAAGCACGGTTGCTACTGATTAATACGAAGCGTCTCTAGATATGATTCAGCGGCATCTCGGTGCGCTGCACCACCTGCCTCAGTACAAAGCTGGTTCTAATACTGCTAACCCCCTCAATTTGATTGAGCTTGTCCAGTAAGAACTTCTGGTAATAGTCCATATCTGGCATCACCACTTTTAGCAGGTAGTCTGTATCACTGCCAGTAATCAGTGAGCATTCGACCACTTCTGGCCAGCCGATGACTTTATTGTCAAAGTTCTTGAGCCGGTCCGGACTCTGATGATCCAAGCTTACTGAGATATAGATGCTAATAGGAAGCCCCAGCTTTTTTTGATCAAGCAGGGTAATCTGCCGACTAATAACGCCGCTCTCCCGCAGCAGTTTCACGCGTCTCGCGCAGGGTGAGGGTGATAGGCCAACTCGCTCTGCCAATTCCAAATTGTTAATACTGCCATCGGACTGAATCTCTTCAAGGATACGGCGGTCCATTCGGTCTAGTTTCGTAATTGGCATAATTCACCTATAAATATAAATAAGTTAGCGAATATAGCTATTAATAGTGATTTCATCAAATTTAAAAGGGAGATTTAACTAAAATAATGGCGTTATTCTAGAGCGATAATTAGCCCCTTTAATGAGAATTTTCATGCCCTCCAATACTACTACCAAGCTCTCTTTTGCTACTCGCTCTGTCCATGCTGGTTACGATTCAACCGACAATGAGGGCGCCTTAAATCCCCCCATCTATATGACCTCTACCTTTGCCTTTGATAATGTTGAGCAGGGTGCTGGGCGTTTTGCCGGCGAGCAGCAGGGCCATTTTTATAGTCGCATTTCTAATCCGACCCAGGAGATTTTAGAGACCAGATTAGCTGACTTGGAGGAGGGCGAGGCGGCCTTGGCTACGGCCTCTGGCATGGGCGCTATAACTGCTACGCTATGGACATTGGTTGCGCCAGGCGATCAGATTCTGGTTGATGAAACGCTCTATGGCTGTACCTTCTCGTTCATGGAACACGGCCTTAAGAAATTTGGCGTTGATGTCTGTTATGCCGACTTTACCAATCATGCTGAATTACGGAGCAAGCTAACGGATAAAACCAAGGTCATTTATTTTGAGACCCCGGTTAACCCAAATATGCGAGTGATTGATATCGCCGCGGTCAGTGCATTAACCAAGCGTTACAGTCGCGATATAAAGGTGATGGTCGATAATACCTACTGCACACCTGCACTGCAGCGTCCGCTGACTTTGGGTGCTGATCTGGTAGTCCACTCGGCGACCAAGTATCTGGGCGGCCATGGCGACCTAATTGCTGGGGCGGTGGTTGGCGATGCTGAGACTATCCAGCAGATTCGGCTGTTTGGTTTAAAAGATATGACCGGCGCGGTAATTTCGCCGATGACCGTATTTTTGATTCTGCGCGGTATTAAAACATTACAGTTGCGCATGGAGCGCCACTGCCAAAATGCTCAGGCAATTGCCGAGATGCTGGAAAAGCATCCGGCGGTTGAGCAGGTGTTTTACCCGGGCCTAAAGAATGATCCTTGGCATGGGGTTGCCTCAACGCAGATGGATGATTTTGGCGGCATGATCGCCCTAGAGTTAAAGGGCGGCTGCGACGCGGGAATACGCATGCTGAACAGACTAAAGCTGGCCAAGTTAGCGGTGAGTTTGGGTGACGCCGAAACATTGATTCAGCATCCAGCCAGCATGACTCACTCCGTTTATAGCCCTGAGGAGCGAGCGGAACATGGTATTACTGAAGGGCTGGTAAGAATTTCCGCCGGGCTTGAGGCGGTGGAAGATATTATTGCTGATTTGGAACAGGCGTTGGAGGACTGAAATATTTTGGTTAGGAGCGCAATAACCCCTGTGTATGCCCTTGAGATCGGTCCCATGGGTACAGAGATTTTCAGCATTCACACAACGCGCTCCAATGTTGAGAGTTATCTTTCCCTACCCTTGAGGCGACAGGGATGTATTCACGTCGTATGTTGATCGAGGATGGGCGAAGATGAACCTGCTCAGTGCCTTACAAGTACTATTGGCTCGTTGAGATTGTTTTTTTGTTAGTTCCAGTCACCGCAAAAATAACTTCACCATCCGCCAGCTGACCTCGCAACTCATCTCCCGCATTAACCTCGGCCACAGTCTTAACCACTGCATTATTCTTATTGCGAATAATTGAATAGCCACGACCCAATGTGTTCAGTGGACTTACCGTATCGAGCAAATGCATTGCCTGTGTAGTTTTACCCTGTTTTTTTTCCAGCTGCTGACTGATAGCTCGCATCATCTGCTTCACCGAGCTTGATAGGCGCTGTTGCCTTTGGGTAATAGCCGTTCTCGGGCTTTGACGTATTAATTTATCCTGCAGATTATTCATTTGCGAAGCCTGTTGCTGCATTTTTCCGGCAATAGCGCGGCGCAATCTAATGGTTAAATGATCCAGATGCTGAGCCTGCTCCTGAAGTTTTCTGCCGGGATGCTGCAGACGTTTTTGCAAGTAATCGGCACGCTGCTCAAGCTGCCTGATCTTGCGCATCAGAGCGTCGCCCAGCAGTATTTCAAAGCCCTCAAATTGATTGAGTATATCTTCGCCATCTGGGCTTAGCAGTTCAGCAGCTGCCGAGGGTGTTGGTGCCCTTAAGTCGGCCACAAAATCGGCAATGGTAAAGTCCACCTCATGGCCCACTGCACTCACCACAGGAATATCGCTGGCAAAAATGGCCCGGGCAACAGACTCCTCATTAAACGGCCATAAATCTTCTAAAGAACCGCCACCGCGACCAACGATAAGTGCATCGCACTGATTGTGCTGATTGGCATTGGCTATGGCCTGAACAATTTGCCCTGCGGCCTGATCGCCCTGAACCATGGCGGGGAAGATACTGACCCTGATATTGGGAAAACGGCGATTTAGTACAGAGAGAATGTCTTTGACGGCCGCCCCGGTGGACGAGGTGATCACGCCAATGTGGTTTACCGACTCCGGCATAGGCTGCTTATGCTGATTATCGAACAGGCCCTCATCGCTCAGCTGTTGTTTTAGCTGCTCAAATTTACGCTGCAGCGCACCAAAGCCAGCCTCTTCCATGTGCTCTATCACTAGCTGATACTCGCCGCGGCCCTCATAGAGGCCAGCGCGACAGCGGACTAATACTTGGGTGCCATTGGCAGGTTGAAAGCCGACGCGCTGGTTGGTATTGCGAAACATAGCGCAGCGTACCTGGGCCTGATCGTCTTTTAAGGTCAGATACCAGTGGCCGGAGCCGGGGCGGGCAAAGTTGGATATCTCGCCTTCTACCCAGAGCATGGGCAGCTGGGTTTCTAGCAGATGACGCACGCTGCGATTAAGCTGGCTGACGCTAAAAATTTGCCGTTCTGTAGGGTTGGATAACATGTCTCTATTGTAGGGATGCAGGCCGGGCTAAGTCACTGTTTTATGTGTCTTTTTAAAGGCTAAATAGTTGTTTACCTTAATGTAGGCACTGATTTATAATGCAGCGCTTACTTTTCAAAACCTCGCTGAGGTAAGCGTCCCTTATGTTACGCATTTCCCATGAAGCATTAACCTTTGATGATGTACTCCTAGTACCTGGGTATTCTGACGTCACCGCCAAAGATGTATCGACCCACTCGCAGCTCACTCGCGATATTCGCATGAATATTCCGCTGGTCTCTGCAGCTATGGACACAGTCACCGAATCTCGTCTGGCCATTGCCATTGCTGCCGAGGGCGGTGTTGGCATCATCCATAAGAGCATGACTATTGAACAGCAGGCTGGCGAAGTGCGTGCGGTTAAAAAGTACGAAAGTGGTGTGGTTAAAGATCCGCATACCATTCAGTCGACGGCAACGCTACAAGAGCTGCACGACCTGACCGTGGCCAACAATATCTCTGGGTTGCCTGTTCTCGAAGACGGCAACCTGATAGGTATCGTGACCCGTCGTGATGTGCGCTTTGCCACTGATATGGACGCGCAGGTGACATCCATAATGACACCGAAAAAAGATCTGGTTACAGTCAAAGAAGGCGCCGACCCAGATGCTGTGCGCGTTTTATTGCATAAACACAGAATTGAAAAAGTATTGGTAGTCAATGATGACTTTGAGCTCAAGGGTCTGATTACGGTCACCGATATTGATAAAGCTGAACAACACCCCAATGCCTGTAAAGACGATCAGGGCCGACTGCGTGTCGGGGCCTCAGTTGGCGTAGGTGAGGGTACAGACGAGCGTGTTGAGGCGCTGGTAAAAGCGGGTGTTGACGTGCTAGTGGTTGATACAGCCCACGGCCATTCGAAAAATGTTTTGGATCGGGTCAGGTGGATCAAACAGCACTACCCCGACGTTCAGGTTATTGGTGGCAATGTAGCCACGGGTGCTGGCGCCAAAGCGTTGGCCGATGCGGGTGCCGATGGCGTTAAGGTTGGTATAGGTCCAGGGTCGATCTGTACCACAAGAATTGTTACTGGGATTGGTGTACCGCAGATTACTGCGATTGCTGATGCTGTAGCTGCCCTTGAAGGCACAGGGGTTCCGGTAATTGCCGATGGCGGTATTCGCTACTCCGGTGATATGTCAAAAGCTGTTGTGGCCGGTGCCAGTGCGGTGATGATGGGCTCCATGTTGGCCGGTACCGAAGAAGCGCCAGGTGAGATTGAGATCTATCAGGGCCGCTCCTACAAGTCATACCGTGGCATGGGCTCGCTGGGTGCCATGTCTCGCAGCCAGGGCTCCAGTGACCGCTATTTTCAGGATGCCAATGCCGGTGCTGAAAAGCTGGTGCCTGAGGGTATTGAGGGGCGAGTGCCCTACAAAGGTCCGGTGTCTGC
>CBFIGD010000001.1:0-5978 GCA_965662065.1 uncultured Porticoccaceae bacterium | reverse complement strand
ATCCACCATCGCCCGCTCAACAGGAGTGCGACCATGGAGAGGCTTATCAGGATAAATCTCCTCAAGGTACCGACAGATAGCGCCGACCTGACTGATGGTAGTGCCATCATCCAATTCAAGTAATGGCACTTCGGATAATGGGTTGATGGCCTTAAAGGCCTCCGAGAACTGCTCGCCTTTGCTCAAATCAACCTGAATGGTTTCAATCTCAATACCTTTCTCAGCCATAAAGATTCTTACTCGTCTTGGGCTGGGTGCCGTTGCGCAATCGTAGAATTTCATTTTGTGGCCTCTTATTGTTATTTGATGGCTTGACCTGGCAGTTTAAGTAAAGTCAGGCGCCGCTCAATAGCTTGCAGCATGCCTGCGCTATCCAGGCCAGTGGCAGCCAGCTGTTGTGTGTGGCTACCATGATCAATAAATTGATCCGGCAGACCCAGATGCAGCACTGGCATAACAATACCCTGCTCAGCGAGATATTCACTGACAGCAGCACCAGCACCACCGGCAATACTGTTTTCCTCGACAGTCACCAGCAGTTGGTGATCAGCCGCCAGCTGATTGATTAATGCTTCGTCTATGGGTTTTACAAAGCGCATATCGGCAACACTGGCATTGAGGCTATCGGCAACGGACATTGCTGTGGTCAGAGTGGTACCAAAGTTCAGAATAGCTATTTGGAGGCCGCTGCGACGCATAACGCCTTTACCCAGAGGCAATGCCGTCATGGTTTTTTCAATCACTGCGCCAGGACCAGTACCCCGGGGGTATCTGACAGCCGCAGGACCCTGGTGGATAAACCCGGTGTACAGCAGCTGACGTGTTTCATTCTCATCCGAGGGCGTTATCACCAGCATATTGGGAATACAGCGTAGATAGCTAATATCGTAGGCCCCGGCATGGGTAGCGCCGTCCTCGCCCACCATGCCCGCTCGATCAAGGGCAAATAGCACATCGAGATTTTGCAGTGCCACATCGTGAATTAACTGGTCATAGCCCCGCTGTAAAAAGGTCGAGTAAATAGCCACCACCGGTTTTGCTCCTTCGCAGGCCATACCAGCCGCCAAGGTGACCGCATGCTGTTCGGCAATAGCCACGTCTTCAAAACGATCCGGGAAGCGCTCGGCAAAATCATTCATACCAGAGCCATCACACATAGCTGGCGTTATGCCTACCAGCCGCTGATCTTCTTCCGCCATATCACAGAGCCAGTCACCAAACACCTTTTGGTATTTGGGTTTAGTGGGCTTGGTATCATTGCTACTGCGGGATACCGCAGTTTGCACTGACGGCTTGGGCTCAATTTTATTTAGCGCATGATAGCCAACCGGATCATTTTCTGCCGGCTCAAAGCCCTTGCCCTTTTGGGTGATAATATGCAGCAATACAGGGCCATCTATATCTTTTATCTTACTTAAAATCTCAACCAACATAGGCAGATCGTGGCCATCGATAAGGCCAATATAATAAAAACCCAGCTCTTCAAAAATGGTTGCTGGAGACACCATGCTCTTCATATATTCTTCCGTGCGACGGACAAAATTCTTGGCATGGGGCAGAGAGCGCAGCGCTTTTTTGCCGCTCTCACGAAGGTTAGTGTAAAACTTGCTCGACCAGAGCTTGGCAAAGTAGGTGGACAGACCGCCTGAATTGCGCGAGATAGACATCTGATTATCGTTGAGCACCACCAGCAGCTTTTTATCCACATGGGCTGCATGATTTAGCGCTTCAAAGGCCATGCCGGCAGTCATGGCGCCATCACCCATAATAGCCACAGTCCGGCGATCTTCACCCAGCTGGTTTGAGGCCATTGCCATGCCCAGTGCGGCGCTGATAGAGGTACTGGAATGGCCAACACCAAAGGTGTCATATTCACTTTCCGAGCGCTTAGGGAAGCCGGACAGGCCGTCTTTCTGGCGCATGCTCAACATCTGCTCGCGACGACCGGTAAGAATCTTGTGGGGATAGGTTTGATGACCTACATCCCAGACCAGGCGATCATTGGGGGTATCAAATACATAGTGCAGAGCCACCGTCAGCTCGGCGACACCCAGACCAGCACCAAAGTGACCGCCAGTTTTACCCACGCAGTAGAGCATAAAAGCGCGCAGCTCATCTGTCACTTGCAGCAGCTCAGCGTCAGTCAGTTGACGCAGGTCCACAGGCGCGCCGATACGGTCTAACAGAGGCGTATCTGGTCGGCTGAGTGGTATATCCGTAAATGTTTTTGCCATGGTTGTTATATCTATTAGCGAAGGTGGATCTTACACCAAACAGGCCGGTTAATAAGCCCGATTGACAATAAAGCTGGCCAGTTGCCGCAGAGGCTCGGCCCGTTCGGCAAAGAACTCGAGGCTGGCTATGCTCTGCTGGTAGCGTTCAGCGGCCTGCTCTCGGGCCTGCTCAAGCCCTAGAATCGAGGTATAGGTGGATTTGTCATTAGCAACATCGGAACCCTGCTGCTTGCCGAGCTGTTCGGTTGAGCTCTCCACATCGAGAATATCATCTTGAATCTGGAAGGCTAGGCCGATGGCACCGGCAAACTGTTTTAAGGCATCCAGCTGCTGTTGACTGGCCGCACCGGTTGCAATGGCTCCCATAAGCACTGATGCCTCTATTAAGGCACCAGTTTTATAGCTATGCATGGTTTTCAACTGTTCAAGCTGCAGCGCCTGACCCGTAGCCGCCAGATCAATAGCCTGCCCGGTGACCATGCCGGCGCAGCCTGCATATCTGGACAGCATGGACACCAACTCAAGCTGGGTCTCAGCAGGCAGGTCAGTGAGCTCGGTTAACTGCTGAAATGCCAGAGACTGCAGGGCATCGCCCGCTAAAATAGCAGTGGCCTCTCCAAATTGAATATGGCAGGTGGGCTTGCCGCGACGCAGGTCGTCGTCGTCCATGGCCGGGAGGTCATCATGGATCAGCGAATAGGCATGAATGGCCTCTACCGCCGCCGCAACTTTGGCGGTATTGCCAGTGCGGTTGGTATTGCCGCCACCAATAGCCTCGGCGGCCGCAAAGCACAGTGCCGGACGCAGGCGTTTGCCACCGTTAAAGACCGAATAGCGCATGGCCGCAAAAAGAGCCTCCGCAGGGCCACTGGCCTCGGGCAACAATTGCTCGAGCTGGGCATCAACCTGATTGCTGTAGTCGACAAGAAGATCCTTCAGAGGGCGTGCCATAAAAAGCGTTATTCGCCCGACTCAAATGGCTGACTAACCAGCTCGTCGCCCTGACGCATCAGCAGCTCAACCTTTTGCTCAGCCTGTTTGAGCGCTGTCTGGCATTCACGGGCTACTTTGATACCTTGTTCAAAGGATTTGAGCGAGTCTTCAAGGCTTAGGTCGCCACTTTCCAGGGACTCAACCAGCGCCTCAAGGCTGCCGAGTTGCTGCTCAAAATCCACTGCTTTCTTTTCTGTTACCACAATAAAAACTCACTGTTAAAAGACGATAATACTGGAACAGCACCCTAACCAACATAGGTATATTGGTCAAATGCTACAGCACATATAAATTATGTGTTTGGTCCTGACAGCCGTCTTATTTTTACCAGTAATAGATTGCATAAGGCGGATTGACAGGTCGCTACAGCCTGTTCAAAATAACTGCTCAGATGTAAAGTTTTAGTATAAAGAGTTCAGGAGTAGCCAGCCTTCAGAGTTCAGCATAATAGCGTTACCTTACTGTCAAAGCTGCGCAGAGCCACAGAGGCTCGGCGAGTGGTAGCAGTCTCAGATATAAACGTCCATAACCCTGTTGCCTCCGGCGATGGGGTTTTTTGTTTTCAGAGGAGCTAAAACGCAATGCACACCAGAATATTGCGACTTAATCTAGCAGGGCAACCCATTGACTGGCTTAACTGGGAAGAGGCCGTGTGTATCTATGCCCGAGACCTGGTGGTCTGGACATTGGGCGATACAGTGCGCAAAGTGCATGGCGGCATTTGCCGCCAGACCGGCAACAGGTCAGTGGTGGAACTGCCCAGCATTATTGCCTGTGGTGGTGAACAGCTAGCCAGACCGCGCTCAAATTACCCGCTAAATAACCCTACATTGTTTGCCCGCGATGGCCATGTTTGCATGTATTGCGCCAGAGAGTTTGCCAGTATCCAACTGACCAGAGATCATATTCAGCCAGTCTCAAGAGCAGGTGCCGACCGCTGGGAAAATGTCGTGGCCGCCTGCCGCCGCTGCAATCAGCACAAAGCCAACCGGACGCCGGAAGAGGCGGGTATGGAGTTAGTGGCACTGCCATTTAAGCCTAATAATGCAGAGTATTTAGCGCTGCTCAACAGCCGCCGTATTCGGGGAGACCAGATGGCGTTTTTGCGCAGCCAGTTTTCCAAGAACAGCCGGTTGCTTTAGGAAAACCCCTGGGCAAAGGTCAGTAGAATCAACGCCGGACAAAAGAACTTCACATACAGCGGCCAAATCTTCCAAAACAACCCCTGATCCACATCCGGGCTGCCGCTCTTAAGCTCCTTAAGAATACTATTGCGGTAGAACACCCAGCCGGCAAAGATACACAGCATCATACTCAGCAGGGGCTGGGCCCGCTCCGTCGTCATGGTAATCACAAAGCCAAACAGCGACTCAAAGTTCAGGCAAATGATGGCGCTAAACGCGAAGACCGCCAAACCCACCAGCCAGGTCGCCCTGTGACGGTTGACCTGATGGGCTTCCACCGCATAGGACACCGGCACCTCAAGCATAGAGATAGATGAAGTCACCGCGGCAATAGACATCAGCACAAAGAAGGCCAGACCTACCAGCAACCCGGTGGCACCCATGCCATCAAATAGCGCCGGCAACACCTGAAAAATCAGATCCGGGCCGGCAATTAAATTGCCGCTCTCGGCATAGATAGTTACACCCAGATTCTGCGCCACAAAAATAGCAGGCAGCACCAGCAGCCCCGCCAAAAACGCAACAGACGTGTCAGTCAGGGTCACCAGGGCGCCGACAGTGGGCAAGTTTTCATCGGCGCGAATATAGGAGCCATAGACCAGCATGGTACCCACACCCAGAGACATAGAGAAAAACGCCTGGCCCATGGCGCTGACAATTAACTTGGGATTGGTGATCTGAGAAAAGTCCGGCACCAGGTAATGCCTGAGCCCCTCCATGGCACCCTCTTGGGTCAGCACATAGATAATTAGCGCACCCATCAATATAAATAAAGACGGCATCAAGCGGCTAGACCATTTCTCAATGCCCTGCACAACACCGGCACTGATAATGAGCACGGTTAATAGTATAAAGAACCCCGCAAAACCAATATTGCGCACCAGGCTAAACTCGGTCAGCCAAGTACCCATAGAGTTCAGGCCGAGCACAGCGGTCACAGGCTCAAGCATAAAGGCAATAAACCAGCCCGCCACAATGCTGTAAAAGCTCAGAATCAGCCCTGCCGTGACCATGCCGCCAATGCCGGTCAACTTGCCTAAGGTCTTGGCTGTTTGCCCCGGAGATATAGATTGCAGTGCATTGACCATATTAGATCGGGTGTGGCGACCAATAATTAACTCCGCCATCATCGCCGGGTAGGCCAGCAAAAAAGCCAAAATAAGATACATGACCAGGAATGCAGCACCGCCATTTTCAGCGGCATTGGTGGGAAAGCCCCAGATATTACCCAGCCCAACGGCAGAGCCAGAGGCGGCAAAAATAAATGCCAGCCGAGAAGAAAACTCACCTCTTTGCATTGCTGCTTTCCTGCGGTTATTTTTATTAGCCGATGATTCTAGGGTATTCCAAGTGCAAATTCGACGCTTAAATTGTTTTGATCAAAGTCAGTTCCTGTTGCTTTAGACTATGTTAGACTCTCCGCCCTCTGGGGGCGTTTTGGATTCGACGACGGTTACAAAACCTCCGGTGCATGCCGAGATGGTGACCAATCTCGTTAATCCAAAGTCGCAAACTTATAGTTGCCAACGACGACAACTACGCACTAGCTGCTTAAACCCCAGTGTAG